>CAZUHU010000102.1:0-13387 GCA_964620645.1 uncultured Chitinophaga sp.
GTAAAATCTAAAATTGAAATTTTAAAAATTTAAAATACGAATATGTATCCTAACGAATTAGTTGCCCCAATGAAAGCTGACTTAACCAGCGTGGGCTTTGAAGAATTGATAACTGCCGCTGATGTAGATATTGCGCTAACGCAAACACAGGGCACGGTGTTTTTAGTGTTTAATTCAGTTTGCGGTTGTGCAGCAGGTGCTGCGCGCCCGGCCATTAAGGCAGCAGTGCAGGAATCAACCAAGTTGCCAACTAAAATGGTAACTGCCTTTGCCGGTGTAGATAAAGATGCCGTTAACAAAGCGCGCGAATATACCCTGCCTTATCCTCCATCATCGCCTTCTATGGCCCTGTTTAAGGATGGCAAACTGGTGCACTTTGTAGAGCGCCATCAAATTGAAGGTAACAATGCAGCTACTATTGCCGCCCACCTTAAAAAGGTGTTTGAGCACTACTGCTAATGGTAAGTTATAGCAAACAAAAAAGCGGGCACTGGCCCGCTTTTTTGTTTTATGCCTGTTGCTGCACTATACAAAATCTTCAGCCTTTGCATTTAGCGTAACACGGTTATTACTCTTTAAACGTACGAGTAAGCCATCAACTTTAGGCACTTCATACTCAAAAAAGTACTGCAACGCATTCAGTTTTGATTGTAAAAATTCGGCAGTGTAAGTCCTACTCTCCGCTTTGCGTAACTCTTCCACCTTTACGCCTTGCTTTAACCATTGCCAGCCAATGGCAATAATGCCAAACAACTCCAGGTAAAGCGTAGCATCAGCTAAGTAGGCTTCAGGGCCTTCCTGTTGCGCAACGCCTACAAGGTGCATGGTTATCTCCTGTAGTTTAGTCAACTTTTGTTCAAGTGCTTCGGCATACTCTTTTGTAGCCGCATACTTCTTAGCGCTTTCCACATCCTGCATTACTTCCTGCATTAACATCATGGTAGCTTGCCCACCCTTCATCATCACTTTGCGGCCTAACAGGTCCATACCATGTATGGCAGTAGTGCCCTCGTGTATAGTATGTATGCGCGTTTCGCGGAAGAAAAGCTCCGCCATAAACTCCTTCGTGTAACCATAACCACCAAAACATTGCAGAGCCGCGCTGGTGGTTAGTATACTCATTTCAGCCGGGTACGATTTTACGATAGGCGTAAGTAATTCCAGTTTCAGGAAGCTAGCTTCCTTCTCCTCTCCTTCTGTACTGTGCCATTGGTCGTAATACATGCAGGCCTGCATAGCCAATGCAAATGAACCTTCCACTACAGCCTTTTGAAACAACAGCATGCGCTTAACATCAGCATGGTTAATAATAGCTGTTTGCGGTTTCGCCGGGTCCTTCTCCGTTACCTTGCGGCCTTGCGTACGCACTTTGGTATAGTCAACTGCATTGTAGTACGCCGCTGACGCTATAGCCGTAGCCTGTAAGCCAACGCCTATGCGCGCTTCATTCATCATCTGGAACATATAACTCAAGCCTTTATGCTCCTCACCTACCAGGTAGCCATGGCAATCATTCTTTTCCCCCATTATCAAGTGGGCGATTGGTGCACCGTGGTAACCCATTTTATGGAATACGCCTGCAGTGTGCATATCGTTAAATACCAGCTCACCCTTTTCATTCATACGCTTTTGCGGCACCACAAAAAGCGAAATGCCTTTGGTGCCTGCAGGTGCACCGTCAATACGTGCCAATAAAAGGTTCACTATGTTATCGCAACCGTCATGGTCCCCACACGATATAAACACCTTTTGGCCTTTGATCAGGTAATGGCCTTCGGCGGTTGGTGTGGCAGAACTTACCACATCCGATAAGGAGCTACCGGCTTGAGGCTCAGTTAGCGCCATTGTTCCCTGCCATAAGCCTTTGTACATATAAGGCACAAACTTTTCCTGTAGTTCCTTTGTACCGAAAGAAGTAATCAAGTGCGCCGCGCCATTTGTAAGAAAAGGATAAGCCATAGTACTGTAATTGGCAGCAGCCATCATAAAGCCCACTGCCTGCAATATGGTAAAAGGCACTTGTTGGCCACCATGGTCGTATGAAGCGGACATGGATATCCACCCCCCTTCACCAAACATGGGCATCAACTCCTTCATTTTCGGGTGCACCTTTATCTTGCCATTTTCCAGCCTTGGCGGGTTACGATCCATTTCTAAAAGAATCGGGCGCAGGTGATTGTGTGATAGCGAATCGGCCGCCTCAATTATCATATCGAAATTCTCCGGCGTATGCTCCTTGTAATAAGGGCGTTGGCATAACGAGCCAACGTTCAGCATATCGTGCAATACAAAGCGAAGGTTTTCTTTTGAGTAAAAAGTATCAGACATACTACTTAAGCCAGTTTATTATTTGCAATAAATTTTGAAAATAACAGCGGGAAGAAACGTTTAACCCATACGCCGAATTTCTCTTTAGCACCTGCCAGCAGAATCTCTTCCTTACCGGAACGGATAGCGCTTAAAATCTCTTCGGCAACATAAGATGGTTCAAGGCCATTCATTATCATGTTATTATTTTTATTTATAGGTTTACCGTCGCGGTCTAAGGAGTTTACCGCAACATTGGTGCGCACAAAGCCGGGGCAAACAATCAACACCTTTAGGCCATCGGCACTTGTTTCAGCGCGCAGCGTATCAAAAAAGCCATGTATGGCGTGCTTGCTGGCGTTATAAGCGGCCTGCTTGGCTGTTACAATTTTGCCCAGTATACTGCTTACTACCACTATCTGCCCTCCCTTTTGCTGCAACATGGCCGGCAACACGGCCTTGGTAAGCGCCACGCCGCCTAAAAAATTTACGTTCAGTATGTGCTTAATAACATCAAGCTTAGTATCCTTAATTTTTGACCAGTGGCTTAAGCCGGCATTGTTAACCAGCACATCAATTTTACCAAAACGCGAAAGCACCTCTTGGGCTGCTGCCTCCATTTTATCGTGTTCTGCCACATCCAAAGGCAATATCAATACATCGCTATCAGGCAGATTGCACAATTTCTTAACACGCTCCAGTTCATCGGCACGGCGTGCTGAAAGAACAAGCTTTGCATTTTGCTTTGCAAAGGCTATAGCCAGGGCCTCACCAATACCTGATGAAGCGCCGGTTACCCAAACTACTTTACCCTGAAAAAAAGACATGCAGAAAAATTTAGGTCGTGAAAGTAAATAAGAACGCAATACAAACAGCAGCTTTTATTTTAAGTGGCCGGCGCACTTGAATTTTACCCGGCACCCGACTATATTTAGCATTGATGAAGAAGGCGCTTGCCCTACCCCTGGTGCTTAGTGTGTGGATGGCTTTTGCCCAAACAGGCAAGATAGAAGGAAGGGTTACGGCTGATGGACAGCCACTGCCCTATGCTGTAGTGGCCCTGCTTAAAACATCTTACAACACTCAGGCCGATTCATTAGGCCGGTTTCAACTGGATGGCATACCCGAAGGCCGTTATCAACTACAGGTTAGTTTTGTGGGTTACGAGAACTACCACACCGAAGTGTTACCTGGCAAAAACGCAACAGTAAAGCTGAACCCTGAGCTTTTGCCCCTTGACGCGCGCCTGAAGGAGATTGTGGTAACAGGCAGCCTTAAGGAAGTAAGCAAGTTGCAAAGCACCACGCCTGTGGATGTTTACAGTTACAAATATTTTCAGCGTAACCCTACCGATAATTTGTTTGACGCCCTGCAGAACGTTAACGGACTGTTTGCGGATATTGATAATGGCGTATCGAATACCTCAGACGTGCAGATAAACGGCCTTGAGGGAAACTACTCCCTGTTTCTTGTTGATGGAGTACCGGCTTTAAACGGTTTAGCAGGGCTATACGCCCTTAACGCTTTTCCCATGAGTTTGGTAGATAAGGTGGAAATAGTAAAGGGTGCATCGTCCACCTTATACGGCTCCGAGGCTATTGCAGGTGTGATAAACATTAAAACCAAAGACCCCGCCAGGGCGCCGCGTTTCGCAGCTAATGTTTCTTTAACTTCTATGCTGGAGGCCGCCGCCGATATAAGCGCCCGGATAAAAGCAAAAAAGGTAACCGGGCTTTTTACGGTTAGTGCAGAGAGTTTCAACTACCGCTGGGATATAAACAAAGATAACTTCCTTGATATTCCGCTAACCAACAGAGTGAGTGCTTATAATAAGTGGTCGCTTAACCGAAAGGATGGCAAGTTAGCTACCCTATATGCCCGCTATTTGTTTGAAGACCGCTTTGGCGGCGATAAAACCTTGCCCAGCCAATGGCGCGGAAACAACCGTTATTACAGCGAGGCTGTAACCACCCACCAATGGCAGGCAGGGCTGCAATACCAGTTACCGATAAATGAAAGGGTTGTAATACTACTTGATTACACGGGCCACAAACAGGATGGCAACTATGGCTTTACACCTTATCACGGATTTCAACAGGCCGGTTTTGCGCAGTTAAGTTGGGCCAAACAAATTGATAAAGTAAACGAGTTATTGCTGGGCGCAAGTTACCGTGCGCAGTATTTTACTGATAACACAACACTTAGCGATGAAGAGGTAACAGGTTATAAGAAGCTGGCACATATAGGCGGCCTTTTTATGGAGGATGAGTTAAGCATCCGCAAATGGCACAAGCTGGTTATCGGCTGCCGGTTTGATTACAGCACTAATGTGGGCCCCGTTCTTACACCGCGTGTAAATTATAAGTGGACCTCTAAGGATAACAACAACGTGCTGCGTGCCGGCGTTGGAACGGGGTACCGAACGCCCAATGTTGTAAACGAAGGTTTTGGTGCAATGAACGGCTCGCGTAAAATTGAAATTGAGGAGAAACTAAAGCCTGAATATGCCATTACCGCCAACCTTAATTATACCAGGGTGCAAACGGTAAAGGCCGGTATTTTGAATATAGATGCAGGGCTGTTTTACACCCGTTTTCTCAACTATATTGAACCGGACTATGATACTGACCCGGCCCTGATTATTTATGACAATAACAAGGGCGCTACCGCAGTTGGCTTTAATGCCTATGCCGATTTTACGTTTAGCTACCCTTTAAAGGTAGGTGTTGGTTTTACCTATGTGCGCACCTTTGAATTAGAAGAGGAAGATAACGGCGAAATTGTGCGCGTAACGCCACCCCATATTCCGCCCTTTGTGGCTAACTTCTATTTAAGCTATAACTTTCCGGGGCCGCAGTTATCTATTGACTGGACGGGCAATTTCGTAACCCCTATGAAACTGGTAACCGTGCCGGATGACTTCCGCCCATCCAACTCGCCGGTTTATACCATACAAAACATTCAACTCACCAAAAAATTCAGCAATGGGCTCGACATTTACTTAGGGCTCAAAAACTTCTTCAACTTCATTCAAAAGGATCCTATACTGCGGCCATTTGACCCCTATAACCGCTTTGTAACGGTTGATAACCCAAACAACTACCGTTTTGACACTACCTACGGCTTTACCTCTACCCAAGGGATAAAGGCTTTTGCAGGTTTGCGGTATATTCTTCCTTAAAAATGCTGTTTAAAGCAGTTTTACCCCTTGCAAAACTGCTAAGTCCCCTTATTTTCGCGCACGATTTTGAACGGCTGATGCCGTTTATCAATAAAAAACTATAACCAACATAAAATGGCAGGAAACATAACCCTTACGATGATTAAGCCGGATGCAGTGGCTGATGGATTCTCAGGAAAAATTATTGATCATATAATCGGCGCCGGTTTTAAAATACAGGCAATGAAATTAACCCGCCTTAGCAAGGAAAAAGCTGAAGAGTTTTACGCTATACACCGCAGCAAGCCGTTTTTTGGCGAACTAGTTGCCTTTATGACTGAAGGCCCTATTGTAGCGGCTGTATTAGAGAAGGACAATGCGGTAGAAGATTTCCGCAAACTGATTGGCGCTACCAACCCTGAGAAGGCTGATGCAGGCACCATCCGCAAACTGTATGCAAAAAACATTGAGCGCAACGCCATCCACGGTTCCGACAGTGATGAGAATGCTGCTCTTGAAGCTTCTTTCCACTTTAGCGGTTTAGAGCGTTTCTAAGAAATCATAACCTTGTAAAAGATAAAGCCACGTTTACGCGTGGCTTTTTTTATTGGTATATTACTTTAAACAAAAACGCCCCGTAGTTAACTGCGGGGCGTTTTCTATAGTAAGTATTACAATTATTTCAACTCAACACGGCCCTCGCCTACAAGCATACCGCTTTGGTAAACTTCCACTTTGTAGTCGCCGGGTGTTTGCACATTCTGGCTCCAGTAAATAACCACTTTCTTATTGCTCTGGTCCCAATCAAGGTCGGCCTTTTTAGTAAACTGGGTAGCATCGTTAGTGCCTGCCATTTTAAATGTACCTGAACCCTGGTCGGCTACAGAAATAGTTTCGCCTTTGGGGTTGATAATGCGCACATACAGGCTAAGCGGACCCGGATCAAGCACTTTGTTATCACCGGTTTCAAAAGTGATACGGATGCTCTCGGTTTGTTTTGCCTTCTTAACAACAGTTTCTTTGCTGCCGCCTTTCTTCTTAATACCTACAACTTCCATATTGCGTAGTTGCAGTAAAGACCCTAACTCAACCTTTGCAGATAAGCCTTTGTTTTGCTCAGCAAGCTGAGAGGTAGTAGCTTTTTCTGAGTTTAAGTCGGTAGTTAATTGCTGGTTAGCAGCGGTTAACTGCTGGTTCTGCGCGGTAAGCTCGTCTATACGCTTTTGCATTTCACCTATAGAAGCCTGGTAAGCCGCAATCTGGTTTCTAAGCTCGTCTAACTGCTTTTTGTCAAGTCTGTCTTTGGCAAACAAGCTCTTAATCTGCTTCTCTTTTTCTTCCAACTCAGCACGCTGCGCCATAATGGTACTATCCTGAATGTTGCCGTTTTGAATCATCTGGTCAATCTCGGCCTTCTTCATTTCCAATGTATCTGTAAGGCTCTTATACTCGCCTTCAAGCTTCGTTCTTTGGTCAGTCAAGTCTTTCTTGATCTTGTTATCGTTCCACAGCATGTAGCCACCAAAGCCGTTAACCAGCAGCAGCAGCACGATGATGATGATATAAATTTTTTTACTTGAGCTTCCTTGATTTTCTTCCATTTTAAGGTTTTTTGGTTTCTGGTTTAAATGTAGCGTAAAAGTAAGATGCACCCAACTTTTGTGGCACCCAATAGTTTACACCAAAAAACGTTGATTTGTTTCAAACTGTATGTTTTGCCGCACTAATTTTCTATCATATATCTTTTTGCAATTGCTTAATAATGACGGTTTTTGCAACAAAACACTAAGTTTGCCACGTGTTGGAGCAATTAAGTAAGGACAACTTTTACCAGCTGTTAAGCCGCTTTACCACCCCTGAACTGGAAGGGTTGGTACAGAAATTCCCCTATTTCCATCAGGCTCATTTGCTGCTGGCCAAAAAATACCAGCAGGAGAATAACCCCCGCTTTGATGAGCAGCTACAGATGGCAGCCCTTTATACCCAAAGCAGGGAACTGTTTTACGACATCTTTCATGAGCAGTTAAAGAAGGAAGAACCCGTAAGTGCGTTTGTGCCTGAAGTAACGGAGGTTAAAGAGCCTGTAAACGAGTTTAGCGCACCGGAAGTAAGCGCTACGCCTGAAACCGAAACTGTTATAGAGGAGATTGTAGCTACTAACAGCGAGGTTGAAACACCGGGTACCGAAACGTTGGAAACCGTTACGTTAACTGAACCGGAGCAACTTTTGCCTATTGAAATTGCGACAGTAGAAGCTAAAATTGAAGAGCCGGCACAAGAGCAAGAGGAAGAAATTGGTATAGAGTCCGTTAACGAAGAGGTTGAAACGGCAACCGTGCAGGAACAGGAAACCGCCACGCCGAAGGAAGAAATCGCAGTTGAGCCGGAGGAAGAGATTACGCTGGACGAGCCACATACATTTGACGAGTGGCTGCACGCCTTCCCGATAAAATCAACCGTAAAAGATGCCGCCAAAGTGTTGGAAAGCAATGAGGTAGAAGAAATTGACCTGGAGCGTATTATACTGGAAAATGCCAATGTAGATTACCTGCATACCCGCGTTGAGGAGGAAACCCACTATAGTAAAGGGCTTGATAAGTTTATTGATGAACAGAAACAGCGCCATAGGCCTGTTGAAACCAAAAAGACTGAAAAACAGGGCGATTTGGACTCTGCGTTGATTACTGAAACCCTTGCCGGGCTATATGCTGCCCAGCGCAAGTACAGCAAGGCGATTAAGGCATACGAGCTGCTTTCTTTGAAATTTCCGGAAAAAAGTGATTTATTTGCCGCCCGCATTCAGTATCTTAAAAAACTGATTTAGTTATGATGTATGTTATTGTTACCATTCTTGCAGTAGTTGCCGGAATACTTTTAGGAGCTATTGTTTTAATTCAAAACCCAAAAGGCGGTGGCTTAAATTCCTCTTTCGGAGGTGTTGGCCAACAGTTACTGGGTGCACGCCGCTCTACAGATGTAGTTGAAAAAACTACCTGGGGCCTTGCAGCAGGCTTATTGCTGTTCTGCCTTTTAACCTGTGCTTTTATAGGTAAAAAAGCAACCGTGCAAACCACCACTACACCCGATACTGAGCTTGTAAACAAAATGAAGAGCACCCCAACTGCCCCTTCATCAGGTTTTGGTGGCCAGCAACAGCAGCAACAACCGGCTGCTCCGGCAAGTGGCCAACCTCAGCCAGGTCAATAAGCTAAAGGTTAAAGATTTTTATATTCACGGCTGCACGCAAGTGCGGCCGTTTTTATTTCTTTATTTTGATACCATGACCATTAACCACAGCAATTGGAGTTATAACGAATACCTGGCATTTATGTTAGTGTACTGTGCCGAGATGAACTACAACATATCGCAGGAAGAGTTGCAGTTTATTAAAGGCAAAACAGGCATTGCCGATATTGAAATGATAAAAGCCAAGGTGGACAGCGTTTCGGATGCGGAGGCACTGGATGTAATTGACGATTTTAAGAAGACTTACCTTACCAGCCCCGATAAAGAGGAGAAAGTGCGCAAGGATTTAGAGGCCTTTTTGAAAACAGAAGGCAAGCACAGCCAGTTAGAAAATGTGCTGGTGCATATTTTAAAACGCCTGGTGTAGCCTACTTGCGGCCTTTGCGCTTGGTACTCTTTTTAGGCTCAGGTTTAGGAGCCGTCAACTTTTCGATAACCTTACCGGTTTTATCAATTTTGTAGCGCTGGCTAATCATCATTGATTTATTCTTGGGGTCCTTTTCCTTCTTGGAAACTATACCATATCCCAACTCAAAATCCTCGGCAGATTCATAAATGGCCTCAATTACAAAGTTGCCGGCCATATCAATATAACCCCAGTTCTCGCCGTCCTGTGTGGCAGCGCATAAGCCCTCGCTAAAGCTGCTTACATCATGAAAACGGCTGATGAATTTCTGAGCGCCTGTTTTATCAATAAAGAACCAATTGCCGTCAATTGCAACGGCAGCCAGGCCTTCTTTAAAAGGCAACGCATCAGTATACTTAAGGCTGATAACCACATCGCCTTTACTATTTATAAATCCATACTTATCATCCTTAGCTACCATGTACAGGCCTTCCGATGCATCGTCTAACTCCTCGTAAACAGCAGGCACAACAAACTTTCCCCGCTTGTCAATAATGCCGTATTTACAATCGCCGGTTTCGCAATTACCCATGCCCACTATGGCGCGGCCGCTTTCAAAATCGCCCGCGAAGTTAAACTCAGGTAAAAAAGCGCGCTTGTTAGCTTTGTTAATGTAGTAGTAAATGCACTTCTGTTCGGTGCATGGCTTGCTACGCACCGCAGCAAGGCCATTTTTAAAATCATAAGCTTCTTCGTATTCAAAGCCTATGCTGATATTTATAGAGTCGCCTGCAGGTTGAAAACCAAAACCCCATTTACCATCGCGGCTGAAAGGGTGTAATTCCTTCTTCGCTAATTCAAGGTCGGCATAAACCCTGTCCTTATCCGGATAGTCAGGATACTCCTCTAAAAACTTACGGTAAACGGCTTCGCTGGCATCTACATTATACAATATATATAGCTGCTCCCATGCTTCTTTAAGGTTGCGGTTATCTTTAAAGTTGCGCACAAAATTGGTGTAGGCCTCTACGGAGTTATCGGAAGTGTAAAGCTGGTAAACCGTATCCTGTATGCTGTTGTAAGCCGGATGGTCCTTATACTTATTGGTAAAATCAATATAAGCGGTAAGGGTATTCTTCTGCTTATAGTGTTCCAGCAACTTTTCGTTGTATAGTTCGCGGGCCTCCTTTATATAAGCGCCGTTGGGGCGTTCATCCAAATAGCGTTTGTAGCTCTCAAAGGTTTTATCGTGCGTCATACGCTCGTAAACCAGTTTTTCGTATTTGGCTTTTGCGTCATTCAGTTCCGCCGCTTCAGGATATTTCTTGATAAACTCCTCCATTGCTTCCGGCGTTTGGGCGCTCATAGCGCGCATGTACGCTTTTTGATTGCGGAAGTTGGTGGCGTTTTCGCGCAAAGGAGGATCAGTATACAAATCAAGAAAGTGTTGGTACGATTCCAGGGTGTTGGCTTTTTCAGCAGCGCTGTAGGCTTCAAAGTTTATTTCCTTCTGCAGGGTTTGAATGGTGTAATCGCGCACCCCCAGCGATAAAAACTTCTTTCCCTCCTTTTCCTCAGGGTTGATAGGTATTTTCTTTGCTGCCTTAAGTATGTAGTAATTGGCCGAGTCAAGGTCGTATGACTTATTATCCTTAAATGAATAGAAACGGGCCATACCATAGTTGGCTGCGGCATTATCGTTTTGTTCACTTAAAACCTCGCGCAAAAACTTTAATGCGTTGGTATAGTCGCCACTGGTAAGGGCTTTAAATGCCTTATCAATATCGCCGGCAAAAAGGCCGCTGGCCAGCAGTAAAAAAGTTAAGGTTAGGGCAGCTTTAAATCGGGGTAGTTTTCTCATCCTTACATTTTTACGACGCCTTTTGCTTTTAGTTCAGCTATTTGCGCATCGGTATAATTCATTTCTTTCAAAATGCTTGCCGAGTTCTGTCCAAGGTCCGGGGCACTTTGGTTATTCTCAAAATTCGCCACTTTAAACTTTAAAGGCTGATTGATGGTTTTGTATTTGCCCACAGCGGCATGTTCATTTTCAAGAAACATGTTGCGGCCGGTAAGGTAAGGGTCGTGTTCTAATTCCTCCAGTTCATTTACCGCAGTAAGGCAAATGTCCTCCCCGGCAAAAAACTGTAACCAATGCGCCCGCGTTTGGCTTATAAAAAATGCCTGCACCTCAGCTTTAAGTTTGGCCAACTCCTCTCCCTTCTGCAAAAAACGGTTTGCCCAATCGGGCCGGCCCGCCTTACGGCAGAAGCCATTCCAGAATTTAGGCTCTAAACTGCCAAGGGCAAGGTACTTACCATCAGCGCATTTATATACGTTGTAATTAGCCAGCGCACCGCTTAACTCAAAATTGCCACGGCCCGTATTTTGCTTTGTGCCCTGGTAGTTGGCAAACTGTAGCACAGTAAAAGGCAGCACTGCATCCGTCATGGCAACATCAATCCACTCTCCTTTACCGGTTTTCTCGCGTTGGTATAAAGCGGCGGTAACGGCATTCATAGCGGCATAGGAGCCGCCGGCAATATCGGCCAGTTGAAAACCCGGAATAGCGGGCTCACCGTTTTCGCCACCTGTTATCCCCAAATTACCGGAAACAGCTATATAGTTTAAATCGTGCCCCGCTGCCATGGCCATTGTGGATTGCTGGCCGTAACCGGTAATGGATACGTATATAAGGCGGGGGTTAAGTTGTATTAAGTCATCAAAACCAAAGCCCATCTCTTTCATAATGCCGGGGCGGTATTGCTCTATTAATACATCAGCATCCTTTATCAGGTCCAGTAACATTTTTTTGCCTTCAGTACTGCGGTAGTTTACCGCAAGGCTGCGCTTGTTACGATTAAGCGAAAGATACAACATGCTAACGCCATTGATACGGGGCTCAAAATCGCGGATATAATCAGGGCTATCGGGGTCTTCTACTTTTATAACATCGGCACCCATGTCAGCCAGAAACATTGTAGCCAAAGGCCCGGGTAACAAACGTGTGAAGTCTATAACTTTTACTCCCTTAAGCGGCCCATTTTTAGAAATGGTGAATGTTGAGTGCGGAGTGTTGAGTTCAGCCTGTGTTGACGCGGAGGTTTCAACTGTAAATTTTTTAAAGCACTTGGCAAACTGCATCATAACGGCAATGTTGCTCAACTTCACTTTGCCCATCATTAATGCCATTTGCGGATTGGCCTTGCCGCTTTCTAATTCTATATACGTATCGGCTTTGGTATGCAGGGTACAATCGGGCGTGCCCGTAAAGCCTGCCTGCAACAGGCATGTATTGTTATTTATCAGAACGGTGTATTGCAGTTCCTCGCTGCCTGTAATATGAAACTGGAAGTTGATAACCACCCCGTTTGACTTTTCGGGCCTGAAACGCGAAGGGATAGATTCGATAATTTGGCGGGCTGTAATACTCATACTGCCTCAAATAAAAGGAAAATACAGAAGGGCAAGGAGGTACTTTGGAACAGAAAAGCCGGTTCCTGTACTGCCGAACGAGTGCAAAGCTTTCCGAAGCGGACAATACTTTCTATATTGCGCAAAAGCAACCACTATGCAAAACCTTGAAGCCAAGTACGACAAGATACAACGCATGACCACGGAAGGCTACCGTGTTGAAGGCAGCCAATACATTTCGGAGGCATGGGAAATTTTCAAGAAATACCCCGGCGGCTTTATCGGTTTTATTTTTATAACCTACGCCATTACCATAGGCATCGGGCTTATACCTATGGGTTCGTTTGCCAATATTGCCATATCGCCCTGCTTAAGCATAGGGTTAGCGTTGGTAGTGCGTAAAATTATGCGTGGAGAGCCTTACGAGTTCAGCGACTTCTTTAAAGGCTTCAATAAAATTACCGAGTTGTTTGTAACCAACCTGCTGGGCGGCTTAATGATTATACTGGGTTTTATCTGCCTTATACTACCGGGCTTTTACCTGGCCATAGCCTATGCCTTTATGAATTACTTCGCCTACTTTTTGTTTGATGGCAGCTATTGGAATACGCTGGAGCGCGGCCGCAAGTTTGTAAGCAAGCAATGGGGAGACTACTTTGTGTTCTTTTTGCTGATAATGCTGTTGAACATTGCCGGCTTGATATGCTTTGGCATAGGCCTGCTGGTTACCGTGCCGGTAAGTATGATAGCGGTTTTTATTGCATTTGAAAAACTAATAGGCACGCAGGATGAAGAAACGCAGAGCGACAGCGTAATGAACGACCTGTACCCAACCAGTAACCTCTAATTACACCTTGTAAATAGCATCAAGGTATTTCTTCAAAATATCACTAACCATACCGCGGAAAGGTAAA
>CAZUHU010000103.1:0-4720 GCA_964620645.1 uncultured Chitinophaga sp.
TAAGGTTAACAAACCATTGAAGGGGGGAATACTGCAGGCCTATAAGCGCGGCAACCGTAATAGCGCAAAAGCCGGTAACTTTTAAAACATCGTTTGTACTATACTGCAACGGAAACTGCCTTTGCGCTACATAAATATGGGCACCTGCAGCAATTACTTGCGTAACAAATGTTGCCCAGGCTGCGCCTAGTGCACCGTAATGTGGTATAAGGTACAAGTTAAGAGCAACGTTAACCACCACACCCAACACGGCAATTAAGTTAAGCGCTTTTAAACTGCCCTTGGCAGTAAGCAGGGTGCCGAACACATACACGCTGCTCATCGGTATAAAATTCAGCATCAACCAACCGAATATGGTACTCCAGTAAGCATCGTTACGGTGGTAAAGCAGGTTCATAATTTCAGCACGGTAGAAGTAGCAGCTAACACCAATAGCCACACTGCCGGCAAACATTAACTCAGAACTAAAGCGCACCAACTGCTTCACGCTTTCGTTACGGCGTATCATAGAGGCAAACAGCGGTAGCAGCAAGGTAGCAAACAGGTAACCAAACTGGTTCACTGCATCCAGCAAGCGGAAGGCCGCAGCATAAATGCCTGCTTCAAGCCCCTTATCGTTCAGCATACGTTCCAGCATAACGCCGTCAATGCGGTAGTAAATGCCCATCAACAACGTAAGCAGTGCAAAGGGTGCGCTTTTTAATAGTATCATACGGCTGTAGCGCACCTTCCACAACTGCCACTGCACAGCCGTTTTGCCGGCAACAATTACAAAGGCAACAATAGCCGTTATAAGCAGGGCGGCCGTTTGGGCATAAATAAACCACAGTATATTAAAGCTATCCTTAAACGCTGCGCCATACATTACAACCAAACAAAATATAATAGTAAGCAGGCGGTCCAGCACTGAAATAACCGAGTCCGTTTTAAAAAGTTGCAGGGCAGCAATGTTGGAACGGAAGTAGAGTATGGCCGAAAGCAGTATCTGGTTAATGGCTAAAAACAACAGCATCTGTAACTGGGCGGCGCTAAAGCCTGCGCCCTGTGCCGTTAAAAAGGTAAAGGCGAAATAAAAGATGCCCAATACAAATTTTAAAAACAACAGGTTCAGCAAATACTCGCCCATGCGGCGGTTATTGCGCGATACAGCCCTGTTGTTAAAGTTGTTGATGCCAAAATCAAGCAGTATGCTGAAGATGAAGGTGTAGTTAAACACCGCAAAGTAAGTGCCGTAAGCCTCGGGCCCCAGGCGGTTTTGCACCACCCGGTCTATACCGAATATCCAGAATGGCTTAACCAGCAGGTTAGCAGCCAAAAGCATTAACAGGTTAAAGGCAAACTTTTTGCGCATTGGCAGCGAAGAACGTTAAAATTAGAGATTTAGTGTAACCCCGTGTTTTAGAAGGAATTGGTATACTTGTGAAATATCCGTACGCCTTGGCCCAACCGAAAAAAATAGCCGTAAACACACGCTTCCTTATTAAAAACAAACTGGAAGGGGTGGGGCTGTTTACCTACGAAAGCCTTAAGCGTATTACGCAAAGCCATCCTGAAATTGAGTTCTACTTTTTGTTCGACCGTGCTTATGACAGTGAATTTATTTTCGGGCCAAACGTAAAGCCGGTAGTGTTGCATCCGCAGGCGCGCCATCCTTTTTTGTGGTGGTGGTGGTTTGAAGTGTCGGTTGCCGGTTGGTTAAAGCGCAACAAAGTAGATCTCTTTCTTTCGCCGGATAATTACGCTTGCCTGGGAGCCCATGTGCCGCAGGTGGTGGTAATGCACGATTTATCATTCGAACATTTTAAAGACCAGATACCTTTTATTACGCTGAAGTATTACGAGTACTACCTGCCCCGCTTTGCAAAAAAGGCAATGCGGCTGGCTACGGTGTCGGAATTTTCCAAAGCAGACATTGTAAGCCACTATGGTATTGCGCCTGATAAAATTGATGTAGTGTATAATGGCGCTAAAGAGGTGTACAAGCCCATTAGCGAATCTGCCCGGGCAAAAGTTAAGCAGCAATACACCAATGGCTGCGATTACTTTATTTATGTAGGCAGTATACACCCGCGTAAAAACGTGGCCAACCTGTTGCTGGCCTTCGATAAGTTTAAAGCGGATACACCAAACGATTTAAAGCTGGTTATAGTTGGCCGCAAAGCCTGGGATTTTGAAGACGTTGACTACGCCCACGCTAACATGCAATTTAAACAGGATGTGATTTTTCTTGGCCATGTGCCCCCTGCTGATTTAGGGGATATTGTGGCTGCTTCTTATGCTATGGTGTATGTATCACTGTTTGAAGGTTTCGGAATACCTATTGTTGAAGCTATGAGCTGCGATGTGCCGGTAATTACCTCTAACATTACCAGCATGCCTGAAGCCGCCGGCGATGCTGCCATGTTGGTTAATCCATACCGCGTTTCTGAAATTGGTGCAGCTATGTCGCACCTGTATGTAGATAAAGCCGTCCGGCAGCAATTGATTGAAAAGGGCAGAATACAACTGCAAAAATTCAGTTGGGATAAAACGGCCGACAAGCTTTGGCAGTGCTGCCTTACTGCACTTGGCCAGCCAAACACCGTTAGATATTAATCCTTTACTTTTAGTATATGAACAAACAGGAAATTGTAAGTAAGCTGAAGGCTTCTTTTGATGATGCCATTGCCGCTACCCAAAAAGTAAGCGAAGCCAACTTTAACGTTAGCAAAAACAGCAAGTGGACTGCCGGGGAGAATATGGCGCACCTGGGTGTTTCAGCAAAGATGACCTGCATGGCTTACACCCTGCCTAAAATTGCACCTGCGCTGTTGTATGGTAAAACCAAAGATGGTTCGCGCAGCTATCAGCAGGTAGTAGATTTTTATTTAAGCAAGTTGAATGATGGTGCAAAGGCAAGCGGCGTTTACGTACCTGCTAAAACGAATTACGAAAAGCAGCGCATAATTGAAAGCCTGCAAAAATACCGCGATAAACTGGCTAATGCCGTTGCTGATAAATGGACCGAAGAGCAACTGGACACCTACCGCATTGCACACCCGGTATTGGGTAAGCTAACCGCCCGCGAGCTGTTATACTTTACCATTTACCACAATGGACACCATACTAAAACAGTAAGTGAGCTTTATTAGATGTGTTTTATGTCACCCTGAGCTAGTCGAAGGGTGATTAAGGTAATGTAAGGCTATGTAAGTAATGTGTCACCCTGAGCTAGTCGAAGGGTGAAAACCTTTAAGCTATTCACCCTTTGGCTCCCACAACTCAATGATGTTGCCTTCGGGGTCCATAATGTGCAGGAATTTGCCGTAGTCGTATTCAGCAATAGCATCAACTATAGTAACATTTGCCTTTTTTAATTCTTCCATCAGTTCCACCAGGTTCTCTACCCGGTAGTTTATCATAAAGGGTTTGGTAGAAGGGTTGAAATACTTGGTGGTTTCAGGAAAGGTAGACCAGGCCGTGGTGCCTTTTTTATCGGGGTTGTCCTCATGCCGCCATTCAAAGGTGGCGCCATAATTGCCAACGGCAATGCCAAGGTTTTTGGCGTACCACTCATTCATGTCTTTCGGGTTTTGGCATTTAAAAAAAACGCCACCAAGGCCGGTTACTTTTTTCATATGGGTAGAAGGTTTAGATAGTTTATGCAATAGTAATCATAATACCCCACCAAAGTAATCGGGCTTTCCGGCTCCTATATCTCTCCCACAGCTGAGCTTTTAACAAATTATTTTCTGCACTTTTTGCAAATACATAATATTCTTATGTATTATTGCGTTATACATAAGAACGTTAGGTATGATATATTCATCTGAACTGATAAAAGGGACTTTAAAAACCATTGTGCTGAAATTGTTAGCCGATAACAAGCGCATGTATGGTTATGAAATAACGCAAAAGGTAAAGCAGCTTACCACCGATAAAATACAGATAACCGAAGGAGCGCTTTACCCAACGCTGCACGCATTGGAAAGTGATGGTTTGCTGGTTACAGAAACGGAATACATAGGCAAGCGGGTGCGTAAATATTACAGCCTTAGCAAAGCCGGTAAAACCAAAGCCAATGAAAAAGTGAGCGAGTTGGCCGACTTTATGAATACCATGAAATTTCTATTGGACATAAAAACCCAGGGTGCTTAATGTACAGCCTTAGCGAACAACAAATTGAAAGAATACTTAACGACATACGTGCACGTGGCGTTAAAACGGAGAGCCTGCAGCTTAACCTCCTCGATCATATTTGTTGCATTGTTGAGCGCGAACTGGAACCCGATGGCGATTTTGAAAGCTTCTATCAGCAAACGCTTAAAACTTTTTACAAGCACCGGCTAAGCGAAATAGAAGAGGAGGCGGAGCTTTTATTAACCTACAAAAACTATTACACCATGAAAAAAGCAATGATAATAAGCGGTGGCTTATCAGCCCTGCTGTTAACGGTGGGTATATTTTTAAAGTTTATGCACTGGCCGGGCGCTTCAATAAACCTGGTATGTGGCATAACGATGTTCAGCCTTATGTTTCTTCCCCTGGTATTTCTGCTTAAAATAAGAGAGAATACCGTGCTGCGCGACCGCATAATTTATGCCCTGGCCACAATTGCAGCTATGCTGTTTAGTATGGCCATTTTGTTTAAGATAATGTATTGGCCCGGCGCTAATGTTATGGGTGTTTCGGTAGTAGTGCTTATGGGCTGCGTGTTTTTACCCATTTACTTTATAAGCGG
>CAZUHU010000103.1:4820-13320 GCA_964620645.1 uncultured Chitinophaga sp.
AGCCAGTTATACCCTACAACTTTAATACAGAAACAACCGTGCTTACTGAAACCTGGGTGAATATTTATTTCCGGGAGGGAAGCGAGGCCACCGATAACTTTGTAAAACTGCGCAAGGCTGTAGCCGATTACAATAAGACAGTAGCGGCAGGCAAAGGCCTAAACCCAATACCGGTGGAAGGCACAGTGCTGGAAGATGACAACGTACGTGTAACCAACATGCTTACCGATTTAGTTCAGGTGCAAATGATACTGGTGCAAAATGAGCGGGAACAGCTCGCAAGTCTTTAGTTAATGGATAGGGGGCCGGGCAATCCGGCCTTCTTTTTTATTGCAAAACAGCGTAACTGCGTTTGTTGGTAAATGCTACCATTGTTTCTTCGGCTTTGGCCCCATCTCAAAAATCAGCACACCGCCATTTACAAGGTCGGCGTGGTGCAGAAAAGGTTCAGTGAGCTTTTTACCGTTAAGTGTGGCAGATTGTATGTACTTATTACGCCTGGAAACATGCACGGCTACTATATCAAGCTGAACATCAGGTTGCGTAGGGTTAAGGCGCAGGTGTGTTCTTACAAACTGAGGCGTACCTATGGCATACACATCGGTACCGGGTGTTACGGGGTAAAAGCCCAACGCACTGAAAATATACCAGGCGCTCATTTGTCCGCAGTCCTCATCGCCGGTTAAGCCATGAGGTTTAGCCTTGTATTTAATGTTGCGGTAATGGGCTACGCGTTTTTGTGTTTTCCATGCGGCGCCGGCATAATCGTACAGGTAAGTATAATGATGGCCGGGCTCATTTTCGTGCCAATAGGTAAACGGCAGGCGGAAGTTTTTATCAAGGCGTTTAATAAATTTTTCTCTGCCGCCCATCAAATCAATAAGGCCCGGTATATCGTGCTGCACAGCAAACAGGTAGGTCCACGGGCCACCTTCAGTAAAGCCTTCGCGGCGATGCTCAGACCATTGGCCGTTAGAAAGCCGCGGTGCCATAAATCCTGTTTTGGGGTTGTATAGGTTGCGGTAATTCCGGCTGCGGTTCATTAAGGTATCATATTCTTGCATCCGGCCAACAGACTTTGCCACCTGTGCCACGCAAAAATCATCGTAAGCGCCTTCCAGCGTATTTGAAACCGATTCATTCGTTTTATCTGCCGGTACATACCCCAGCTTCATATACCAGCTTAGCCCGCTGCGTGCTTCGGGGCTGCCGCACCACAATGCACGGTCGGCCCAGCGGTTGCAACTATCGTTGCCGGAAGGTACAAACGCATCTTTGTAGCACTGCATGTATGCTTCTTTGGTATTAAAATCCTTTACGCCTTTTACTATGGCATCGGCAATTACCGCATCGGCATGGGTGCCTATCATTATGCCGGTGTAAGTGGGGTTAGGCCACTTGGGCATGTAGCCGCCTTCCTTACCCATTTGTATAAGGCTCTGCATCATGCCCGGTACAAGCTGTGGTGCGGCCAGTATAAGCAGGGGGTGTTCGGCGCGATAGGTATCCCATAACGAATAATCGTTATAACTTGCACCTTCGTGCACTGCATCGTCAAAAGCGCTGTAGTAGCGGCCATCTTCCGAAAACTTTCGTGGAAACAACAGGCTGTGATACATGGCCGTGTAAAAAATATGTTTTTGCTTTTCGGTTGCACCTTCTATTCCAAAGCGCTCAAGGTAACTGTTCCATACAAAGGCGGTTTGTTCCTGAACAAGGTTAAAGAACCCAAAAGGTATTTCGTGGTCAAGATTGTCGTGCGCCTGGTCTAAACTTATAAATGAGGTACCTATTCTAACCACTAAGGTATCTTCGGCAAACGACACCCTTGCCCCGCAGGCATCGCCTTGCTGCAGTGTATTGCCCTCGGTAAAGGCATTGTTTAGCCAGGTGGCATAATTCTTAATGGGCTGGCTGAACTGCAATACAAAGTAGCCTTTAAAGTTGGGCAGCGGCGGGCCCAAATGCGCGCTCTGCCGGTCGGCATTCCAACCGGTAATTTCGTTTTTAACAGTGTCGATGTTTATCCATCCGTTAAATTGAGATTGCTGGCTGGCTTCAATAAACAGGTAATGGCTTTCGTTTTTTGGAAATGAAATGCGAAAGATGCCGCAGCGTTCAGTGGCAGTAATCTCCACACCTATTTTCTTTTTGGCATTGGAGGGGTTTAGTTCAACGGCATAGTAATCGGGCCGTGTAATTTCTTTATGGTGGCTGAACGAAGCGCGGTGCGTAGTTTGGTTTTTTTCACTTTCTCCTGCAACGGGCATAATAGATACGTAACCGTAATCACCCATCCACATAGCCGGTTTATGCGTACCACGGAAACCTATAATGTGCTTATCGAGATATTTGTAGGCCGAAAGGCCAATGCTGCTGTTGCGGGTGCAGGCGGTCCAGTTGGTCATGCCAAAGGGTGGTGTAACGAAAGGCGTAGTACGGCCATAAAACCAAACGCCGGCGGTACCTATTAAGGGGTTAACGTATTGAAGCGGGTTTTGAACGGTTTGCGCAATACCGGTGCCGCACCAAAATGAAAAGAGGACAAAAAACAGGCGTATTTTTATCATACACACCAAAAGTATGAAACCCTTGTTGTTCGTAGAATAAAGCGGTTACTCAATTTTACTTACCGGCACTTCCTTATCACTACTGCCCCAGTTCATATTAGGGTTTGAGCCCATAGTAAAATCAAGCACGCCGCCATTGGCAATGTCGGCATAGTTAAGGTACGATTTAGAGTAGTTAACGTTGTTGAGTTTTCCGCTTTGTATATAAACATTGGCAGCGCTGTTGTTTCCTGCAGTTATGGTAAATGTTTTACCATTCTCTAAATGGATAACTGCCTTGTCCAGCGCAGGGCTGCCGATAGCATACTGATCGCTGCCGGGGCATACGGCATAAATGCCCATAGCGCTAAGCACGTACCAGGCGCTCATTTGGCCGCAGTCTTCATTACCGGCAAGCCCATCGGGCAGGTCGCGGTACATCTCGGTCATAATGCGGCGCAGCATAGATTGCGCTTTCCACGGCTGGCCGGCGTAGTTGTATTCGTATGCAATTTGATGGCTTGGCTCGTTGCCGTGAACGTACTGGCCAATCATGCCTGTAATATCGGGCTGTTTGTGGCCTGTAAGTTTAGAGCTCACATGGAACAACGAATCAAGAAAGGCCGCTAACTTTTCTTTGCCGCCCAATAGTTTCATTTGCCCGCTTATATCCTGCGGCACATAAAAAGAATACTGCCAGCTATTGCCCTCAGTAAAGTGGTTGTTTACTTCGTAAGGGTCAAATGGCGTGAGGAAACTTTCCTGCCTTGGGCGCATAAAACCCGTTGAAGGGTCAAACAATTTTTTGTAAGCCTGTGCGCGTTGTATAAAGTAGCGGTAGTCCTCTTCCTTGCCCAGCTTTTTAGCTACCATAGCTATACACCAATCATCGTACGCGTATTCTAACGTACGCGATACGCTTTGGTCGTTATCCATATATTTAATAAATCCGTTATCTTTATAACTCTTCAGCGCATTTTTATCTTCCATAGCGCTGAACTTCATAGCCTCGTACGCTTTTTCCGCGTCAATACCTTTCACATCTTTCATTATGGCCTCAGTAATTACCGGTATGGCGTGGTAACCAATCATGCACCAGGTTTCGCAGCTGCTTAGTTCCCATACGGGCAGGCGGCCACCTTCTTTGTATTGCGCAATAAAGGTTTGCACAAAATCAGAGGTGCGCTTTTTATCAATTATGGTTAGCAGAGGGTGCAGGGCCCGGTAGGTATCCCATAAAGAAAACACGGTGTGGTAGGTATAGCCTTGCGCTGTATGCACCTGAAAATCGCGCCCACGGTATTTGCCGTCAACATCCATGTACGTGTTAGGGCTTACCATGCAATGGTAAAGGGCGGTGTAAAAAGTGCGCAACACTTTAGGGTCTTTGCTTTCTGCCTCAATGCGGCTTAATTCTTTGTTCCAGGCCTCAACTGCCTGCGCTCTTACTTTTTCAAAGTCCCAATTCGGGTTTTCGGCTAACAGGTTGGCACGGGCACCTTCAACACTAACAGCTGATATGCCCACTTTGGCATAAATCACTTCTCCCTCTTCGGTTTCAAAACTTACGTAACACTTTAAAAGGCTGCCGGTATCATGGCGGCTGCCTTCGCTCAACGCATCGGCCTTAGCAATACCAAATTTTTTGAACGGCTTGCTGAATTGAATAACGAAGTATAGGATCTGGTTATCAGCCCACTGCTTGCTTATGCGTGTGCCGCTAATTTCGTTATCGCCGGTAATGGTTATCTCGCCCTTTTTAGCAAAGTCGCGGTGGGTTAAATCCAGCAGTACGTTAGATGATGATGACTTTGGAAAAGTGTACTTGTGAAAGCCCGTGCGAAGCGTGGACGTTAACTCCACTTTCACTTTTGGTTTATCCAGCACTACGGAGTAATAACCCACTTCGGTTTTTTCATTTTCCTTTTTAAAACTGCTGCTGTATTTTTTGTTGCTGAATTTTACTTTGCCGGTAGTAGGCATCAATAGTATATCGCCATAATCACTACAACCGGTGCCGCTTAAGTGCGTGTGCGAAAAACCATAAATCACCTTATCGCTGTAATGGTAACCGCTGCAACCATCCCAACCTTTAAGGCGTGTATCGGGGCTCAACTGCACCATGCCAAAGGGCCATGTAGGCCCGGGAAAGGTGTGCCCGTGGCCGCCGGTACCAATAAAGGGGTCAACATATTGGGTGTAATTTTTTTGGGCAAAGCTGCCAAGCGCCAAAAGGCACAGGTAAAAACAGGCACGTAATTTCTTCATACTCGGGTGGGTGGTTATTGCTGTAGTAAACTTCTGTTTTTATAGTAGATATCCAAAATCAATTCGCCAAATAAAGTGTTGGCCCAGGCAAACCAATGGCGCGTAAAATCCGCTGCGTTGTTTTTATTGAAACCCTCATGCATAAAGCCGGTGCCTGCGTGGCAGGCTTTGAGCATGGCAAGGCATTTTTTAATCTCTTCATTGCGGTTAGAAGTAAGTGCGCGCATAATAATACCCAGCGGCCAAATCATTTCGGCATTTTTCCAGGCAAGGTGTGGGCTACCGGTGCCTTCAAACTTTTCGCTTTTATAGAAGTAAGGATTAGCAGGTGATAAGGCAAAACTGCGCGAGTTAATGTAATGCTCATCGGCCGTAGTGCCGTAGCCCAAATACGGTATGGAGATTAAACCTGGTATGCCTGCATCATCCATCAATAAACTATTGCCCATGCCATCGCATTCGTACACATACATTTTATTAAACTTGCCGTGGGTGATAGTGCCATGCTCTTTAACCGCTTGTTCCACTTCATCAGCCAGCGCTAAACATTCTTTGCTGAAAGCAGTTTCACTGCTGTGCAGGGCCGTAAGCATCTCCGCCAAATAGCGCAGCACCACTACGGCAAATAAATTCTCAGGTATGTTGAACAGATAGGTACAAGCATCATCGCTGTTTCTAAAGGCCGAGCAAATCATGCCCACGGGTTTTACATCGGGGCCGTAACCGTTGTAGGTTAAAGTATCGGTTTTTGCACCGCCATTGCGCTGAAAGCTGTATGGTCCCTTGTTGTTTTTGCGCTGTTGCGTACGCATAGTTTCAACGGCCAGTTTCATGGCGTTCAGCCATTCCGCATTAAAAGGTTTGTTGTTACCTGTGGCTTTCCAGAAACGGTAAGCCAAGCGGATGGGATAGCACAACGAATCCAATTCGTATTTGCGTTCGTGCACGCCGCGCTTCATTTCTGTTTTGTCGTTCTTCCACTCGCTTACCTTGTTCTCATCCTTGTAAAAAGCGTTGGCGTAGGGGTCTAACAAAATGCAGCGGTTATGCCGCCGTATCAGCCCTTCTATCATCAGCGATAACTTTTCATCTTTTGTGCAGAAGGGAATGTATGGGTTTACCTGCGCCGATGAATCGCGCAACCACATAGCATCAATATCACCCGTTATAACGTAAGTATCAGGTATGCCGTCTTTCATTTCAAAATCAACGGTGGTATCCAGCGTGTTGGGGAAACAGTTTTCAAACAAGGTTGCCAGTTCCGTATCACTTACGTTTTGTTTTATCTCCTCAATAATGGCTTCAATGGCAGGGCTGTTGAACTTACGTTTGCCAATAGCCGGCCTTTTGTTGCCGGTGGGTAACGCCCAACTACTTAATGGCAGCAGGCTTAGTGCCGCCAGCGAGCCGGAGTAAATGAAGTGCTTGCGCTTCATAAGGCTAAATGTAATTTCATTTCAGAAATTTAAATATGAACTTTATAAGCATTACGCACGTTATCCTTTAAACACCTTGTTATGGTACGCTATCTTATACTTTATGCCCTTACCCTTGTTTTCTTTTTTGCTATAGACCTTACCTGGCTGGGTGTGGTGGCTAAAAACCTTTACCGCGAAAAGCTGGGCTTTATTTTAAGCGACAAGGTAAACTGGGCGGCTGCTGTTATATTCTACCTTATTTACATTGCGGGTATTTTATACTTCGTTTTGTTACCCGGCCTTGAAAGCACCAGCATAACCCGGGTGATAATGAACGGAGCATTGCTCGGCTTTTTGTGCTATGCCACGTACGACCTTACCAATATGGCTACCATTGCCAAATGGCCCTTAAGTATTGTGGTAATTGATATGATTTGGGGTGCGTTTTTAACAGCGGCCTGCTCTACAGCGGCTTATTGGGTTTACACCCGCTTTATTGCCTGATGTAAGCCGCCTTATTACTTTAGCGCCATAAGCGGTGCTGATGCCAATTAAATACACTACTACCATTTTAAAGTTTGATGAACAAGGTGAAAAAACCGGCTGGACATACTTTGTAATACCCCCCGACCTTGCCGAAAAATTAAACCCCGGCGTAAAAACATCTTACCGCGTAAAGGGGAAGTTAGATACCCATACCATTAAAGGTGTGGCGATAATACCTATGGGTGGTGGTGAGTTCATTATGCCGCTCAATGCCGACCTCCGCAAAAAGATAGGTAAGCGTAAAGGCGCACAACTTAGCGTGCAGTTGCAGGTGGATGCGGCCCCTTTTGAAATGAATGCCGATTTTATTGCCTGCCTTGAAGATGAGCCTAAGGCATTGGAGAAGTTTAATAAGCTACCCGGCTCGCACCAACGGTATTTCAGCAAATGGATTGACAGTGCTAAAACCGAGCCTACCAAAGCCAAACGTATAGCTATGGCGGTAGATGCTATTGCCAAAGGCTGGGGATTTGCTGAGATGCTGCGCGCGCAGCGTAAGGATTAAATGCTTTCTGCCGTATAAGCTGTAGTAATGCATTTACGCATCGTGCTGATACAGCAAAGCTGATAAGCACAAATACTATTTGAGAATAATACTGCTGTGTGTATATTGTGGCTCAAACCTCAGCAATTATGAAAAAAACTCTACCTGTTTTCCTCTTTTTACTTTTTCTATTAACGGGTGGTATAGCCAATGCGCAGCTAACGGCTACTACCAACAGCACTAACCCTACCTGCGCCAGCAA
The DNA here is from genome assembly GCA_964620645.1 of uncultured Chitinophaga sp. Taxonomy (GTDB): domain Bacteria; phylum Bacteroidota; class Bacteroidia; order Chitinophagales; family LD1; genus Bog-950. The sequence goes on from CAZUHU010000103.1 coordinate 12,348, forward strand.
TAGCGGCACGGCATCGGTAACGCCAAGTGGTGGAACCGGCTACACCTATAAGTGGAGCACCGGCGCTACTACCCAAAGCATTAACGGCCTTGGTGCCGGCACTTACACGGTAACCGTTTACTCGGCTGCTGCTACCGTATGGGATACTATTTATTTTGAAACTTTCGATCCGAAAACGCCTAAAGGTGTTGCCAATACCAGTGCATGGACTTTGAACACCTCCACCGGTACAAACGACCCCGACCATAACTATTGGGCAATAAATGATGATGAAGGCGGTGTGATACCTCCGGGTTGTGGCGTTGGCGGCAACAACGATAGCACTTTGTTTATTACCAGCGTTTCACAGGCTGCCACCGGCGCGGCTTACGATGCCGGTTCAGCAGGCCTTTGCGCTTCTTTCCCCGGCCTTATTTACTGCACTACTACCAGCATGGCGGCCAGCTCACCTAACATTAATACCGCAGGCGCTACTAACCTGGTGTTGCAGTACGATTTTATCGGCAACGGGCAAACCAATAAAGATTTGGGAAGCTCGCTTTACAGCTTAAACGGCGGCACCAGCTACACCTCGCTCGATCCGCTTTTACGTTCAACCAACACCGGTTGCGGCGGACAGGGTAAATGGACACAGCGTAGCTATAACCTGCCTGCAGGCGCTAACAACATCGCTAACTTTAAAATACGTTTTAACTGGATTAATGATGATGATGGTGCGGGTACTGACCCATCTGTTGCCATCAACAACGTACTGCTTCGCGATTCAATAGCCGGTACCGGCGATAGCATTGTGAAAACAGTTACGCTTACATTGCCTGCTCCACCTTCTATTGATGCATCGGGCATAACTGTTACCAACCCCGGCTGTAATCAAAGCAACGGTTCTATAACCGGCATTGCAGCTAATGGCGGTACCAGCCCTTACACCGTACAGTGGACCAAAAACGGAAACGTAGTAGGCAACAGCTACCCT
>CAZUHU010000104.1:0-533 GCA_964620645.1 uncultured Chitinophaga sp.
TTAAAGCTGACAATAAAAAAACGGCAATAAGCAGGCGTTTCATAGTTGTAATTTTAGCGCGAAGCTAAACCGTCAACCGCCATGAAAAAAAGTTGGTATTCCGTAAAAATAAGATAGATGTTAAATCGCAGTTTAAGCGCAATACAACATTTAAAAGCCCGGCATATAAAACACATTAAAGCGATGGCCATCGGGGTCGGCAAAGATAAAGCCGTAGTAACCCGGGCCAAAACCTTCCGGTTGGCTGATAAGCTTTCCGCCGGCAGGTTCTACTTCCTTAGCCCATTTATCCGCTTCCTCCTTACCGGTGCACGAAATAGAGAAAATTACTTCGTTCACTTTCGTGGTATCGGCCATATCGGCTTTAATGTTGTTACCCAATACGTTTTTCAAAAAGAAGCAGATAACAAAATTGGCCTCGCCAAAGCTAAAAGCTACTAATTCCTGGTTAGCCGGCCCGCTTGGCTTAAAGCCTAAGGCAGTATAAAACCTGCTGGTGCGCTCTAAATCGCTAACACCCAAATTACCCCATA
>CAZUHU010000104.1:543-13288 GCA_964620645.1 uncultured Chitinophaga sp.
CGGTGAAGATAGGAGAATTAATTCATGAAGCCTTTGGACTCAATTGACGTAACCCGACCGGTGGTGTGGGCTGTTTAGGTTTTATAATTAAAAAAAATAATCCTTCATCTTTCTTAAATTGAGCTACCTAAACCAACGCACATGAGCAACCAAACACCACAAGCAGGCGAAATTACACCTGCCAATATTATGCAAACGGGCATGGCCTTTTTTGCTTCTAAAACTTTACTGAGCGCCGTTAAACTTGGTGTGTTTACCGCCCTATCAGGCAATCGGCAGTTATCAGCTAAGGAGATTCAACAGCAGTTGGGGCTGCACCCGCGCGGTGTTTATGATTTTTTAGATGGGCTTACGGGCCTGGGCTTTCTGCAACGCAGCGGTTTGCTGGAAACTGCTTTATATAGTAATACCGCAGAAACTGAACTGTTTTTAGACCGCAATAAACCCAGCTACATAGGCGGCATATTGGAAATGGCAAACGACCGCCTTTACCGCTTTTGGGCAGACCTTGACGATGCCCTTAAAACAGGTAAGCCTCAAAATGAAATTAAGCTAACGGGCAAATCTATGTTTGAAGAGTTGTATGCCGACCCCGACAGATTAAAGCAGTTTGTAAATGCTATGGCAGGCATTAGCACCGGTAATTTTATGGCGCTTGCTCGAAAAGTAAATTTTGCCCCTTATAAAACCTTAATTGATGTTGGCGGCGCTGCCGGTGTGCTGTGTGTTCAGGTAGCTAAGCACCACCCGCATTTGCAATGCACCTCACTTGATTTACCGCCCGTTGAGCCAATTACAAAGGAATATATTGCCGCACAGGGTATGGCGGGCAGGGTTAATACAGGCGTAGTTGATTTCTTTAAAGATGACTTCCCCAAGGCTGATGTAATTACCATGGGTATGATACTGCATGATTGGGACCTGGAGAATAAAATGATGCTTATCCGCAAAGCCTATAACGCTTTGCCGGAGGGCGGCGCATTTATAGCTATTGAAGCCCTTATTGATGACGACCGTAAACAAAACGTATTCGGCTTAATGATGTCCTTAAATATGCTTATTGAGTTTGGCGTTGCCTTCGACTATACAGGGGCTGATTTTGATAAGTGGACAAAAGAAGCCGGCTTTAAACGCACAGAAGTAGTGCATTTAATGGGCCCTTACAGTGCGGCTATAGCTTATAAGTAGGGTAACTGTACGGCAATAGTTTGATTATCGCGTCTGTGCGGATACGTATTCTGGCTGACAACCACCTCTGCCTGATAAGTTCTCCGGCCTTACCAGGCTTTCTCCTCCTTACCAAGGAGGAGAATTTAAATACAAGCTACAGGATAGCGCGCTACTAAATTGTCCTCCTGATTCAGGAGGACGAGCATACGCAGTTTGCGGAGGTGGTCAAATCAAACAGCTCGTCATTGCCAAACTTTATCTATTTAAAATTATACGGATTTAAAAGTTGTGGCAATCTTCAAGTTTGTGAATTGGTTTTGGCACGAGCGGACGCTCGCGCCAGTGGGATGGTCTTGTGCTAATTGATGCGTTCAAAACTATCGCCCCTAGGGGGCTTAACGCTGCTTAACTATTTGTCTACCAAACAATAGTGCCTACGGCACTAAAACACGCCGGCTAACAAGCCTCGTAGAGGCGTTAGTTTGGTAGTTTGAGAGAAGAAGTAATTAGTTAATCCCGTAGGGATGATAGTTGGTCTAATCTGCTATTTGCCCTGTTCATCCTCGTCGCTGCGCTATGGCTTGGCTTCAGACGAGGACGAGTTGGGGTGGGTGCCTAATTAGCAGTTTGTGATGCAAGCAGTCTTTCTCTAAGATCAAAAAGTAACTCACCTGATTGATTTTTCCATGATGTCCAACCATTTACAGTTTTCCTATCGCTGCCAGCATTTTGAATGCCTGCTAGAGCAGCATTGCTTGGGCTACTAAACTGCTGTCCAAGAACTTCTAATGAACCGTCATCTAGGACCGTAGCATCGTATTTTTTTGGTTGGCCGTTTCTGGGCTTATAATACATCGTTAATTTTTCGCCAATTTGAATAAGCTTTGCTTGAATTAAATCTGAAAGTTCAATGTCATATTGTTCCACTTTAGAAGAATCTTTAATGTTAACTTCTTCCGCTGTATCTAATTCAGGTCTGAATTCTTCGGGAAATTCGTAAATTATATTATCTGGATTGTTGAATTCCACAAATTTGCTAACTAGCCAAAGTTTTACTTTTGATTTTAATGTTCTTGCCCAATCCCTTAAATCATTTGAAATCCCATCTATTGGCACTCCTATAATTGGTTCTGTTTCTAGTATATCGCCAATAACTTGTCGAACATTGATTGCAGGAATATTCAAATCCTCAAATTTTTCTTTGGTGTACGGGTCATTTTGATATTGTTCAACTGACAATTCCACCAAAATTCTTTTTGTTAACGCTTGTTGGGAGGCTAGCAATTGTTTTGTCACTTGAGGTGCTATATGACTCCAAACGCTATGATGAATCAACTCTGCTTCCACTAGATACCACTTACGTTCTGCAATATCTATTGCAAATCCATCGGGAATTGTGCCTACGCCATCTGCTGTGCGAATTTTTGCTTTGGAAAGGTAGAAGGAATTCGGCCCAAATAAATATTCGTAATTTTCAATTATTACTTTCTCTAATTCTGATTCGTTATCAAATGGTGATTTTATGAACTTAGTGTTTCTTGATATCAGCATTGCGTCTTGATTATTTAACCAAAGATAAGCTCATCTGTTTAAGAAAGAAAAAGGCTATAAACAAAAAACGGCAGGTAAAATACCTGCCGTTTTTCTCTTATGCGTTTAGCGTATTTTCCAACGCCTGGTCGTAGAGGTCTTTCCAGTCGCTGCTGGTGCCCCAGCGTTCTTTGTCAACAAATATCATGCTGGTGGTTACTATACCTATATTATTAAAATCTACATCGTGTTTGGCCAGCACTTCTAAAAAGGCGTCTTCCTTGGTGTCCTTAACGGTTACCACTACGCGGCTTTGGGCTTCGCCAAATAAAAAGGCGTCCTTGCGCATATCGGGGTCGGTTTCAATTTCAAAACCGCGCTTGCCGGTTATGGCGCTTTCCACTAAGGCAATAAACAAACCGCCTTCGGCTATATCGTGCGCGCTTTCAATTACCTGTTCGTTAATAAGGTCCTTAACGGCATTCTGTACCTTTACTTCAGTAGCTAAGTCAAAGTAAGGGGCCGGGCTGTTCTGCACACCGTGGTGGCGCACCAGGTATTCTGAACTGCTGATGTCCTCCCTCATTTCACCTATCACATAAATACGGTCGCCCGATTTTTTGAAATCCATGGTCATGGCCGTTTCCTTATCATTCACCAAACCAATCATACCAATAGTTGGCGTTGGGAACACCGCACCACCTTCCGTGCTTTGGTTGTAGAAGCTAACATTGCCGCCGGTAACCGGTGTTTCAAACGCGGTGCAGGCCTCGCCCATACCCTTAATGGCGTTTACAAATTGCCAGTACACTTCAGGCAGGTAAGGGTTACCAAAGTTTAAGCAGTTGGTAACAGCGCTTGGCTCGCCGCCGCTACACACAATGTTGCGGGCTGCTTCGGCCACGGCAATCTGTCCGCCTACGAATGGGTCGGCCCAAACGTAACGGGCATTACAATCAACGGTAACGGCTAAGTGTTTGTTGCTGCCTAAAACGCGCACCACGGCTGCATCAGCCGGGCGGTTAGTAGAAGTATTAGCTACACCCACCATGCTATCGTATTGCTCATATACCCAACGCTTGCTGGCTACGTTCAACTGCCTGGTCAGGAATTTTGCCACAGCCTTAATATCTTCAGGTTGTTCAACACTGTCAATTTTAAAGGCTTTGTTCTGGCTAAAGTAAGCGGGCTCTTTGTACTCACGTTCGTAAACCGGGGCGCCTCCGCCAAGCACTAAGCTTTCAGCAGGTACTTTGGCTACTAATTCACTGCCAACGTAATATTCTAAATCTCCACCATTGGTTACTTCACCAATTATTTCGCAATGCAAGTCCCACTTTTCAAACACAGCCTCTACATCTTTCTCGCGGCCTTTTTCTACCACAATCAACATGCGCTCCTGGCTTTCGCTTAGCAGTATTTCCCAAGGCTTCATGTTTTGTTGGCGGGTAGGCACTTTATCTAAGTACACCTTCATGCCGCTTTTACCCTTGGCGCTCATTTCTGAAGTAGAGCAGGTAATACCGGCAGCGCCCATATCCTGCATACCAACTACAGCACCTGTCTTAATCACTTCTAACGAAGCTTCCAACAACAGCTTTTCAGTGAATGGGTCACCCACCTGTACGGCAGGTAAATCTTTCGTGCTGTCTTCGGTAATATCTTTTGAGGCAAATGCTGCACCGTGTATGCCATCCTTTCCGGTGCTTGAACCCACAATGTAAACCGGGTTACCGGCGCCTTTGCTTATGGCGCTAACGGTTTCATCCGTTTTTACAATACCAACACTCATGGCGTTAACCAATGGGTTGGTTTGGTAAACAGGATCAAAGTAAACCTCGCCGGCTACTGTTGGCACACCAAAGCAGTTGCCGTAATCGCCAATACCTTTAACTACGCCTTTCAATAAGTATTTAGTGCGGTCGTTTTCCAAATCACCAAAGCGCAAGCTGTTAAGCGCACAAATAGGACGGGCGCCCATGGTAAAAATATCGCGGTGTATGCCACCCACGCCTGTTGCGGCACCCTGGTAGGGTTCCAAAGCACTGGGGTGGTTGTGCGATTCAATTTTGAAGGCGCAGGCCAAACCATCGCCTAAGTCCACCAAACCGGCATTCTCTTCGCCGGCTTCCACCAACAGGTGCTTTCCTTTGCGGGGCAGGGTTTTTAACCACTTAATGCTGTTTTTGTAGCTGCAATGCTCGCTCCACATTACGCTGAAAATGCTCAACTCGTTAAAATTCGGCACACGGCCCAGTATCTGCTTAATCTTATCAAATTCCTCGGGCAAAAGGCCTAACTGCTTTGCCTGTTCAACTGTGGTCGGTTCCAAATGTGCTGCTGCGCTCATATTTTCTGTTTAGGTGGGCAAAAATAGCCTTAATCACTTCTTTATAAAGGAAGTTTTAATGAAAGTGTTGAAAAATTTGATGTCGTTTTTATTGGGGAAAAACTGTAACACGCTCAGTTTGTTATCATGTATAAAGAAAAACAGCAGCGATAGTGCCGCCACAGCGTAACTGATGGTGGCGGCAAGGCCCGCACCGCTCATTACATAATGCGGTATTAACAAAGCGCTGAAAATTACCAGCGTAACCACCCCGGCTGCATTGGCTATCAGGGGCGCCTTATAACGGGCCACGCCATAGTAAAAACTGCTTATTACCAACAACAGCCCGTAAATCCATATACCGGGGAACAGGTAGCGCACACTGTGTTTTACATCGGTAAATCCCTTACCGAATACAAACACAAACACGCTGTTGGGCACCAGGTAAAGCACCAGCAGGGCCGCAGCACTAATCATAAGGCTGAGCTTAACCAGGCTTACCGTGCGCTCGGCTTCTTGTTTTACCTCCGCCGTGTTGGATGTGGAAACATAATGCACCGTAGCAATGCTGCGCGGTATTATCCAAACGGACTCCAGTATAGAGATACCTATGGAGTAAATACCCAAATAGCGCGAACCCTGCTGCAATCCTAGTTGATAGAAATAAAGGCGCAGGTTTAGCAGTTGCAGAATCTCCACCAACTGAAACAAAAAGCCATAACCGAAAGAGGATTTGATTTCAGCAAAGGAAAAATGAATGGAGCGGATATTTACCTGCTTAGCCAACAGTAAAAAGCCTATGCCTGTGGTTAGGGTATAGGAAACAAGCGAGGCATAGATGTAGGCATACACATTATGGATGTTAAGGAATTGATAGCATACGGCCACCCCGCCAACCAATAAAACCAGGGGTACCAGGGAGAGCAAATTTGATAGCCTGATGTTTCGCTGTGCCAGCAACACCGTTTGCTGTATGCTTATAACGGCTGCCAGCCAGCTTAAAACTGCTACGGCCAGTATCCAATCCGCAGGAATGATGGTAGTGGCTGACAGGAATACAAAGGCGGCAATGCTTACCAATAAACTCCAAAGCAGGGCAGGCAGCAGCAGCGCTTCTATTTTGTTGCGGGGCAATAGGTAAACCAACACATGTCCGCCCAATATGTTGCTTACAAAAACAATAAAGAAGATGGTGGTAATGATGAGCGTTGTTTCGCCTTTTACCTCCGGGCCGCTGTGCCGTGCAATCATCAATGCCAATAGAAAGTTGAGCAGGGTAGAACCCGCCCGCGTTAATACCGTATTGATGATTTGTTTGCGCAAAATCCGCTTTTTGAGAGCGGGAAGGTAAGAAAACGCACAAAGATGTTGGAAGAAGCAACATATCCGTCATCCCTACGGGATTGGTTTGCCTTGTGGTTATATGTTCTACCAAACCTGCACCTCTACGAGGCTTCGCGGGATAAGTGCCATGGGGACGATAGTTTGGTAGGAGATGGTAATAACGCCGTGCAATTCATCAAGGTCAATAGAAGTTGAGCAGGGTGGAACCCGCCCGCGTTATTACCGTATTGATGATTTGTTTGCGCAAAATCCGCTTTTTGATAATTTGAGACTAGGTGATTTTGGGAGTAATGGACTTGATGTAGGTTTCCATTTTACTTAGCAATTCAATTAGTTTAAGTGATATGGCTGGAATTTCCTGAAATGTGCTGAATGATGCATAAACTAGTCCATATCCTTTTACGACGTAGTTTGTTTCAAAGGGTTGATCCAAGAAAACGGGGCTTTTACACATCTCCTCGATGAGGAATTTTTTTGATTCTTTATCGCGTGCAAAGAGTAGGATGTCGATGGGTAACCTATCTAAATACACGTCAATAGCTATTTTGTATTTTTCTAAAATGGTATAATCATGTACAAGACATCTTCTTTCATAGGCCCATTGTTGGAATGCTGAAGGAGCGTGTTCCTTGGCATTTACCATTGATAGTAGATCGCAGACCCTTCCAGCCGCTTGCAATTGGTGCAGGTTGCCGTCAGATTTGTTGAGATTTATAGTGGAACTATTTAATTGAAATATTTCAGTATCTCCTAATCCTTTAAAGTAGACTTTGCCTAATGGCAGCCACCTAAGTTGCTGCCGACATTCAAACATAAAGTCGGTTGAGGTAAGGACTGTTCCTGGTTCGCATAGTTTTCCTACTCTAGCGCACCTGTCAACAGGAGTGCCTTGAGGATCTTCCTCCAAGTTATCATCGTATTTAAAGTAGAAGACCTTGCCATAGTCAACAGATACCTTGATATCCATTTCCGATTCGGCTGAACTAGACAATTGTGCCTTTAGGACATCTAAATTGCTAAGAAAATTTATAGTGTCGTTGATTAAATTTTCACCTCTGAAAACAGCCATAATTTCATCGCCGATGTACTTAATTATCGTTCCATTATATTGTTTTACATATGCCGAAACAATTTCAGTGAACTTAAAAAGTTTTGTTATCCAGACTTCAGGTTCATTCCTGTTCGCAAATTTGAATTGGGTCGAGTTCACCATATCGATAAATACGACACTGCAATTTTTGAAATTAGTGCGGATTTTCTCTTTAACCCTTTTCAAAGCTTCCTGTTGATGCTCAAATTCTTCTATAAGAGGATTTTGCTTCATAGTTTCTGTTGATTCTCAAATATATCTTTTGAAATTATCAATTGGTAATTCACATGCAGTTTTCAAGTCATTAGAAATTTGCACCTTAGAGCCTTGACGCAAGTTTTCTACATAGCCCTTTACATTCTCTACCTCGCCCTTTTCCTTTGGCTAATCAGCAGGCTGAATTTCTTTACCTCAACCGGTATTAAACGCGATAGCCTTTGGACCTTTTTTTCGCTAAAGGTAGCTGCCGGTGTTGGGCTCACTTTGGTTTATACCTATTACTATACCGATCAAAGCAAGGCGGACATCTACCGCTATTTTAATGACAGCAAGATAATTTCGCCCCTGCTATGGCAACATCCCAAAGCCTGGTTAAGTGTAATGACGGGTATTGGCCTTAACAACCCTGATAACTTCCAATACATTGTCAATACACAGTACTTCAGCCATCCCAGCCAGGACACGGTTACCAACAACCAACTTATCATCCGCATTATCTCTATCTGCAATTATTTCTCGTTTTCTAATATATATATCAATACGCTTTTCTTTTCCTTCCTCAGTTTTGTGGGCTTAACGGGCTTATACCATGCCCTTAAGAAATACTTTGCAGAGTTTCCTCAAGCACTTTGCTTACCCCTGTTCTTGATTCCGTCAGTTATTTTTTGGGGCAGCGGTTTATTAAAGGAGGCTCCTGTGTTCTTGTTTCTCGGTTTGTTGTTCTATGCGTTCACTCCACGTAAGTGGTTTAGTCGCATATTATTGATAGCAGCTAGCGTAGCTGCGCTTGCCTTTATACGTCCGCCTTTATTTATAGCGCTTATACCGGCAGGGGCTGTATACATTTTGGTTTACGCATTGAATGCTATTAAAAAGCCTGTCCTAAGGTGGATTGTGTTCACCACCATGCTCATTTTTTATGTGGTTGCTTTTATGGTGGCAGAACCCAGAGTTATTTCGGCCATCATACAAAAGCGCTATGAGTTTATGGACCTTGGGCTGGCCGAAAACCCCGGCAGCCGCTTTGTTACGTGGACGGATGCCATTACCCCTAAAATGCTTTATGCTGATGCCATTGTGGATGGCGCCTTGAGGCCCTTTGTGTGGAGCGCATCCAACAAAATAGAATTGCTGTTTGCGGTGGAGCAAGGCCTGCTTTGGCTGCTGCTGTTAGTTATGTTGTTGCGGTATTTTCAGTTACCTGCAAAAGAAAACCGCCCGCTGGTTGCTTTTGCACTGGTGTTTGCCCTGGTGTTTTATTGGATGGTGGGGGCCACGGTGCCTATAATGGGGGCCATAGTACATTACCGCATATTGGCTACCCCCTTCCTGGTTGTAGGGGTATTGAGTTTTGTCAATTTAGAGAAATTTAAATATGACGTAAATCGGCTTCCCGATTTAAAAAATTAGCGGTTTTGCATGAAAAACTGAACCTAGGGCATCTGAATTCTTATGATTTCCACCCTAGTCGGTCCTATTTTGTGCATAATTTCCACGTCATTCCTTTTTTAGGCGGTTTAATAAGTCTACATTTGCGCCGTCTAAAAAACAAACACCATGGGTAACGCACGTAAATCTGCTGTTCAAACAGTAGTAAACCGCGAGGTTGTAAAGCCTCGTATTGAGAGCACGAAGGTTTCTGACTATTTCGGCTCAAACATTTTTAACGATGAGCCAATGCGCCAGTATTTGGCTGACGATGCTTACAAAGCTGTAAGGTCGGCAATTAAAAGTGGCACCAAAATAAGCCGTGAGATTGCTGAAACTGTTGCTGCAGGTATGAAAGCCTGGGCAATGGCTAAAGGCGCTAACAGCTATACCCACTGGTTTCAACCACTTACCGGTTTAACTGCCGAGAAGCACGATATGTTCTTTACCCCAACCGGGGAAGGTTTAGGTATTGAAAAATTCGGCGCTGATGCCTTAGTACAGCAGGAACCTGATGCTTCTTCATTCCCAAGCGGCGGTATACGCGCTACTTTCGAAGCGCGCGGTTACACAGCGTGGGATCCCGGTTCACCGGCCTTTATTATGGAGATAGGCGAGGGCAAAACACTTTGCATTCCTACCATCTTCATCTCTTACACCGGCGAATCATTAGATTATAAAGCGCCTCTATTAAAAGCTTCTCATTATTTAGAGCAGGCTGCTCTTCCTGTTGTTCACCTGTTTGATAAAGATGCAACCCGCGTTACTGCAACTTTAGGATGGGAACAGGAATACTTCCTGATTGACGAAGCGCTTTACTTCCAGCGCCCTGACCTTATGTTCAGCGGCCGTACCCTGATAGGCGCTGCCCCTCAAAAAGGCCAGCAGTTTGAAGATCACTACTTTGGTTCTATTCCTGAGCGTGTTTACGCTTATATGTTAGACCTGGAAACTGAGTGTCATAAGTTAGGTGTTCCTTTACGCACCCGCCACAACGAGGTTGCCCCTGCACAGTTTGAGTGTGCCCCTATGTTTGAAGAAGTAAACGTAGCGGTTGACCACAACAGCTTGTTAATGGACTTAATGGAGCGTATTGCCCGCCGCCATAAACTGCGTGTGTTGTTGCACGAAAAACCATTTGCCGGTATTAACGGTAGCGGTAAGCACAACAACTGGAGTATGGGCACCGATACAGGCAAAAACCTGCTATCTCCCGGCAAAACTCCTAAAACCAACTTACAGTTCCTAACCTTCTTCGTTAACGTTATTAAGGCAGTAAACGAGTACAGCGATTTATTGCGTGCTTCAATTGCTTCAGCTAATAACGACCACCGCTTAGGTGCTAACGAAGCTCCTCCGGCTATTATCTCTGTATTCATCGGTTCATTCATGCAGGATATTCTGAATGAAGTAGAAAAGCGTGTTGCCAAAGGCAAGTACGATGAAATGAGCAACGCCAACCTTAAGTTGGACATCCACAACAAAATACCTGATGTATTATTAGATAATACTGACCGTAACCGTACTTCGCCTTTTGCCTTTACCGGTAACAAGTTCGAGTTCCGTGCGGTAGGTTCAACAGCCAACTGTGCCTTACCTATGACCGTGATGAACGCCATAGTAGGTAAGCAGTTGATTGAGTTTAAAACAGAGGTTGACAAACTGATTAAAGGCGGCGAAACCAAGGAAGGCGCCATTATGCGCGTATTGCGTCAATACATTAGCGATAGCAAGCGCATATTGTTTGAAGGCGACGGTTACAGCGAAGCATGGGCTAAAGAAGCGAAGAAGCGTGGCCTGAGCAACGTAAAAACCACTCCTTACGCACTGGATTTCTACACCAGCAAAAAGGCAAAAGAAGTATTGGTAGATACCGGTATTTACAGCGCCCGCGAACTGGATGCCCGTGTTGAAGTATTGCACCACAACTATGTATTGAAGATTGATACCGAAGCAGGCATATTATCTGATATAGCTTTGAATCAAATCATTCCTGCTGCGGTTGAGTACATGAACAAACTGGCCGGCAACATTAAAGGCCTTAAAGAAGTTGGTGTTTCTGCCAATGCAACCAAAGCGCAAAAGGATATACTTACAGAAATTGCGGTACGTGTAAACAACATTAAAGCTGCTGTAGATAAGCTGGCTGTTGCCCGCGAGAAAGCGCACCATGCTGAATCTAACGCCGTAGCTTCTAAAAATTACTGCGATAAGGTGAAGCCGTTCTTCGATGAAATACGCGAAAACGCTGATGCTATTGAAGCAATAGTTGATGATAGCAGCTGGCCTTTGCCAAAATACCGCGAGATGTTATTCATCCGCTAAAACATAAAAACCGAACGGCGGGGCGCAAGCCTCGCCGTTTTACGTTTTAGGTACTTACTATCAACTAATACCGTACATTCGTTTAAACCAAAAAATTATACCACATGAAAAAGAAACTACTTAGCCTTACGGTGTTGTTGCTTACAGCAACGGTTGCTTTTTGCGGCGTAACTATCCGCTATTACAACAAAGATTCTAAAGACTATACGTTTAAAGTGCGTATGGACGGCAGCGATAAAACAGTAACCTTTGAGCACAGCCGCACTTCAACAGTAACTATTCAGGGTGGTTCAGGCCCGGCCATTATCGAAACTTCCTGCGGTAAAGTAGAAGTGAAGGATGGGGCCAGCATTGAAATTAAAGATGGCTGTATTAAAATCAACTAATTTCGACTATTACCCAGCACAAAGCGCCCCGCATGGGGCGTTTTTTATTTACGCAAAGCTGAACTTCACTTCCTCCATTTTGTCAATATTGTTTACAAAATCTTACCGCAATTTTCTGTTGTTACTTTTCTTTGCAGCTTAACTTTTACATATGGTGTTACTGGATGGCAAAAAGCTGGCTGACGAATTAAAAAGCGAAATAAAGGTAGAGGTGGACCAAATGGTAGCAGCCGGGGGTAAACAACCGCATCTGGCCGCTATTTTGGTGGGTAACGATGGCGGCAGCCTTACCTACGTGGGCCATAAGGTAAAGGCTTGCGAACAGGTGGGCTTTAAAAGCACTCTGCTGCATTACGACGACTCTGTTACTGAAGAATTTCTATTAGGCAAGGTTAACGAACTGAATAACGATAAGGACGTGGATGGCTTTATTGTGCAATTACCTTTGCCTAAGCATATTAATGCGGATAAGGTGCTGATGGCAGTTGACCCTTCAAAGGATGTGGATGGCTTTCACCCGGTGAATGTGGGCAAGGTAACGCTGGGGTTGGATGCCTATATCTCTGCAACTCCACTGGGTATTACTAAAATACTGGAGCGCTATAATATTGAAACCAGCGGTAAGCACTGCGTGGTTATTGGCCGCAGTAATATTGTTGGCCGGCCGATGAGCATTTTAATGAGTGGCCAAAGCAAAACCGGCAATGCCACTGTTACCGTTTGCCACAGCAAAACCAAAAACCTGAAGGAGATATGCCTGCAGGCGGATATTATAATCGCCGCCCTGGGTAAGCCCGAGTTTTTGACCGGAGATATGGTTAAGGATGGTGCGGTGGTTATTGATGTGGGTACAACACGCGTAACGGATGCAACATCTAAAAACGGATGGCGTTTAAAAGGGGATGTTAAGTTTGATGAGGTTAG
>CAZUHU010000105.1:0-13201 GCA_964620645.1 uncultured Chitinophaga sp.
TCGCCGGGTTGCAACCCACTTATGCGTATAGAGGTTTCGTTTATGTTTTGCCATGTGGTATCAAGCCCCGCTATATGATAAGCGTACTGGTGAGGAGCGTTGTCGTAGTCCAGCAACACAAACTGTAGCGTAAAGAATTTATCGCCGGGGTTAAGAGTAATATGCTGGCTGCTTATCAAACTGGTTGTTAAGTCCTCCAACTTGTCGCGGTATTGCTGATACGACACTATTTGCAAAGGCGCCGTGGTTGCGCTATCGCCCCAAAACTGTTCCGGATAAAACCAGTTTACTCCATTCAATCCTCCAAAATACATTCGCCCGTCAACCGCGCGGCATGATGAAGGCCGATTAAATTCGTTGCTGGCAAGGCCATCTTTAGTAGTGTATATTTTTATGTTGAAATTGGCTGTATCCAGGCACACCAATCCGTTATCGCTGCTTATCCATAAGTATCCTTTACTGTCCTGTTCAATACGGTAAAGGGTATTGGCGGGTAATCCATTTTCGGTAGTTAAACGGGTTACTTTATTAGTGTTGCGGTTCCAGCGTAAAAGCCCGTTACCTTTTGTTGCCAGCCATAAAGCACCATTGGCATCTTCAAACATATCCAACAATTCTAAAAATGGCAGCCGATGTACGCTATCAGTTGCTTCGGGATGATACCAATCTGTTAACTGAAACTGTTTGTCAAACCCGTAAAGGCCATCGTTAGCTACGGCCCACAGTTTGCCATCGCGTGTGCGGGTAAAGTCAATTACCCATCCCGGTTTTTTATTTGCCAGGTCCGGGGCAATTTTTACTTCATTCGTTATGCCGGTATGTATGTTCATTGTTTCAAGGCCGTTGCGGCCACCTAACAACAGGTTTGTGCTATCCGTTTTTGTCAACGCCCACACTTCCAGCATATTGGGCTTACCTACCAACGTAAGTTTACCGCCCTTCGTACTGGTTTTATAAACGGCATCGCCGGCAACATAAAGGTCGTTACCATCTTTAATTACATTATATGCGCCAAACCATAAATCTATAGCATTTGTTTGCCTGCCTGCGCTATCATATGCAAACACAGTAGGGCTTTGCATAATCCACACATTGTTGGCACTATCTGCAGCTATGCCCCGGGCCTGCTTATCCTGAAAGTTTGTAGAGCCTCTGTGTAGCCCCAAATAATGTTTAAACCTGTTTTTAACCACTGTTATTTTAAGTATGCCTAAACTGGTGCAAAGCCAGTAGTTGCTGTAGCCATCCTTGTAAAATTTGAAAATGTTGATCCCTTCCAGTTGTTTCAACGCTTCTTTATCTATCAATTGATATACCTGTCGGTTACTATACAAATACAATCCATTATCAACATTATGTATCAATACATCTTCCGTAGAAGCATCCCGCACCTCCTTATAGTTGCCTTTAAAAACGTCCTCTTCAATAGTTTTATCTATTTGTATAGTAGTGCGGCTTAGCCTGCAATCTTTATCCAGAATATGCCAATGATTACCGGGTGTTGCGGTAGTAACAATAAGCTGGCTATCGTTGGCAGCCTGAATAACATGCATGCGCTCGCTAAGTTTGCTGCATTTAACGTTGGGTTTTTCCGCCCACCAGGCGCTCATACTGGTTTCCGAAACCCACATGCGGTTTCGCAGTATACAGCCTTGTGTGCTATCTGCATTTAGTTTAGTGCAGTACCGTGAAAATGCTCCTTTGTTATACAGGTAAACCTCACCGGTGCTTATATATAGCTGCACACAGCCATCGATATTACCGGCTATATGAATAACATTGTTTTCGCTAAAAGGAGCGTTAGGAAAACTTTTGCTAAAAGGAGTAATTGCATTAGTTGTGGTATTAAGTATATCAATCTTCCCTGTGCAGTCCGCCGTAAATTGGTTGGAATATACAACCCAAACCAGGCCGTCATTATCGCGCACCAACACAGTTGTGCGGTTACCTCTTATGGCTGAGTTTCCCGAATTAAATGGGATGAAGTTAGTGCCATCGTACCTAACCAAACCATTGCTTGTGCCAAACCACATAAAACCCCGGGTGTCTTTTATTGCACAAATCGTTTCGCGTGTATTTAACCCTTCTTCAAGCCCTATAAGCTTGTAAGTAACCAGTTGCTGCTGGGAGGCGCCTTGTTTGTAAAGCAAGCAGCAGGCAACAAAAAGCAACCACGCACATAGCCTGTATGGCAAGTGTTTAAACATAGCGACCCGAAGATGGGGTGAGTTGGCAGTACATAAGGCAGCAATTTACAATTTGTGACGAGGAAGCCTAAAACAGTGACGGCGAAACATGCTAAAAGTAGGAAACCAGTTTAACCTTGGCGAACCTTGCAGGGATAAAACTTACCGATTATACAGCTCTGTAAACTACTAAATGCATTATGAAAAAGCTCTACCGCCACCACCTGATAATTCTCAGTATTCTTTTATTCGGCATTAATAAAAGCTATGCACAAACAGCTATTACCACTCAGCTTGACTCTGCGGCCAGGTACTTTGTGCAGGGCCTGGGCACAGTATCAAACCAGCTTAGTATCTGGCAACTTGCCACTGCTGTAGATTTTGAAATACAGGATGCTACCGGAAACGTTTTACAAACTAAACCGGGCGCCAACAATAACTTTACTTTCTCAACCACGGTTAACATGTCGGCATTACCAACCGGCGCTGCCCAAATTGTGGCTAAATACTACGATAACGGGGTACCAGCGGGGCAGTCGTTGCCATACACGTTTAAGCTTATTTCAAAACCACTGTGGATGCAGGCTCCTGTAAATGGGGGTATAGTTCCGTTTTATACTACGGTTAATTATAATTCCAGCCAGATAAATACCATTTGTGTTATGCCTACTATGGCTACGCTTGAAGGTATCATAGGCTCAAGCATTAAAGGTATCGGCGGTAAAGATCTGGGGGGTAACGGAAGTTTGGTTTTCGGTGCCAGTTTTGACATGAAGACCGGAAACACAAGTGTTACCACGCCCGGAAAATTTTTCCTATCACTCAATGTTCTAAAACGCGACTTCTTCTTCCAAAACTCCAGCGGGTCATATGCCAGCAGCGTAGCACTTTCTGTTGATTCAAACTTTAATGTAATTATGAATGGCCTTCTTACCTGGCAGGAAACAGCTTTTAAAAAGGATGTTCCTATCAGCAAAATTCCCATTATAGGGCCGGTTTGTTTGTATACCGATTTGCACTTGTCAGTAATTCCCAAAATTCAATCAAGGCTGGTAGTAGGTGTTCAGGGAAACACATGGGGATTCATTCAGGACCCCGCTACACAGGAAAAAACTGCGGTGCGCGCGAAACTGGAAACTAAGGCCAGAATTAAGGGTGAGATACGGGCGGTATGCGGCACACAGCTTATTCCCCCTATAGCCAAAGCCAGCATAACCGGCACGCTCAATCTTGGTGCCCACTCCACATTTTCTTTGGCTGATGGGTTGACCAAATCGTTTGGACTTGATTTTTCGGTGGATGGTAGCGTTTCTGTTGTGGGCGGTATTTGGAAAAAAAGCGGTAACCTATACGGCCCGGTTTCAGCAGGAGATAACACGGTGTTTAGTTTTAAAAACAATCCCGACGATTTCGTTTCAGCCAGCACCACACGCGCTGCAGGTTCAGGTATGCCAACAGCCTGGACCAACCAGGTTATGTCGGCACGCGATTCAGCCCTGGCAATAGCCTGGATTGATGATGTTAACTATGGCAGTAACACCGCCTTAAGTTTAACATGGTATAACCCGATAAACAATGCTTTTACACCTGCAGTTAATGTGCAGCTCAACGATAAACTGCTACAAACTCCATCGGTTACATTACTGCCCAACCATAACGCCTTAATAACCTGGGTGGAGACCAGCACGCCCAAAAGCCAGTTAGATGTAAATACGCAAACCATTGATCAAATTATGGGCACCCAGAATATTTGGTACGCCGAACTTGAAAATGGTACAGGTGCAATTATCAGCAAGCAGCAAATTAATTCATCCGTTGATGTTGAAGCTGCCCCTCAAATTGTTTGGAGTAGCGGTAACCAGGGTTTGCTTGTTTGGGAAGCAGGAGATGCAGTTAACCTGGGGAATGATTTAATGTATTCTGTTATTAATGGCTCAACACCATCTGCTCCGCAAATGTTAAGTGCGGGCTCCATGGGCTTTAATACTAACCTGCAGGTTGCTCATTTGGGAAGCAATCAGGCTATAGCTTCATGGATTAGCGATGCAGATATGGATGACAGCACCAACAATTCTGTTTTAATGTATTCTATTTGGAATGGTAGCAGTTGGTCGGCCCCGGCACAACGCACAACATTACCTTTAAATGTGCGCTTAAAAGACCTTACCATGGCAACCAATGGTAGCTACGGTACTGAGGTGGTAAGCTATGATTACACCAGCGAAACCGATTCGATGGTATATAACGGTATTTACTTAGGCACCTGGACAAACAGCGACCCGGCCGGCACCTCTTATCAGCATACCTTTTATGAAGATTCCATCTATTCCATTCATAAACCCAAAGTTTCAATCAGTAAAAACGGCTTAGCCACCCTTTCAATACACACAACTAATGATGTGGAATTGGACGATGACGGACAAAGCAACCTGTACATTAATGATTTGGCTAATGGTGGCAATTGGACAAATCTAAAATCTACCTACCCGCAATATTTACCTTACCTTATTGATTCTAACAACTTTGTTTGGGATTTAGCTACTGCACACGGCTACCTTAGCACTCAACCATCAAGCGATATAATTTATAGTTTAACACAGGAAATAGACGCAACCGAAACTACCAACCCCGGCAACGGTGTAGTGTTTGGCAACCCCAACCTGAATTTGGTTTTGCGCACCCTTAAGCTAAACGTAACAAACAATGTGCTGAGTATGGACACCACCGTGGAGCCTGTTGTATCCGATTTATATAACGGGATAGAAACGCTGAATGGATTTTCTGATTATGCATCTTTGCTCCAGAATTTCCCTAACCCAGCAGGTGGCTCTACCATTATTCCGTTTCACCTAAACAAAGAGGCGCAGGTTATCCTGGAACTTTTTGACATAGATGGCCGTAGCATGGGTGTGTTGCTGGAAGGCCGCATGGATGCAGCCAATTACAAAACTGAGGTTAACACTGCTAATCTTTCAAATGGTGTTTATTATTATAAGTTATCAGTTAACAGCAAGAGCCAGACGAAAAAGATGGTTATAATGAAATGACATTCCTTTCGGCTATTAAAGATGGCCGGGAGCATTTAGCCGAAAAAGTATAGAAGAAAAGGGCGGGAATCGAACAAAATTGCCGCCCTTTTTATTTTGCAAGGCTTTACTCTTGAAGGACCAATGGTATAACGGTACTTCAAAAAACCTGGCACTTTAAAAAATGTTACCAACCCGTATCAGTTGCCCTGTCATTTGTGGCAGATACCGGAGCCAGCTTCCGCAGAATGTGCCATTACCACTAGAAGGCTTGCGTAATTAGCTTTAATGTGTTGCTACAGTTTAGGGGCTTCGATTTGTCTAATGTATTATTTGCCTTTTGCTCTGGACTGCGGTGTATATACCATGTATGGCATAAATTAAAAGGGTTTCCGTAATAGCGCCCTTTTAATCAGGGCGCTAAAGATCGAGTTATCAAACCGGGCTGTATTGGAAACAATTGATTTCCCTTCTTTCAGGTAAACGTATTATGGTTCTGTTTGCGGCATGAACGGTATCTCGCCTTAAAGTAACCCTGTTGCAACTAGCCCCTACAAAATCAGGAGTCAGTGGTTGCGGTTAGGGAGCAGTAACCGCATAGCTATTGTTCATAATAGCTACGGCACAATGATAATGGCCACCTTATAGGGAGCCGTACCTACCCCGGGCGCTGTGGCATATAGCTCGTGTAATGGTTGCCTGCACACACCCATTGGCCGTCTACAATATGATTTTAATCAGGTAAGCGCCAAAAAAAAATCATGGTGCATTTTTAGCCGCCGCCGTTCTTTTGCCGTTGAAAGAGATAAATGATATAGTATGAAGAACAAGATCCTATTTTTCATTGTTACTACACTGATTCTTGCCCATATAGTTGTTTTGGCTTTTAGCCTGTAAACAACCTCCACAATAAGCAGTAATTTGTTACACGCCCAATTTGGCATGGCGTTGTTTCCACATGTACTTATACAAAACAGGGAAATAGTAAGCGTATGTAAGTGCCGTAACTATGGCAAAAGCCATATAGCCATTAAAAGTATAGCCCACTGCAATAATTGGTGTAACAAGTAGCAGCCATTCACCTGTTACACCTGCAGGATACAGCACAATAAAAAAGGTATAGCGCATCCACTGCAACGCTTTGGACTGCACATCTATAAGTCCTAAAAAATAAAAGGAATAGCGCACCAATTCCGTTATGCTCCATGCAAAGGAAACAATGCACAAGCCTGTATAGGCTATGGGCATCATTTGGTTCCTTTGCACCAGCACGTTAATTATAGCCAACACCAACAAGCGCGATACTACCTGCGCCGCTGTAGACCCCACCGGGGATTTAACCCATTTAAACAGGGTGTGTAATATTTCCAGAAATGCCATGCCCTGCGCTATGTTTAAAAGCAAGAGAGCCATGGGCGTTAGTTGTAACCCTTGTGCTAAAAACAAAAAAAAGTAAGCCGCCCAAAAGCAAAAGGCAATTCCGTTATAGGCAAGCAGATAGTATCTTACAGAAGTTTTCATGATCCGCCTATGAAAGGGTAAGCATTCTTTTTAATAGCATAATCAGCAACAGCCCGCCGTAACTCCTTAGGGTTAACCTTGTATTGTGGCGTTAAGAGTTTAAGCAGGTAATTCATTACACTTTTCTCCGCGCCGGTGGCGTAAGAGGCTATAGCATCAAAACCGGCCTTGCGAACTTTGTCCAGAGATTCATGCAGGAAAAGCTGCAGCAGTTTGCGCTGCACGGCTAAAGCCTCACTGTTATAGCCGCTTTTTGCTGATAGCTTTTGCACACGTAACAGCAGCGACTCGCCAATATAGGCTTCAGCAAGTATATCCGCCAGGTTCATCACTATCTCCTGCTCATCTACCATTTTTTCGCGTAGCTTGTTGCCTGCGGCCCCTGATACTAGTAAAAACGCTGCCTTTACATTGCGCACTATGCGGCGTTCTTCGTCAAAACCACTGTTACTTTTAAAAGGGAGTAACTGACTAAAAAATATACCCGGCAATTTTTTGCCGGCTCCAATCAGGTCAACCTCTTTTGTTTTGAGGGCGCGGCGCGTTAATTCAGCAACCGACAGAAGGCGATTGATTTCGTTAGTGCCCTCGTAAATACGCGTAATACGGGCATCGCGGTAACCCATTTCAATGCCTGTTTCAACCGCATAGCCCATGCCGCCATGCATTTGCAGGGCTTCATCTACTACATAGTCTAATACATCGCTGCCGTAAACTTTCAGTATGGCGCACTCTACTGCAAACTCACGCACAGCCTGTAGCTTTGCCTGGCTTTTATCCATGCCTTGCTTTACAAACTCCTCCTGCTTACGGTCAATATTGCTACCGGTTCGGTAAATGGCAGATTCCGTTGCAAAGGTGCGCATCACCATCTCTCCTATTTTATAGCGCATGGCGCCAAATGAGCTGATGGGCACGTTAAACTGCTCGCGCTGGTTAGTGTATTCCACCGCGCGGCTTATGGCGAACTTGCTGCCGCCAATAGCCCCGGCAGCCAGTTTTATGCGCCCCGTATTAAGTATGTTGAGCGCAATTTTAAATCCTTCCCCTCTTTTGGCCAGTAAATTTTCCACCGGTACCGGGCAGTTATTAAAAAACACCTGCACAGTGCTTGAGCCCTTAATGCCCAACTTCTTTTCTTCTTTGCCCAATTGTATGCCGCCAAAGGCTTTCTCAACAATAAAAGCCGAGAGATCTTTATCGCTTTCAATTTTTGCAAACACAATAAATACATCCGCAAAGCCGCCATTGGTAATCCACATCTTTTGTCCATTCAGCAGGTAATGCTTGCCATCGGCGCTAAGTGTAGCTTTTGTTTTGCCGGAGTTGGCATCGGAGCCCGCACCCGGTTCAGTTAAACAGTACGATGCCTTTAGCTTAGCCGAGGCAATACCCGGCAGATATTTTTGCTTTTGCTCGGGTGTGCCATAAAACACAATTGGCAAAGAACCGATGGATGTTTGTGCCCCAATGGTTGTGGCAAAAGAAAAGCCTATGGCAATGGCCTCGCCAAAAAGCAACCCGGTATTAAAATCCAGATCCATACCGCCATATTCCTTATCGATTGACAGCCCGCAAAGGCCTAACTCAGCTGATTTTTCCAAAAGCTCAACTATAAACGGGAGATCCTTCGAAGCATCAAGCGCGGCAGCCTTATCTATACCAAGGCTGTGAATTTCCTGCAGGCAAAAATCGCGCACCATGTCGCGAATCATCAACTGTTCTTCGGTCCATTCTTCAGGCAAAAAAACTTCTCTAAAATCCGTTTCTCCGGTAATAAACGATCCACCTTTTAAACTCATAGTGGCTGGGGTTTGGTTAAGGGCAGAAAAGTAAGAATACTTATTTAACCAATGGTAGAACCCTTAAATTAGCCTTATGAGAAAAACCCTCGCTTTCCTGGTTCTGCTATTAACCCTGGTGCTTACATCCAAAAGCGCACCCATTGACACTGCGCTTCTAAAAGTGCAGGCATTTAATGTGGACAGCGCAACCGAACAATGGCTAAGCACGCTTAACGGCGCGGCACGAGAAAAATCGGATGCCTATTTCGAAGGGGGCTACTGGCTATTACTCTGGAACACTTTGTATGCAGTAGCAGTTGCCCTGCTGTTCATGGCTACAGGCCTTTCCGCCCGCATTAAAAAAATGGTGGAGCGCTTTAAAAGCCGCAACCTGCAAAATCTGCTTTACGCTGTTTTGTATATACTGCTTTCTTATGTTTTTCTTTTTCCGCTAACCGTCTACCAAAACTATTTTCGGGAACATCAATACGGCCTATCGAACATGACTTTCGCAAGCTGGCTAAAGGATGAGTTTACCGGCCTGGCCGTAGCTGCCGTTGGCGGAGGAATTATTTTAATGCTGGTCTATATCGCCATCCGTAGGACGGGTAAAAACTGGTGGGTTTGGGGCGCATCCATTACTGTTGCTTTTTCAGCCCTGGTGGTATTTATTATGCCGGTCTTTTTAATGCCCTTGTTTAATAAATATGAACCCTTGCAGGAAGGCCCCCTAAAGCAGGAAATCCTATCCATGGCAAGGGCTAACAGCATACCGGCCGAAAACGTTTATCAGTTTGATGCTTCTAAGCAAAGCGATAGAATAAGCGCCAATGTTAGTGGCATAGCCAGCACTACACGAATATCGCTTAATGACAACTTATTAAAACGCTGCACTCCGGCAGAGATTAAGTCCGTAATGGGCCACGAAATGGGGCATTACGTAATGAATCACATTTATAAAGGAATGCTACAGGTGGCTGTGCTAATTGTAATCGTGTTTGGCCTGGTAAACTTTCTTTTCGAAAAGGTAAGGGGCCGGTGGGGGCAAAGGTTAAACGTTACTGATATTGCAGACATAAGCAGCTTACCGGTGCTTGCGGCAATTTTTACCGTAGTCATGTTTTTCTGCACGCCTATAACCAATACAATGACACGCACCATGGAGGCAGAGGCTGATATGTTTGGTTTAAACGCAGCGCGAGAACCTGATGCCGAGGCCCATGTAGATATGATGCTTTCAGAATATCGTAAAATTGACCCCGGCTACTGGGAGGAAATTCTTTTTTACGATCACCCAAGTGGTAGAAACCGGGTGCACATGGCCATGCAATGGAAGGCCGAACACCTTGATGAGTTAAAGTAGAGTTTACTTCAGTAGTTTATTCCCTGTTTTTAAAAACTCATCGCGCAAGGCGCGTGTTTCTTCCTTCAATGCGCTAACAAAATCATCCGGAATAACCTCTTCATTTTGGGATAGCTTATCTAAAACAAGAACATTGTCGTGCCATTTACCTATGGTGTCCTGCAGTTCATCTAAACGTTCTAATTTCTTTGAAGAAATTATCTCCTCCCGCTGCTTCTTAGGTAAAAGCTGTACGCAATATTGCAATTGCTTAAGTTCTTTGCGCATTTCATGAAAATCCTTTTCCGACTTAAGCTTCAACCAGCGTTTCTGTATTTTTTTCAATAAGGCACTACAATAGTTGGCGACCTTTTTTCCGGATAAAGAGCCTAAGGCATCTTCTGTTTTTGAGGTTTGGCTCATACCCGCAACAAAACCGGCAATCTGCTTCCTAAACTGCTGGTTAAGCCTGTTAATTACAGCCGCGCGTTGTTGAGCTTTACCTGTCTTAATCAAGCCTTTAAGTTTGTCTTCCAGTAGTTGCCCCTCGCGTATGGGGCCGGCGGCTTTAAATACTGGCCGGTAAGGGGCAAAAGCCTTTTTGTATTTAAACTTTTTATGCAGCGCATTTGTCAGCTTAAATACTGCCTTTATTTTCTTTATAGCTACGCGCAAACGGTGCAGCTGTTCTTTATTACCACTGTACGAGCTAAGACATTGCAGGCAAATTTCCTGCTGCTCTGCATAATAACCTGCTAAATCTACTTCCTTATTTTTCACCCTCTAAAGTTAACGCTTTACTTACAAGGTACAGATAACATTATCTTTAAACTGCGCATCAAAACATTTTCTTGTTTTGTATAAAGCCCAACGGTATGAGCAAATCAAACGAAGCAATTGTTGATGAAATATTCGCCCTGTATGAAAAACACGGTGCCGAAAATTACATAGGCGAAAAAATATCGCAGATAGAACATATGTGCCAGGCAGCGCAACTTGCCCAGGGAAGCGGTTTTGATGATGAAGTTATACTGGCTGCTTTTTTTCATGACCTGGGGCATTTATTGAAGCCCCATGATGAAAATGACATGGGCGGATATGGGGTAACAGATCATGAAAAGCTTGGGGCAGATTACCTGCGCAGTAAAGGATTTAGCGAAACAATTGCGCGTTTGGTTGAATCGCACGTAGAAGCAAAGCGCTACCTTACTTTTGCAAACAAAGACTATTACAACTCCTTATCAGAAGCCAGCAAAAAAACACTTGAATACCAGGGCGGGCCCATGAATGCCGAAGAAGCCAAACGTTTTGAAGAGGACGATTTGTTTGAATTAAAAGTGCAGATGCGCCTGTGGGATGAACAGGCAAAGCTTCAGCACATTCCTTTGCCCGATTTAACTTTTTACAAAAGTTTGGCGGCAGAGAACCTGAACAAAAACAACTAATGTCAGTGATGCTCTTCGTGCAGCTTACGGTTAAAATAAAACAGGGAAACTATTGTAAGCACAATACCCAAAGCGCTTACGATGTATAGCGCCGAAGTAAAAAAGCTAACATAACTCATTTCGGCATGCCCGAAATTTTTGAACAGAAGAACGCCTATACTACCCAGGTAGCCGAAAGAATCGGCGATATAAATGAGGAAACCTACGTTAGCTGGTTTACGCACAGCTGCGATTAATCTCTCAAAGAAAACCACATTAAAAGGAATATAGCCAAGATAAAGGCCCAGGCCGTTAGCTACTATCCAAATTACGGGTGAAATAAATCCCTGGGTATAAGCGTAGGTACTAGCCCCTGCAATGGCAAAACCAACAATAACCATGTAGTGGTTAAGCCGCAGCGCAAACCGATTATCCTTTACCAGCATAATAAGGCTCATGCAGGCCAGCACAATTACACCAATGGGCGTTTCAGTAGCCGTAAAGATTTTAGGGTCATCTATATGCAACTCCTTCCACATATCGGCAACAAAGTTGTCGCGGAAATCGCGGATGATGGAAAGCATGCCATAAACAAAAACCAATATTACCAGCCCCCACAAAAAGTGACTTACAAACTCCTTTCGCTCTTTGGAGGTCATGGGAAAACGGGGAGCCCGATGTTCAATATCATCTTTAGTGGGGTGAGGGATATGTTCCAGGATAAATACAAACAGAAGAAGGGGCAACAAAAAAAGTGCGGCGGTAGCAGCCGGCATCCAGTATTCGGTTATACCGTAATCCTTCATCAGCCACTTACCTATACTTTTTACAAAGCCGGATGAGAAAATAAAACTTACGGCCAGTATGCTTCCCATAAATTCCGTTGCGCGGCGGCCTTCCAGATAGCTAAAAACAAGCCCCCACACCATACCCAGCGGAATGCCATTCAGGAACATGCAGAAAATATTGTATGGGGCGGGCACAAAAGGCATTATTACCAGGAATATACCGGAAGAGGCAATTAACCCCACAATAGAAAGCGCCCTGTGGTGGTGCTTCATACTGCTTACAATACGTATCCCTAAAAACTTGCTGAGCGTATAACCAACTAACTGCGCTATTACAAAAAGTATTTTAATGCTGATTCCCGCATAAACCTGGCCATCAAAAGTACCTGCGGTAAAAGGTTTGCGGAAAGCATACATACAGGAATAAGTGCAGAAAGCTGCAAGAGCGGCGAGCAGAGGCACAACAAAAGGCGGAGATTTCTCAAGCGCCTTTTTAAAATCGGAGTAGTGAAAATTCACAACCGTGGTTTACTGTTCAGTAATAATGGGAATAATTTCACTAAGGTTAGCCACCAAATGGGTGTGGCGGGTATTTTTCATTTCCTCGGCCGAATAAGCGCCGGTAGTTACGCCAATTACATATTTACAACCGGCAGTAGTTCCCTCTTCCATATCTGAAGAGGTATCTCCAACCTTAGCCACTTCAGCGGCATCAGTTATGCTCATGTGCTTCATGGCATGAAACACCATATCCGGGTAAGGGCGGCCATTGGCTACTTCATCACTTGTTACGCTAAAATCTATCAGCTCTTCTTCGTTCCACTTTAAACGCTCAATTATAGCGTTGGCAATATCTCTGCTAAAACCGGTATCTATAACAACCTTTACGCCGATGTCCTTTAACTGCCTGAAAGTTTCTTCAGTATTTGGTTTTGACTTTACCCCCGCATCCGTTTTATAGAATTCAATCATTTCATCTACAAACGCCTGGTGTATCTTCTCAGTTAAGGCCTGCATATCGTTAATACCGAATTTACGGCTAAGCAATTGGCTGATAGCGGCCGGTTTCGGCATGCCCATTACGCTGTTGGCATCATCGCGGGTAATAGCGTAACCCGATTTTTTCATAG
>CAZUHU010000106.1:0-12781 GCA_964620645.1 uncultured Chitinophaga sp.
ACCTGGTATATCAATTATGTAGGGCATCCGTACCAGGGTTCCTGTTATTACAACGCCTTGCGCTCGCAGGGTGCCACCTGGTGGCAAAGCGGGTTGTTTAGCCTGGGCCATAGTTTGTTGTGGGAGTATGTAGTGGAGGGCGGTATGGAACAACCCAGCGTACAGGATATAATTGTAACACCTATAGGTGGCTCATTGCTGGGGGAGTTATTTCACTTTAGCACCATACGTATGAGCCGCAACGGCTTTAAGTGGTACGAAAAAGTTTTTGTTTGCGTTTTCAATCCTATGTTTGCATTAAACAACGGTTTTAAAACCCGCAAGTAATGCAGGAACTCCCTTTTAAAGACCCACAGCTTTTAGCAGAACTGGAAAAAAATGCGCGACGCAAAAACTTTGCGCATGATGAAGTGATTATGTGGCCCGGCGATACTATAGTATTTGCCCCTATTGTTACCAAAGGCAGCATACGCGTAATACGCGAAGGCGCAGAAGGCAGCGAGATTTTTTTATACCACATCTACCCCGGGCAAACCTGTGCCATGTCGTTAAACTGCTGCCAGGCCAATAAAAAGAGTGTTATTAAAGCAGTGGCCGAAGACGATACCGAAGTAACCATGATACCCGCTGCAATGGTTGAGGAGTGGTTTAAGTATAAAGAGTGGAAGGAGTTTGTAAACAATACCTACGCCATCCGCTTTAACGAGTTGCTGCAGGTTATTGACCTTATTGCCTTTAATAATATGGATGCACAACTGCTGCATTACCTGGAGGAACGCACCCGCGCCCTTAACACCCGCGCCTTATACATTACCCACCAGCAAATTGCGGATGAACTGCGCACCCACCGCGAGGCTATCAGCCGCCTGCTGCGCACTATGGAAACCAAAGGCATTGTTAAGCTGGGCCGCAACACCATTGAGCTGCTATAGGCAACTTACCTGATTTCAATCATATGAAACGGCCGTCCTTATGTGACAAATGTTCCCAAACATTGGTGGATGGTGGCATTTCTTCGCAGGTAAAATCACACATATGAAAAAGAACATGGGAGCAGCAGACCGCATCATCCGTTTGGTTATTGCTGTAGTAATCGTAGCGCTGTATTTTACCAATGTAATAAGCGGCGTATTGGGTATTGTTTTAATAGTGTTGGCAGCAGTTTTTGCCCTAACCAGCACCATTAGCTTTTGCCCTTTGTATTTACCTTTTGGCCTTAATACTATGGGCAAAAAGAAGTAGGGCTGTTAAAGAGTTCTTAAAAACGATGCCTATCCAACAAATGTTCCCTTGCAGGAACGTCTACCTAAGCAAATTTGCATCGTGAACTAAGGCAAGCTGGAAAAAAATGAAACATGTGTTGAGGTTTGTGGGCCGGTTTAAGCCGGAAATGATTGGCGGAGTGATAGGCGCAGGCGCCGGGTGGTTATATTGGTACTATGTGGGTTGTGCAAGCGGTACCTGCCCTATTACTTCCAGTGCCTTAAACAGCACTTTATATGGCGCTGTTATGGGTGGCCTGCTGTTCAGCATGTTTAAAAAAGAAGAATCTGTAAACCCAAAAGAATAAAAAATGGAAAGCATTGAAACGTTGATTAAGAAAGGAGAAGCAACAATTATTGATGTACGCAGCCCCGGCGAGTTTATAGGCGGCCATGTGGCAGGCAGTATCAACATTCCTTTACAGGAGGTGCCTGCGCGTATAGAAGAGTTTAAGAAGATGAAGAATATTGTGCTGTGTTGCGCATCGGGCAACCGCAGCGGCCAGGCAACTGCTTTTTTAAAGCAACATGGTGTTGATTGTGTAAACGGCGGCTCGTGGTTAGATGTAAACTGCTATTGTTAACTGAAACGGAAGAGAAAAGATGATAGACGCAATTAAAAAATTATTCGGCCTTGGCCCATCAGTAGATTACGGGCAGTTAATTGAGCAGGGAGCTATGATTGTGGATGTGCGCACCAAAGGCGAATATGCCGGCGGCCATGTAAGCGGCTCGTTAAATGTGCCCCTTGATCAGATACAGGCCTTTGCTAAAAAAGTAAAGGATAAAAATCAACCCATATTAACCTGTTGTGCATCGGGTATGCGCAGCGGTTCAGCAAAAAGTATTTTAAAAAGCGCGGGCTTTACCAACGTGCACAACGCCGGCCCGTGGACCAACCTGCGCGCTTACGGTAAATAGAAAAACGGCATGTTCAGCTACGTTAAAAATCAACTTTTATCTCCCTGGAGCATCATGCGCGTCTTCCGTACCGTGGTGGGTGGCGCTGTGCTGGTGCAGGGTTGGCAGTTAGGCGATGCGTGGCTGGCCGGTTTAGGCGGGCTTTTTGCAGCACAGGGTTTATTAAATGTAGGCTGCTGTGGTACACAGTCCTGCGCAACAGGGCCTGTTAACCCTAAAGCCATGGAAGAAGAAGTGGAATACACGGAAATAAAATAAGAGGTTATGGCACAACAAACATTTGGCGAACTGATTAACAGCGATAAACCCGTATTGGTTGATTTTAGTGCAGAGTGGTGCGGCCCCTGTAAAATGATGGCCCCAATACTGCAGGAATTGAAAGCCTCGGTAGGCGATAATGCAACAATTATAAAAATTGATGTGGACCGCAATCCCCAATTGGCGGCATCCTTTAACATTAGGGGTGTGCCTACACTTATCCTGTTTAAAAACGGCGAAGTGAAGTGGAAGCAGAGTGGCGTAGTGCCTGCCGGCGAATTGAAAAGAATTATTGATAACAACTTATAATATAAGTATATGAGTAACGAACACTATTACGAGGTTGATGTGCAGTGGAATGCTGAGCGTAAAGGAACGATGACCTCGCCTGAGCTGCCCCAAAGCTGGGAAGTAGCCACCCCGCCCCAGTTCCCTAAAGGTATGGAAGGCATATGGAGCCCCGAGCATTTGTTTACCGCGGCGGTAAACAGTTGTTTAATGACCACTTTTTTGGCAATAGCCGAAAATTCAAAACTGGAGTTCAGCAGCTTTAACAGCCGCGCTCTGGGTAAGTTAGAAGTGGTGGATGGCAAATACATGATGAGCGAAGTAAAGCTCATTCCATCTATTACCATTGGTAATGAAAAGGACAGGGAAAGAGCAGAGCGCATCTTACAAAAGTCGGAAGCGGCCTGCCTTATCTCCAACTCTATAAAATCAAAAATCGTTTTCGAACCTAATATAATGGTATCGGCAAACTAATGTTCTTAGTGTGTGAAGGTTGAGGCCGTAATCTGCGTTAAGCGGATTACGGCCATTTCATTTATTTTCCGTTTAAATTATGAAACACTTTACCCTATTGGCACTACTGTTTGTAATGGGTTGCCAAACGCACGATAAAAAGCCTGCACCTCCGCAGGGCCTGTATATCTTTAACGATAACGGTAACACCAGCGTTACCATACGTAAGGTGGGGCAAACGATAAACTATGAGGTTCCGGAGGCGGAACGCGCCGTCTTTATAAAGGAATTAAACGAAGCCAAACCTGTAGCGCCGGTAAAAACATCTACACAATTTTTTGTAGCGGTAATGGATGAGAAGGGCCTGCATGCGGAATACCGCGCCCATGGTAGCTTTTTAAGCACTTACGATGGACATACGTTTACCATTGCCGATACGGGCTTGTTCAACAGGGTGTGGCATGCTGCCAGGGCCGATGGGGTTATACTTGCACCTTACCAACCGCTAAAGAGAGAAGAGGGTAACTTTAAAACAGATAGCGCCTTATTAACGCCTGCACACCGGCAACGCCTTATGGCGGTGTTGCACTACTACGATGAAATAGCCATAGATAGTGCCGGTATGCTGTATGTAGAACAATTTATGGACCCTACCCTGCGTTGGCAATATACCCGCCGGGCTGAGGATACTGCCTGGTTGAATGCTAACATTAAATAAGCGCAACAGCGGCACCACAGGCAACCTATGGCTTTTATTTCCGACTACTACCGCATTTTAGAAGTTAAGGAGGGCGCGAGCCCTGCTGAAATTAAGGCTGCCTATCGCCGTAAGGCTAAACTGCTGCACCCCGATAAAAACAAAAGCCCTAACGCGCATGCCGATTTTGTGTTGCTTACGGAGGCTTACGAATACCTGATGGATAACCCCGGTGCTAAAAGTGCCGACTATGCTTATACATACACCAATGAGGCTGAA
The DNA here is from genome assembly GCA_964620645.1 of uncultured Chitinophaga sp. Taxonomy (GTDB): domain Bacteria; phylum Bacteroidota; class Bacteroidia; order Chitinophagales; family LD1; genus Bog-950. Next base: position 4,159 of record CAZUHU010000106.1, read on the forward strand.
CAAAACAACGCGCAGCAGGAGGCAAGCCGCAGGCGCGCGGCGTACTATGCCAATATGCAGTACCGCGATTTTGTAAAGAGCGATTACTATGGCACTGATGATGCTTTGGGAACCATAGCGGGCTTTTTCTACCTGGCAACCGTTACTGCATTTCTGTTACTGTTTTCGTTTTTGCTTACCGTGTATCTTGGTATTATAGGTTTTGCAGTTGGGGCTATAGCAACATTTGTAAGTGTTCGTTTGGCTGTTGCACTTACTAAGGGTAACAGCAATATGGAATTAAGCGCCCTAAAAAAGGCCCTGCAAATTGTTTCTGCCTCGCGCTGGGTGCCGGTAATTCTTGTTACCCTGTTTAACCTGTTTGCCCTGCTAAAAATAGGTTTTCAAACGCTTATACCCCTAAGCCTGCTGTTGCAACTTTATCTGCTGTTAATGGTAGTACCTTTTGGTTTGCTGCGGGTTTGGATGGTTGGGCATCGGCAATTCAGAAATATCTTTGTATCGTTTTGTCTTTCGCCATTGTGCCTTAGTTTGTTCTTAACCTTTAATTTTGTTTTTAGCCGAAATCCGGCTACAGAAACCTATTCCTATACTTTAGTTCAGGAACACAGCAAGCGCGGCAGCACATCAACCACCCTACTTGAATTGCCCGGTGGGGCCTATGAGCCTTATTTTGGCATAAGGGCATTTCTTGACCGGGACCAAATGATAGGTACTGATGTAGTTACCTAAACCTTTAAAGATGGATTATTTGGTATACGTGTAATGACTGACTGGAAGTTCGAATACCTTTAAAGGCTTACTTCATTAATGTAACGCTGCCTTTGTATAACTGCTGCGGTTTGCCATCGGCAAAAGTGGCCTTTACAATGTAAACAAACACGGCAGGCATCATGGCTTTGCCTTTAAAGGTGCCATCCCACTTAAAGTGCAGGTCGTTGCTTTCAAATACTTTTTCGCCCCAGCGGTCAAACACTTTAACTTCTAAAAAGCGCAGCGCGTTTAAGTCACCGAAAATTTCAAAGAAGTCGTTGTTGCCATCGCCGTTAGGGGTAAACACGTTTGGTATATACAGCACCGGCCCGTGTACGGATATCGGAACAATAACCGTATCACTGCAACCGTTAGTGTCCACCACAATTACACGGTAGCGTATATCACCTGCCGGCGATGCTACTACTGTCGCACAGTTGTTACAATCTAAACCGCTTGGCGGCAACCAGGTGTAACTCACTATCTGCGATGGGCCACCGGTGTAAATGTTGATGCCCACCGTATCGCCTAATAAAATATTGGCATGGTCGGGGTCGGCATAAGCGTTTATATCCTGCAATACATTAAGGTTAAGGGTTACTACGCTATCGCAACCGCCTTTGGCTTTAAGGGTGTCGGTATAGCTGCCGGGCAGCATGTAGTAAGTGCCGTTAAACCAAAATCCGTAGCCGTAGCAAACCGTTTCCTGAAACTGCGAGCTGAATCCGTTTACAAAAGAGAGGTTGGTGGTCAACACACTATCGCAGCCATTAGGTGCAGTAAGGGTATCAACATAAGCGCCTGCAGTGGTCTGGTAAGCGCCCTGCGTAAAGAAGCTATCACCTGCACAAATACTTACCGGGCGGCTGCCGCTTATCAGGTTTGGCTGGCTAAGGGTAGCGGCATCAGTTGCGGTGCAGTTATTGCTATCGCTTACCAAAACAGAGTAGGTTCCCGCAGGTACGTTTTGCAGGTCTTGCGTATTGAATTGTCCGTTATTCCAATTATAACCATAAGGTATAGTGCCGCCGGTTACAGTAAGGTCCAGGCTGCCATCGTTGCCTCCAAAACAACTGATGTTCTGCGGGTCAATATTTGTTGCAAGTGCAAGAGGTTCTTTAATAGTAGAGGTATCGCGCTTAATACAATTATTGGAATCGGTAACTACAACGATATACTGCCCTGCGCTAAGGCCGCTTATATCCTCCGTTACAAACTGGTTATTGTTCCAGTTAAAGGTGTAGGGCTGCACCCCGCCATTAACTGTAAGGTTAACTGTGCCGTTACCTGCCCCAAAGCAGTTAATATCGGTAACCACTTTGCTGATTTGTATGGCAGCAGGCTCAGCTAAGGTAATGGTATCACTTAGCTGACAGCCGTTGCTGTCGCGGGCTATTACAATATAAGTGCCGCCTGCTACTCCGTTCAGCCCGGTATTGATAATGGTAGTGTCGTGCTGCCAATAGTAGGTATGTGGCAATACGCCTCCGCCGGTAGTAATAGTTATACTGCCGCTGTTAGCGCCTGCACATAGTATATCCTGGTGTGTTTCGCTTAATGTAAATACGGGTGGGTCATTAAGCGTAGCGCTATTGGTGGCGCTGCAATTAGCAGCATCAGTTACAGTAACAGAATAAATACCGGCCGGTATATTTTGCAGATCCTGCGTATTGAACTGGCCGTTGTTCCAGTCATAGCTTAAGTTGCCTTGCCCACCGTTTACAGTTAAGTCAATAGCGCCGTTACTATCGCCATTGCAAACAATGCCTGTAACTGCCAGCGAAGTTTGTATTGCAGCGGGCTCCGTTATCAAAGCTGTATCGGCCAGCAGGCAATTGTTGCTGTCAAGTATATTTACAATGTAAGTGCCGGCAGTTACTCCGCTTATGTCTTCGGTAGTAAATTGCCCATTGTTCCAGTTAAAACCATATGGGGTAATACCGCCCGCGGGGGTAATATCAACCGCCCCGTCATTACCACCGTTGCAGGTAACATTGGTAATGCTGTGCGATACGGTCAATAGCGGCGGTTCTGTAATATCAATGGTATCGCTGCGCAGGCAGAAAATAGAATCGAAACAAATAGCAATGTATTGCCCCGGCCCGATATTGGTAAGCGGAGTATTTACAAGGCTGGTATCGTGCAGCCAGTAGTAAACGTAAGGCGGCACACCACCTTGTGGTACCAGGCTTATAGCGCCACTGCTATCGCCATTGCACAATACATCGTTATGCAGGTTGGTTAAGCTGAATGGAGGCGGTACCAGGTTAAGCGGTATGCTATCCACACGCACACAGCCCTGTGCATCAGTAACGGTTACGGTGTAGGTGCCGGGTGGTAAACCATAAATAGAATCTACCGTTGATGCGGCAGAGTCATTCCATAAATAGGTATAAGGCGGCAGGCCTCCGGCCACATCAACTATTACTTCTCCATCGGTGTTATCGCTGCACTTAAAGTGGTAGCCGTGGTATAAGGTGGCATGTATACTTTCAGTTAATAGAGGCAACTGCACAAATACCGCAGTATCGTAAGTAATGCAGTTGTTTACATCTGTAATGGTTACGGCATAAGTGCCTGAAGAAAGGTTGCTTATATCCTCAGTAGTGGCATTGTTACTCCAATTAAAGCTATACGGTGCTGTACCGCCATAAGGGCTAAGGTTTATGCTGCCTAAACCTGCGGTGCAGTAAGGGTCAATAATCTGCATGCTATCGTCAAGCGGGGCAGGCTGCGTTAATACTACCGGTATATAAGGGAATACGCAGCCGTTGGTATCTACTACTTTAACAGCATAATTATCGGCACATAAACTACTGATAGATGGCACCGTGCCTATTAGTACACCATTACTGTTGCGCCAATCGTAGGTATAAGGTGCAGTTCCCCCTGTTACTAAAACAGCAACACTGCCATTGCAATTGCCATAGCACAATGGCGAGTTGGCCGTTGGGTTTAAGTTTAAAGGCGCCGGCTGGTTAATGGTAACCGGTAAGGTAAGCGTGCAGCCTGCTGAGTCGCTCACTAACAAGTTGTAGCTACCTGCGCAAAGGTTAGCAATAACAGGGCTGTTGCTTGTGGCTACGGTTACATTGCTTAAATCTTTAACGGTAAAAGTATAGGGTTGTATGCCCCATTGCACGGCAGCAGTAATTATACCGCTGCAATCGCCGTTACAGCGCACATCGGTAGCTGTAGCGCTGGCCGTCATCAGGCTGCTTAATACAAGTGCGTTGTCGCTTACTATGCATCCCTGTTGGTCGGTAACGCTTACATGATATGTACCGCCACATAAATTAGTGGCCATGGCATTGGTTTGGCCGGGCAATGCCGTATTGGCTGCATCGTACCATTGGTAAGTGTAAGGCGGGTTACCACCGGCTGCGGTAACGGTTGCAGTGCCCGAACAGTTGGCCCCGCAACTGTTAGCCGTTGAACTGGTATTAGGTATAATAGGGTTAGGCACCCCAACGCTTATGTTGGCAAATGAATGGCACCCTAATCCATTAGTAACTTCTACTATATAATTTCCTTCGCACAGGTTATTGGCTGTGGCGTTTGTTTGGCCGGGTATAGGCACACCGGTAGAATCTAACCACTGTACGCTGCAAGGTGCATTAAGGCAACCGCCTGTAAAGTTTACGGTGCCGCTACCGTTACAGATGTTGGAGCAGGTGGCATTTGTTGAGGAGGCTGTTATAGCCTGCGAGCCATTTTCGTTTATACTTACCGAGAAGGTATCCTGGCAACCGCTTACGGTGGCATCTTCTATAATAACGGTATAAACACCCGCACATAAGTTGTGCGCGGTTTGCCCTGTTTGCGGAGGCACCGTTTGCCAGTAATAATAGTAGCCGCTGTTTTGCCCACCCGATGCAGTGGCTGTTGCTGTGCCATTACAAACCCCGCATGAGGCATTCACAATATTAAAAGTAGCGGTAATGGGTGGGGGCTGGTTAATTACAAAAGGAGTGGTGAAGGTGCAGCCGTGCGCATCGGTACCGGTAACGTAGTTGGTGCCGCCCGGCAAATTAATTACGGCAGAACCGGTAGTGCCATCGGGCCATATGTATTGATACGGCGGAGTGCCACCCGTCATTTGCAATGAGGCTGAACCACCCACAAAGCCATAGCATAATACATTGCCCAACACGGTTACGGTGCCAACAAATGGATCGGGAAAATCAGGCACTACTACGCCCTGGTTTGGCGTAGCGGTGCATCCGTTGCCGTCAGTAACAGTTACATTATAAGGGCCCGGCGGGCAAAGTCCGGTTGCCGTTAACGTAGTTTGACTGCCGGGGTCGCTCCACTGTACGGTATAGGGTGGTGTTCCGCCACCAAGGCTAACCGTTGCAGTGCCACTACATTGCCCGGTACACAAAGTGGTAGTAGCGCTCAGGTTAATATTGCTTGGGCAGAATATACCTGTAACGGAATCGATAATAGCTGTGCAACCGCGGTTGGTATTGATGTTTACGTACGTATAATCAACCGCCGGCGGACAGGCCGTATAAACATAAGTGGGGTTAGGGGCAGTGCTGGTAGTGCTGTCAGGAAAAACAAACAACCAGCTATCAATAGGCCCGTTGGTGTTTATCAAAAAGTGGGTGGTATCGCCAGCGCATGTGCCTGAGGTTACCGAAAGGAAGGCATCGCTCTCCTGTATATAAGGGTCGTTATCCCCAAGGTTGTTTGATTCGGCAAAAGGAGGGCAATCAATATAAACGCGTTTGGTTATAGTATCGTGGCCGGGTATGGAGCAACATGGCGTTGTATTGCTTACAATTAATGTAACATCATAAGCACCGCAACTGTCAAACGTAAATGTGGGGCTTGGTCCGCTACCAACGGTTCCGTCGGGCCATATCCATTGGTAGGTATTACTGCCCGATGGCGAAACGGTGGTATTGGTAAACTGCGTGCCTGCGCCAAGGCAAACCGTATCGGTAGCAAAGTTGGCTTGCAGCGGACTTTGGTTAGCTGTAACCGTTACCTGCTGCGTTATATTACATGTAGTGGTAAACAAGTTAAAGAAAGAGTTGTGGCAATAGGCCACAATGGTCATGGTAACGGTATAGGTGCCCGGCCCGGGGAAAGTGTGGCAGGGGCTTTCGCCGGTGGCTGTGGTGCCATCACCAAAGTTCCAGCTTATGCTTACTATTTCATCACAATCGCTAATGTAGTTACCGCACACCTGCCAGCAATTACACCAGGGGGAATACTGCATTTGAAACCAAGAGCCTGTGCAACCATTGGCCTGCAGTTTTTGCATGCCTATAGTGCCAAGCAGTAAAAAAACAAACAACAGTTTGAAGGCCGCTGTTTTCACGCGCAGTGTTTTATTTATAGTGTGCCGATATTGCTACCGGTTGTTAATCGCACAAACTCACCGTCTTCGTTTCCCGCTTGTTCTCCTTCACATTGCCCACATCGGGCTTAGCCATATTAGGGGGCATTATTCCTTGTTCCACTTCAGTCATTTTTGCCTTGTCCGCTTTTTGCATTGTAGCGTTCAGGTTTGCGCCGGTTAAAGTTACGCTGGTGCCAAAACAGGCACTGTTACCATTCCAATCTATTTTTACCAGCATTACGTCAAAGCTTTGGCTTTTTGGCCCAGCGGTGGCGCCCAGCAAAACAATACCGCTTGGTGTTAATGCCAGTTTAGAGGGCATCTCTTCATTCTTCGTTCCAAAACATTTGCTCCAAACAATGTTGCCCTTAGCATCAACTTTAAAAACCAGGGCATCCAGCGAGCCGTTGCCCAAACCCTGCGTAAGGCCGCTGACCACAAAACCGCCATCCGGTGTTTGCACCACATCCGCCACAGATTCAAATTTTTGCCCGCCATAGGTTTTAGACCACAGTATGCTGCCATCGGCCCCAAGGCTCATCAAAAAAATATCCATGTTGGTAGCCGTAACGTTGGTATTGCCTGCCACTAAAAATCCCCCGCCTTTTTGCTCTATTATATTGTAGCCCATGGTTATGCTGTTGGCGCTGTATTCCTTAGCCCATTGCAGGTTTCCATTGGGTTTTACTTTGGCCAAAAACATGTTGCGCACGTCAGCCATGTTAACGTTTTGCGCCGGGCGTTCAATCTTCTTGTCGGTTTTACCCTGCTTGGCTATGTTGCCGGTTACCATATAAGTTCCATCTGCTGCAACCAATACTGATGTGCCTGTGGAAGAAACATTATCTGCACCATAATCAAACCTGCGCGACCAAAGTTTATTTCCGTTGGCATCTACTTTTAGTAAATACATTCCCTGATCCTCCGCACTCATGCTAAAAAAGGCATCAGAGATCATGGTCATATTTTTAACCATACCGGCTATAATGTAATTCTTCTCCGGCGTTTGCTGCATGCTGAAGCCCTCTGTTTCGTTACCGCCTTCATCGTATATCTTCTTCCATACCAGGTTACCTTTATCATCCGTTTTAAGTAGCGTGAGGTTTTCCCCTTCCTGCTTATGCGGCTGATATTTCTCGGCGGTCATCATAAAACCGCCATCAGGCAACTGTAATACATCATTAACGGTTTCCCTCTCAGCACCACCATAACTTTTGCTCCATAATACGTTGCCATTAGTGTCCGTGCGCAACAGCAGCATATCTCTTTCATCCAATCCGTAGCTTTCTGTTTCTCCACCGATAATAAAACCCTGACCCGGTAACAGCTTTAGGGCACTACCTTTTTCAAAACCTGAGGAACCAATAGACTTTTGGAAGGTTTGCTGAGCAACAACGGGAGCTGTGCACGCAATAAGCAGAATGCAAACAAACTTCGCTTTTATAAAAGACGTAAAGGTTTGGGGCATCAGGGGTTAAATTGAAATTTTGCTAATATCAATGGTCCAAAACATCGACACGGGAAAGATATATAAAAGCAAAAGGAAAAACAAAAATAATTTTGGCAAAGAAATGGCCGGTTAGCGTTTCAGTTTTATTAATGCCATAAACGTTAGGCTGTGGCAGTTGCCCAGCACATCATAGGAGTAGCCTACTGCCCCTGTATTAGGTATAGTTGCTACTGCAGATGGCCCCAGGCCCCAGCTACCACCGCGAGTCCCGGGTATTTTTACGCTTGCGCCAATATAAAACCGCGGCTTTTCTTTAGGCGGTATGGTTACCGTTTCCCTGATAAGCGGTTTAAGATTCACCCACCAAACACTTCTGCCTACAATGCTGTTGTTTACAAGAGTGTCAACAATAACGGCTTTGAAATCTCCGGTACGTTCGATGGTATCAGCATACATAATAATGCTATCGCATGCTGAAGGATGATCTTCCGTTTTAGCAGTAATGCCTGCTGGATATTCTTCAACTGCTTTAGGCTTAGGGAATGACCTGTAAGAGAGAGGTTTCCTAAACGCCACCGGCTTTAGCTTCGCATCGGCGGGGTAAATGGTGTCTACTTTTACGATGGGGGTGCTATTTTCAAAGCAGGGATAACATTGTTTCGTTAACCAGAGCCAAAGTAGCCCAACTGTTGTTGGTAGCAGCACCCCGTTGGCCAGAATAGAGTAATAAAAGTAACGGGGCTTCAATTTTCGGTCCATCTGCTTATTGAGTAAGTTGAGTGAAAAGAACGCTTGCGCATGTAAACACCGTCGCCATCTCGGCTGCCCCCGGCATTGGTATTGCCCTCTACACTTATGTAAAGGGCTTCGTTTATCCTTTGATGGAAAAAACCGGTATGCGAAATGCGTTTAAGCGTAGCGCTATATAAAGTAAAGGTGTCGCCTGCGCGAGGCTCTTTAATCAGTTTTTGTTTAAACCAAACCAGGTTGCTTTTGTTATGGGCACTTGCGGCCCAGCCATTTATTGTGGTAGGAATACCGGCTTGGTCAAAACACCATTTTACAAA
>CAZUHU010000107.1:0-12754 GCA_964620645.1 uncultured Chitinophaga sp.
CAAAACGTAACTATAACCGGTACCAACGGAGCTTGTGCGCCGTCATCAGTTATTCGCGTTGATAATCGTCCGGCGCTTACCGTTCCGGCTTCTGTATGTGATAACGCAACAATGGCAGTATCCAGCGATGTATCAGGAACATGGACAGCCACCACCGGCTCATTTACGGGCACTAACCCTGGTACTTCACTAACTTATAATCCGGCAGGCATAACGCCGCCTACAGCCAGCCAGGGTGTTACCATAACAGTAACAAACGGCGTATGTGCACCAACTGCCGCTACCACTGTTTACAACCTGCCTACCTTAACCGTACCTGCAACAGTTTGTGATAATTCAACTGCTGCAGTAAGCAGCGATGTATCAGTAACATGGACAGCAGGTTCTGGCTCATTTACCGGCACTAACCCCGGTACTTCAGTAACTTTTAACCCTGCTAACCTTACACCACCAACCGTTAACCAGAACGTTACCATTACGGGAACGAACGGTGCTTGCGCCCCTACAGCAATTATTCGTGTTGATAATTTACCAACGCTTACTGTTCCTGCAGCGGTGTGCGATAATGCAACTGCGGCTATGTCCAGCGATGTGTCTTTAACATGGTCAGCCGGTTCGGGTACTTTTAGTGGTACTAACCCCGGCACTTCAGTTACTTTTAACCCGCCTGCAGTTGCTGCACCAACGGTTAACCAAAACGTAACTATTACCGGTACCAACGGCGCTTGTGCTCCTACCGCAATTATAAGAGTAGATAATAACCCGACTTTAACTGTTCCAACTGCTGTGTGTGACAACAGCACAGCCGCAGTTAGCGCTGATGTTTCAGCTACCTGGACTGCAGGTTCAGGCAGTTATACCGGTACCAACCCGGGCACCTCATTAACGTTTAATCCGCCTGCGGTTGCCGCACCAACTCAAAACCAAAACGTTGTATTAACTGCTACAAATGGAACCTGTGCGCCTACTGCCACCATACGTGTTGATAATGCCCCAACGGCAGCTAATGCCGGCAGTGATATTCCGCAGTGTGCTAGCAGCACCTTTACCCTGGCAGGTAATGCTCCGGGCGTAACAGGCACTACACAGTTGTGGACTTGTTTTTCTGGCTGCACAGGTTTAACCATCACTACACCAGGCTCTGCTACTTCAACTGTTACTTCAGTGCCAAACGGAACAACCACTTTAACATGGACATTTACTAACGGCGTATGTTCTTCTTCTGATAACGTTGACCTTACTAACTCAGCACAGGCTGTTATTTCAGGTTCTACCGCTGTATGCGACGACCAAACAGGCGGTGTAACCTATAACAACAACGTAGGCAGCACCAACTGGAGTGTAACACCGGGTACTCTTGGTTCAATTAACTCAAGCGGTTTGTTTATACCCGCAAACATTGCTACTCCTACCCAAAGCGCCTCAGGTAGCATAGTTGTAACAAACGGCGCTTGTGTTACTAACTATAATATTACCGTTTATAATAAGCCATCTATTACCTCAAGCAATGCCAGCATGTGCCAGGGCGATGTTAGAACCTTAACTGCCGACGTTAACGGAACAACCTTTACCGGCACCGGGGTAACTTTCAATGGCACCAACTACATATTTACAGCACCAAACCCCGGCGGCACTTCGGCTAACTATATTATAACTGCCAGCAGCGGTTCAGGCTGTCAGGATCAACAGGTAATTACTGTTTACCAGAACGCATCCATAACTTCTTCGGCCGCCGACATGTGCGAAGGCCAAACAAGAACGCTTAACGCTTCCATTGGCCCCGGCTTCTGGAGTGCTACTTGCGGCGGTTGTGTATCAGGCAACATCTTTACGGCCCCGGTACCATCAGGTAACTCGGCTACATATACAATCAGCTACGCTGTTATAGGCAGTGCATGTAATGCAGCCACACAAAACATTACCGTATATGCCCAGCCGGTATTAACTATACCGTCAACGGTTTGCGAAAGCTCAACGGCTTCAGTAAGCAGCACCAAAAACGTTACCTGGAGTGCAGCTTCAGGCAGCTTCTCACCGGGCAGCGGTACATCATCATCTTACTCACCGGCTAACTTAACGGCACCAACCGCAAGCAGTACAATAACCATAACCGGCACCAACGGTGCATGTAGCGCTAACGGCAACATAACCGTATGGAACAATGCCAATATCACTTCATCAGCAGCAGCTATGTGCGAAGGCAGCACCAGAACATTAACGGCTGACATCGGCCCCGGCACCTGGACGGGTGATTGCGGCGCCTGTGTATCGGGCACAACGTTTACCGCGCCAACCCCTGTAGGTAACATGAGCACCAATACCATGACCTACACGGTTACCGGCAGCGCATGTGCAGCCCCTAAACAGGATATTGATGTTTACCACCTGCCATCTACTGCTAACGCAGGCCCTAACGTTACTAACGGTTGCGGTTTGGGTACAACCTTACAAGGTGTAGCTCCAACATACGGTTCAGGAACATGGACGCAGTTTGCAGGCCCGGGTTCTACAACCTTCAATACACCTTCAAGCCCTACCTCTACTACTACAGTAAGTAGCCTGGGCACATATACTTATACCTGGACTGTAGGTAACGGCCCTTGCGCTACCAACAGCGATAACACTGATGTAACCTATAACACGGCTATGTCAGCCTCGTATGCCTTTGATGATTGTATGAATGCAGGCGGCAGCGATTACTACTATGTAATGGTGACCGGCAGCGCAGGTACACCACCTTATACCTTCTCGGGCACTCCTGTAGGCAATGTATCAGGCACCCAAAAAGTATATGAACAATTAGCAGGCAGCAGCACATCTTATACTGTAACTGATAATATCGGTTGCACAGCAACTGTTACTCCAACTGCACCTTCAGGCCACCCTACTGATATTCCGTTTACCTCAACTACAGGTAGCAAAACAGTAGATTGCTACGACCAGGCCTTGAACAAGTGGTTAACCTTCCGCGATAACAACAACGATGCTATCCTGTCTATACAGGCCGGCTCAGTTGATTTAGGATTAGTGAATGTTACCGTTTACCGCGATGGTTCAGAAACTTCAGTATTCCCTTCAGTAACACAACCTAACTGCCAGGCATTTACTGACCTTAAGGCTATGAAACGTCACTTTGTGATGACCTCCTCAAATTACGCTTACCCGGCTGTATTCCCAAGCAACGTAGGTGTAAGATTATACTTCAGCGATGCTGAATTACAAAGCTTAATTACGGCCTCTACCGGCAACAACATACCTAACAACAGTTGCAGCGAGAATGACGACATTAACTCATTAAGCGAGCTGTATGTAACCAAGTATAGCGGCCCTAACGAGGATAACGACTACTCCAACAACAACGTATCCGGCGTTTACAAGGTATATGGCGACGCAAATGGCTACGGCACACCGGATGGCCCGCTGACCAAATCGGCAAACGGCTTCAGCACCCTGTTTACCTCAGGCCAGAACCACCACTATGTGCAGATGAATGTAGATCGCTTCAGCGAATTCTGGATGTATGGCTCTAAGCAGGCGCAGGCCCTTCCTGTAGAAATGATCTACTTCGAAGCCAACGCTATAGACAACTCGTACATACAGTTAAAGTGGGCAACTGCACTTGAGATTAACAACCACGGTTTCTGGATTGAGCGCAGTGTTGATGGTGTAAACTTTACGCAGATAGCGTGGGTAGACGGCCACAACAATACCACCATACAGCAGAACTACAGCTACAACGACATTAATGTAAACAACGGTGTGCGTTACTACTACCGCTTACAGCAGGTAGATAACGACGGCCAGTTTGAATACACCGATGTAGTGAGCGCTATCATCAACAACTCAGCCAGCTTTGAAGTAATGGACTTTGTTCCGAACCCAACCAGCCAGGCAACCAACCTGATAATAACCTCAGGTTCTGAGCAGGAGATAACCGTAGAGCTATACAACATAATTGGCGAGAAGGTATTGAGTGAGCAGCATGGCCTGAGCAAGGGCACCAACCAGATTGCCTTTGACCTGAACATGCTGGCGTCAGGCACATACACCGCTGTTGTTACATCTAACAACGATGTGCACAGCAAGAAACTTGTAATCAGTAAGTAATTATTACTACCCTCAATAGTTCAAAGGGCTGCTTATGGCAGCCCTTTGTCGTTTAGGTATTCGCGAAATTCTGTTAGGTTTGCCCCCTCAATTTCAGGACGGTGAAGCTATCGGTTATAATGCCTGTTTTTAACGAAAAAAAGACTATACGCGAGATAATAGCGAAGGTAATGGCCGTGCCTATTGATAAGGAACTGGTTATTGTAGATGATGCCTCAACCGATGGCACCCGCGATATTTTAAAAGAGTACGAAGGTAAGCCCGGCATTAAAGTGTACTACCACGAAAAGAACAAAGGTAAAACCGGCGCTATACGTACCGGCATACCCTATACCACCGGCGAAATCATTTCTATACAGGATGGTGACCTGGAAACTGACCCTAACGATTTTGTAGCATTAACTGAACCTATTAAAAAAGGAGAAGCTGCTGTGGTGTATGGCTCGCGTTACCTTAACCGTACCGAGAAGAGTTTGTACTTTGCCTATAAATTTGGTGCCCGCTTTTTAAGCTGGGTGGTTAACTTTTTGTACTGGCAAAACATTACCGACGAGGCTACCTGTTACAAGGTTTTCAGGGCCGATGTGTTAAAGCAAATACCACTTACTTACGACCGCTTTGAGTTTTGCCCCGAGGTTACCGCCAAGGTTAGCAAAATGGGGTATAAAATAAAGGAGCTGCCCATGAACTATTACCCACGCAGCTTTGCCGAGGGCAAAAAAATGAACTGGCGCGATGGCGTTAAAGCGCTTTGGGTGCTTGTTAAATTCCGTTTTATCAGCTAGCTACAATGTGTTGGCGCAGTAATGTTCTGTTGCTTGTCTTTTAAATTATTGAGTAACTACATCTGCGGTGTTTCAACATTCGGCACCTTAACACTTTAATACTTAAACACCCGATTTTAAATATATTTGGGCGCAGTGGCCAAGCAACAGAAACAACAACCCGTATCTAAACCGCAGGTTAAAAAGCCGGCTGAAACGCAAGCGAGCGGTTTTGGTGGTTTTATGCTTCGCAACCTTGCAGTGATGGCTGGTGTGCTGGTAATCTACTTTATCTTTAATAGCCTTTTTAGTAAGGAACGCGAACTAAGCCAGCTTACCGAGCAGTTTTATGCCATACGGGCCACTAACCCGCAAGATCCTCAACTACGAAATTTATACGACCGCATTATGCCTTTGCAGGCCGAGGTGCAAGGCGACACCGGTTTTATCAAGAGCATTACCCGTGGTTACAACTGGGCAATTAATGACCTTGCCATCGCCAATATGAAAAACCTGGAGAGCGTTAAGGAAGAGATTCACCGCAATGGAGAGGATTCTACCCCGCAATCTTTATTGCAGGCCAAGTTGAAACGTAAGATAGGCCTGTATACCTTTATTGAATACATAAAGGCCAATACGCCCGAAAACGCTGTTATACTTTTGCCCGAAGGCGATGCAGCAGTTTCTAATAACGGCAAGTGGAACTTTATTTATGACCCCGAGTGGATGGAGTATTTTCTTTACCCCCGCCTTTGTTTGGCAATTGGCAGAGAGAATGAACACCCCGATTTAGCAAAGCGCATAACGCATATTGTAATAATTGAAGGCAAAGGTTACGATAAGCTGAAGTACAATGTGCCGCTTAATCAACGCCCTACCGAAGCTGTATTGCCGTACAATGCGCCACCACCGGGCATGCAAACCGATTCCTTAACCGGTCAACCGCAAATACAATAACATGCTGGCAGTAGGTATTTTACTTTGTTACTTGTTGGGTATAGCGGTAATGCAGCTTATAAGCCGCAAATACTCGCTGGCGGAGTGGATTGGTTTTTCCTTCCTCATCGGTATGGGCTTGGAAACCGTTTTTCTTTTTTTGTTTGATATTGTTGGAATTAAGTATTCGCAGGGCGCATTAATAGGTGTTAACCTGGTGGCTATAATGGGCTTACTGGCTGCCAACTACAAAAATCTGTTGGCGTTTAAAGATGAGTTTAAGGCACCTACATTCAGCTATAAGGATATAAACCTGGCTGCCCTTGCTATACTTTGTTTTGCTGCTTACCTGTTTTACGCCATCACCGTAAAAAACCTGTTTTGGCCACCTGCTGACCATGATGCCATTGGCTCATTCGATAAACTGGGCAAAATAATGGCCTTGGAAGGCAAGCTTAAAATAAGCCTGTTTCAATACAATTTGGAAGGTGCCGGTGGTATTTATCCGCCATTGTTCCATGGCAGTTTTGCATACGTTTACATCTTCGGGGCTATCATCCCTAAAATTGCAACCACGCTGTTTTTCCTTTCGTTGCTAACCAGCTTTTACGGGCTTTTACGCCGCTATGTTGATGCTACTGCCGCATCCTTATTTACGCTGTTACTAATGATAACACCGGAGTTGTTTTCGCACGCAGCCCTTTCTTTAGGTAACCTGCCAACAACCGCTTATGTAGGTCCTGCTGCGCTGGCTACTATTTTATGGTTGGATAAACGCGACAAAAAATATTTTTGGATTGGCGCCATACTAATGGCTTTTGTTATTTGGGTGCGCAGCGATACCGTTGTATTTACCGCTGCTGCATTATTGATTGTGGGGGTTGATTTCCTACGCAATAAAAACTGGAAGCAGTTGCTTGCTTACGGAACTTTTGCCGTAGCACCTTTCCTTATCTGGACACTGTATGTAAAAGTAAAACTGGCCTCAACACAAGGTGCACGTTTAAATACAGCTATAGGTATTAATGGCGAACGTTTAAGCCTGATGGGCAACTATGTAAAGGCTTTTTTATTCGGCGGACAGTACCAGGCTACACTGCCTAACGGTATACATAGCCAGGGTATAGATGGCGGCCAGTTATTCGGCATTGTATTTATTCTTTTCGTAATAATACTGCTCGTTAACCTTGCTTTTATATTCAAAATAGGTATTAAAGAATACTTCAATAAAAACTTTTCAGTGTTGGCGTTCACATTGGGCTCCTTCTTTCTCTACTTCCTCGTGTTTTACCTTATCGATGAAAAAGCCCAGAACTCGCCAATGTATTCCTTAATGGAAAGCTCCTTCAAAAGGGGATTGTTCTGTTTTGTACCGCTTGCGCTGTTTTACTGCGCTGCCAGCCCCGCCTCAAGCTGGTTGTTTGAACGCATAGAGAAGTTCAGAACGGGTAGTTAGGCTCCATTTATTCTGCACTCTACATTCAACACCCCGCACTCTACTCCTCTGTTCATATCTTGTGTACTTCTTTTACTGCCCTATTTTGCAAGAATCCGTCATTTGTTAAATAAAACAAAGGATATTTTTGGTGTAAACGACTGATTTTCAATAGACATTTTAAATTAAGCAACTCCCGTACCAAAAATTGCGCCCAAACCTTGTCAAATAGGGCTTCAAAAGCTATCTTTGCCGTCCGTTTTGCAAAACCGGCTCCAAAATATCTTGTTGTAAAGTGACTTACCGCGGTATTCGTCTTTAGAAATTGAAGATTAAATACCCGGCATTTTTCATTTGATACTGGGGAAGAAATTTTTTAACTGCATAATTGATTAGCCATGGCAGAAATCCTAAGGAAAAGCGCCGAGCGTGTTAACTTCGGTAAAATCAAATTACCCGATGAACAACCCGACCTGCTCGACATTCAGTTAAGTACTTACAAAGAGTTCGTTCAACTTGAAACAACTCCCGAAAACCGCAGCAAAGAAGGCCTGTACTCCGTATTTATGGAGAACTTCCCCATCTCTGACACCCGCGGCATATTCACTCTTGAATTTATTGACTATTTCGTAGATCCTCCACGCTACACCATTGAAGAATGTATTGAGCGTGGTTTAACATACTGCGTGCCTTTAAAAGCCAAGCTTAAGCTTAGCTGTAACGATCCTGAACACATCGATTTCAAAACCATCGTGCAGGACGTGTTTTTGGGTAACATCCCTTACATGACTCCGAAAGGAACATTCATCATCAACGGCGCTGAGCGTGTTATCGTTTCTCAGCTTCACCGTAGCCCTGGTGTGTTCTTCGGCCAGTCGTTCCACCCTAACGGCACCAAGATCTATTCTGCCCGTGTAATTCCTTTCAAAGGCGCATGGATGGAATTTGCTACCGACATCAACAACGTAATGTATGCGTATATCGACCGTAAGAAGAAGTTCCCTGTAACTATGCTTCTGCGCGCTGTAGGCTACGATACTGATAAAGATATTTTGACCCTGTTTGAATTGGCCGACGAGATTTCTCTGAAAACCAAGAAAGACGCTGAAAAGGCTATCGGCCGTAAACTGGCTGCAAGGGTTCTTAAAACATGGATGGAAGATTTCGTGGATGAAGATACCGGTGAAGTGGTTTCTATCGAGCGTAACGAAGTGCTTTTAGAGCGCGATATCGTTATTAACGAAGAGAACATTAACCTGATTGTGGACAGCGGTGCTAAGAGCATCTTCGTTCATAAAGAAAATCAGACTGCCGATTTCTCTATCATCTTCAACACGCTTCATAAGGATACTTCAAACTCTGAGATTGAGGCGTTGAACCACATCTATAAGCAACTGCGCGGTAGCGAACCACCTGATGAGGAAACTGCCCGTGGCATTATCGAGAAGTTGTTCTTCAGCGATAAGCGTTACGACCTTGGCGAAGTAGGCCGTTACAAAATCAACAAGAAATTAGGTTTGGATATTGACATGAACACTCGTGTTCTTACCAAAACCGACATCATACACATCGTTAAGTACCTGGTAGCGCTTAGCAACCAGCGCGCTGAAATAGATGACATTGACCACTTGAGTAACCGTCGTGTTCGTACAGTTGGCGAGCAACTTTACTCTCAATTCGGAGTAGGTTTAGCCCGTATGGCCCGCACCATCCGCGAGCGTATGAACGTGCGCGATAATGAAGTGTTTACCCCGGTTGATTTGATTAACGCAAGAACACTTTCTTCTGTTATCAACTCATTCTTTGGTACTTCACAGTTGTCTCAGTTCCTTGACCAAACTAACCCGCTGGCAGAAATCACCAACAAGCGTCGTGTATCGGCCTTAGGACCTGGTGGTCTTAGCCGCGAGCGCGCCGGTTTCGAGGTTCGTGACGTTCACTACAGCCACTACGGCCGTTTATGTACGATAGAAACACCGGAAGGTCCAAACATCGGTCTGATCTCTACTTTGTGTGTTCACGCCAAAGTGAATGCTATGGGCTTTATCGAAACTCCTTACCGTAAGGTAGATGCCGGTAAAGTAAACCTTAAAGGCAAAGTGCAGTTCCTTACTGCTGAAGAAGAAGATAACGTGAAGATTGCACAGAGCAATATCACACTGGATGAAAAAGGCCACTTTAAAACAGATAAAATTAAAGCACGCCACCAGGGTGAATTCCCTATCCTTGGGCCGGACGACGTTCAGTTCATGGACGTTGCCCCTAACCAGATCGTGGGTGTATCTGCTTCCTTAATTCCTTTCCTTGAGCACGATGATGCTAACCGTGCGCTGATGGGATCGAACATGCAACGCCAGGCGGTGCCACTGTTACGTCCACAAGCCCCGGTTGTAGGTACTGGTTTAGAGAAGAAAGTAGCACAGGATAGCCGCAACCTTATAAACGCTGAGCGTGATGGTGTGGTAGAATATGTTGATGCTAACCAAATCATCATTAAGTACGAAAGAACAGAAGAAGAAAAGCTGGTTTCTTTCAAGGATGAGAAGGTAACTTATAACCTGAGCAAATTCTTAAAAACAAACCAAAGCACTTGTATAAACCTTAAGCCGCTTGTTAAGAAGGGCCAGAAGGTGAGCAAAGGCCAGGTATTGTGCGAAGGCTTTGCCACTGAGAACGGTGAACTAGCGCTGGGTAGCAACTTGAAAGTGGCGTTCATGCCATGGAAGGGTTACAACTTCGAGGATGCTATCGTTATAAGCGAGCGCGTTGTACGCGATGATGTGTTCACTTCAATTCAGATTGAAGAGTTTGAACTGGAAGTGCGCGACACCAAGCTGGGTGAAGAAGAATTAACTCCGGATATCCCGAACGTTTCTGAAGAAGCTACTAAGGACCTTGATGATAACGGTATTATCCGTACAGGTGCCCGCGTAAAAGAGGGCGACATCCTGATCGGTAAGATCACCCCTAAAGGTGAAACTGACCCAACTCCGGAAGAAAAACTGTTACGTGCCATCTTCGGTGATAAAGCCGGTGATGTGAAAGATGCTTCGTTGAAAGTACCACCTAGCATTGAAGGTACAGTTATCAGCAAAAAGCTGTTTGCCCGCGCCAAAAAGGATAAGACCTCTAAGGTGAAGGAGAAAACGCTTCTTGAGAAACTGGATAAGGATTTCGAAAAGAAAATGGCTGACCTTAAAGGGGTATTGGTTGATAAACTGATGACCATTTTAAGTGGCAAAACCACTACCGGTATCCAAACAATTTACAAAGAGGAACTGGTAAGCAAAGGCACCAAATTCAGCGCTAAGTTGTTAACTGACCTTGACTACAGCGTTACCGATGGTAATAACTGGACCAAGGACGAAGAAACCAACAACCTGGTTAAGATGATGTTGCACAACTACAACATCCGCGTTAACGAGGAAACCGGTAAATACAAGCGCGAGAAATTCAACATCAGCATTGGTGATGAGCTGCCAAGCGGCGTATTAAAACTGGCTAAAGTTTACATTGCTAAAAAACGTAAACTGAAAGTGGGCGATAAAATGGCGGGCCGCCACGGTAACAAAGGTATTGTTGCCCGTATCGTTCGTGCCGAGGATATGCCTTTCCTTGAAGACGGAACACCGGTTGATATTGTATTGAACCCGCTGGGCGTACCTAGCCGTATGAACCTGGGCCAGATTTATGAAACCGTATTAGGCTGGGCCGGTATTAAGATGGGTATTAAGTTTGCAACGCCAATCTTCGATGGTGCTTCGCTTGATGAGATTAAGGACTACATACAAAAAGCAGGTTTACCTGAATTAGGTTCTACTTACCTGTATGATGGCGAAACGGGCGAACGCTTCCACCAGCCAACTACAGTAGGTGTTATCTACATGATTAAGCTGGTGCACATGGTTGATGATAAAATGCACGCGCGTTCTATCGGGCCATACTCTCTTATCACACAGCAGCCATTGGGCGGTAAAGCACAGTTTGGTGGTCAGCGTTTTGGTGAGATGGAAGTTTGGGCGTTGGAAGCTTACGGCGCATCTAACATCCTGCAGGAATTATTGACCGTTAAGTCGGATGATATCGTTGGCCGTGCAAAAGCTTACGAAGCAATCGTTAAAGGTGAGAACATCCCTGAAGCCGGTATACCTGAGTCGTTCAACGTGTTAATGCACGAATTACGCGGCTTAGCGCTTGATCTGAAATTTGAATAACAACTACTGTCATGCTGAGCAGCCTGTCGAAGCATGACATCCAATAAAGAGCAATTTTTTTCCGCCTGTTTCGAAAGAGACAGGCGGTTTTTTTGTGGTATATAGCTCTTTTTTGAGCTTTACTGCTATATGTATTAGCTTTATAGTAACACTAACCATGAAATACGCGCTAACAGCTCTATTAGCAGGCATTTTCTTAAACTGTGCTGCTCAAGGCAATTTCATTACTGCGGGTCAAACGCAGGATATGATTTATACTGATTTTGAACCTGATTATTACTTCAGAATGAACGCACCGGGTTTGCACATGGACTTAAACTGGGATGGAGAGCCCGATTTGGGGCTTTATGCGAAACAAATGCAGGGCGGCGTAATGGGTGGCCCATACTACATTGCATTTGGTGGTTTGGTGCTGGATGTTTATGGTAAGTTTTTTCCGGATGATACTATTCACAACATAAGTGTTTCAAAAAAATTCCAGTTTGGTGACACGATGCTGTTTGATGCAGCGGGGGAATGGGACTATGGTAACGATAGTTTTACTGATATTGCCGTAACGTGTTATCCCGTTCCATCATGGTGGTGCGCAGCCACGGATACTTCTATACCTATTTTAGAACCGGCCTACTACTTCGTTAAGGTTATTACTCCTCCTGATACCTCCTATGGATACATACACTTGAGAATAGATAGCGCCCTTAACGTGGTGGTATATGACTACGCCTGTCAGGGAAATGAAGCCTTGCATACAATTGATCCTTATGCTCCAATAATAAAAACACCCTCTGTTTTTCCGGTTCCTTTTCTCAATTATTTAACGGTGCAAGATGCCGAGGAAAAAAAATGGATAATGATAGACGTACTTGGCCAAACCGTCCTTGAACTTCACAATGGTATAAATGATACCGGCAAACTAAGACGCGGCACCTATTTTATTAAAGAGGAAAGTGAAACGCCCACTGCTGTTAGAAAGGTAATTAAGCTTTAAACTACTTCCCCCTCATCCTGTTATTCTTCGGGTTGTGCTCCACTTCTGCTAAACCTAACTCTTCCATTAAAGGCGGTATATACATACCAAATCGTCCGCGGAAACCTTTCTTTAAACCATACCATCCGCCTACCGGGTTCTTAGGGTCGCGGCCCCAGGCCTCAACGGTGCCTTCCTTGGCAGGCTTTTGCTCATCAGCGCTGCCTAGTTCCATCCAATCGCCATGCTTTTTAAGCATAGCTTGCAGGTCCTTCAGGCAACGCGCATCGTAATGCAGCACGGTTTTGCCTACAGTGCAAACAATAATCTC
>CAZUHU010000108.1:0-12748 GCA_964620645.1 uncultured Chitinophaga sp.
TTTTCAACTTTTGATTTTAGCTCCTCCTTATAGGTAGCTAGCTTTTGTGAGATAGCATTATCAGACGAGCCAACTATTTGTGCGGCTAAAATGCCTGCATTTTTTGCGCCGTTTAAAGCAACTGTAGCTACAGGAACACCCGAGGGCATTTGAAGGATAGACAATACAGAATCCCAACCATCAATACTGTTAGATGATTTAATAGGAACGCCAATAACAGGAAGCGTAGTAACCGAAGCCACCATGCCCGGCAAATGGGCGGCACCGCCGGCACCGGCAATTATAACCTTAAGGCCTCTTTCTTTAGCCCCTGTAGCATATTCCATCATGCGCTGCGGGGTGCGGTGCGCGCTTACTACAGTTAATTCAAACTCAACACCCAGTTGACCTAACACTTCGGCAGCTTCCTGCATAATTTTCAAATCGCTTTCGCTGCCCATTATAATGCCAACCTGTACTTTGCTCATAGTAGGAATTTGCGCCCTAAAATAGAATTTTTACCTATCACTGGCCCGTTTGCTTTTTGCGCTTACGCCTTTTTACCAGCCACCAAACCACAACAACAATTACAATACCAAGCAAAACGAAAGGGCCAACTATTACCGCCAAAAAGGCCAGGCCTACCATTGTACTGCCGCTACTGCCTGTTTTAAAATCCGCCGCTTTTATCTCACGCAAACCGGTTGGTTGAATGTAAGGGGCATCCATCTGCGCGTAGTACGTAGCGCTATCTGCATGTACTGAATCGAAGCTTAAGTGAGTATCCAACCTTTTGAACCATAGGACTACATCATCGCTATCGCCAGGCTCCAGCTTTTCAAAAGTGCGATACAAAAAGGTGTCGTTGCCAACAAACTGCCCTTTGGGCAAAGCGCCGTATAAGTCACTTGTCTTTAAACCGCCTTTAAGCAGCACCTTAATTTCTCCTTTGTCAATAGAATCCTTCCATGCGCGGCCGCTTTGCAATATATAAGTAAAGGCATTGCCATACTTTCTATCATAGCCATGCGAGAGGATGGCATCCTGCGTGTTCACCAAAAAGTAAACTGTAATAGTGGCAATAGTTTTAGGGGCATAGGTCATTTGCCACACGTACCAATTGTAGCTGTATCCAAAAACATCAGTAGAAATAAGGGAATTATCTCCCTGCGCCTTATGCACCTCAACAACGGAATCATTCACTAATACCTTTAGGCCGTAAACATCGCTTAGGTGTACAGCATATACTTCGGCATTATCTACATGGCCATTTATTGGATAACCGGTATGTATTGTAATCGGCTTGTCCGTACTGTTCAGCATATGGTAGGTGCCCTTTACCACGCCAAAACCGGGATAAAGGTGAATGAGGATTTCCTCGTGCTGCATTTGAACCTTGCCAATATAAGGCGAATCGCTGCCGTAAAGCGGGTAAAACTCACTGCCGTTGCCGTTATTCCAAAAGCCGGGCATAGCGCTGTTGGCTTCTGCCTGAAGCCAGGCCGCAAACCATACGATAACGCTAAAAAATAATTTTCTGCATGCAGGGTTACCTATCATAATTACCGGTATTAACCTTAAACAACCACACAAACTTATACTATGGATGATGTAAACACTAATTTGCACAAACGGAGACACTTAATCTCCTTTACCGCCTTATTATTAACTGCACTTATTGCAGGGGCCTTAAACTTTTGGGAGCAGTCTTCAAAGCCGGATAATCCGGGTTCATTGGCCAAGGCGAAAACCATAACTATCCCTAAACATTCCACCCCGCAGAAAGCTGAAGGCGCAGATACCAAAGTAAAACCGGTGGCATCTAAAAAACCACAGCCTGCATTTGCATTGGCGCAGGAAATTGAAGACCTAAATGCAGGTAAGTGCCCTGCATTTACCACTAACTTCGGTGATGGCCATTCTTCCCCAAAAAAAATAGACAATTATTTAACTTCCGGTACCAACCGCTACGTAATTGACCTGCAGAAGAATTCATTCCTTAGCACACCTACTTACCACGATAGCAGCCTGTATATTTCAGGTGGTTTTAGCTCACGGGCATTCTTTGCTTTTAATGCTTTTACCGGCAAGCTGCGCTGGGGTGTTGATCTTTCCGATGACGGGCCGTCGTCGGCTGTGTTTTCCGATTCTGCAATTCTGTTTAACACTGAAAGCTGTACCGTATTTGCGCTTAACCCCAAAACCGGCGAACAACTTTGGGCAAAATGGATTGGCGACCCTTTAATGTCTAGCCCCGTTACTGACGGCAAAAATCTCTATACTGCTTATCCCGCAAGGGGTTTATATAAGGGCGCACACCAACCGGATACCGTTCACAAGTTCAAGCCATCGCACGCATTTGCAGCCTTTGATGCCAACACCGGTGAGGTAAAATGGCAAACCTGGCTTAACGGAGACGTAATGACCACCCCAGTATTACATGGCAATGAAATTTACCTCTCTACCTTTAGTGGCAGTGTTTACCGCCTTGATGCCAAAACCGGTAAGATATTGGCCGCACAGCACATAAAGGCTACAAGTTTACCAACCGTGTACAACAACAAAATAATTATCACAAAACGGGTTGATAATGGCAGTATTCCTACCGAGGCGTTTGTATTGCTTAACCGTTACAGTTTGCAGGAAGAAAAAGTGTTTGCTGAGCAATTAGCGCCTTACCTGGATTATAAGCTGCAAAAGAGAGGCAGGCTATCGCAAAAAAGCGCCCAGTTGGATGCGGCCAATGGCTTTGCGGCCATGCCCCTGCAATCCGGATACGAAAAAGCCAGGGATATTATCGGTTTAGCCAATGTATCATCGCTGCAATCCTATCTCGGTTCAACGGCTGTGGTTAAAGACCATTATATGTTTAGCGCATTCGGCAATAAAATTGTGTGTTATGATCTAACGGACTTAAAAGAGGTTTGGAGCTATGAGGTGCCGGGGGATGCCCTTAAATCAGGCGGACGTTTGTGCACCGCGCCGATTATAGCAGGCGTATGTGTAATTACGGCAACAACGGATGGAAACATTTTGGTATTAGACCAATATCATGGAACCCTGAGAACTTCATATGATTTGAAAACAGAAATAAGGAACCAGCCCATTGCCGTGAAAGGCTACCTCTTTGTGCCAACTGCTGACGGCAAACTGGTAAGCATTAATACCAAAACCAGCAGTATTGATGGCTGGCCTATGTTCATGAAGAACAACAGCCATAATACCACAATGCCTAGCTTATCACCTTCAATACCCGTTTTATAAACTCAGCCTTTTCTAACAGTTCGGCTTTATCTTTACCCAACACCGTTACATGGCCCATCTTACGGCCGGGTTTTGTTTCGTGTTTTCCGTAAAGGTGAACATACACCCCTTTCATTTTTAGCACTTCTTCAAGGCCGGCATACTTTACGGGTCCACTATGTCCGCCCTCGCCTATCAGGTTTAGCATTAAGGATGGCTGTATAGGCTCAGTATTACCTAATGGTAGGTTTTGTAGCACACGCATTTGCATTTCATATTGGCTGCAATAGTTACCCTCAATACTTTGGTGTCCGCTGTTATGAGCGCGGGGCGCCGTTTCGTTCACCAGTATATCGCCCTTTTTATCCAGAAACATTTCTACGGCAAAAATGCCGGGGCTTTGCAGCGCTTCCATCACCTGCATGGCTATCTGCTGCGCCCTGCGCTCCTGCTCTCTGGTAATCTCCGCCGGCGATACCAGGTAATCTACCAGGTTATACTTGGGGTTAAACACCATTTCTACTGCAGGGAAAACAGCGGTTTCACCGTTTTCATTTTTAGCAACAATTACTGAAATCTCCTTTTCAATATCCACCAGTTTCTCCAGCACACTTGGCTCATCAAACGCCTTTCCAAAATCAGATTCATCATTCAGAATTTCAACCCCTTTGCCATCGTAACCGCCCATGCGCAATTTGTGTGCGGCAGGCAAAAAGTTCAGGTGGCTGTTCAATTCATATTTACGGCTAAGCAAATGAAAGTCGGAAGTAGGTATAGCATGCTGCTTGTAGAATTGCTTTTGCAGGCCCTTATCCTTTATAATCTTTAGTGCCGATGGCTTAGGAATAACTTTAAGGCCCTCTTCTTCCAGTTTAAAAAGGGCGTCAAGGTTTACGTTTTCAATTTCGATGGTCAGAACGTCCACCAGTTTACCAAAGCGGTAAACGGTATCATAATCTTTTATATCCCCTTCAACAAAGTAATGGCAAAGCGAGGATGCCGGAGGATTGTGGCCGCTTTCAAGCACATAAGTATCTACATGGTAATTTGCCGCGTTTTGCAATAACATGCGGCCTAATTGGCCACCGCCCAAAATGCCTATACGAAGTGCCCTGCTCATAGTGCAAATATGAGCGCATTAACCACAGAATTACGAATGAGCGTAGATTATTTTTTCGATGCCTCTTTTGCCAGTTGAATTAATTGATCGTGCACAGCCAAAACCTGCCTTTCCAGGTCCTGCAAGCCACCGTCATTGGTTATCACAAAATCAGCAAGCTTTACCTTTTCCTCCTCAGGCAGCTGGTTGTTTACCCTTGCCATAATCTCATCGGTGCCAATATTATCCCGTTCGCTAACGCGCTTAAGGCGGGTATTCAAGGGGGCTGTTACCACAATAAGCTTATCCAGCGTTTTATGGCTACCGGCTTCAATTAATAAAGCCGCTTCTTTAATTACATAAGGAAGGTCGGGGTTCTGCTCGGCCGCCCAACGTTCTGTATCCCTGAAAACTGCAGGATGCACCAGGCTATTAAGCACAGCCAGCTTGGCAGGATTGTTAAACACCTTTGAGGCCAGCAACTGACGGTTCAACTTGCCGTTCTCATACACCTCTTCGCCAAAATTCTTCTTAATACCATCAATAAGGTAATGTTCATGCTGCATCAGGTACTTGGCGCGTTCGTCAGCATTGTAAACCGGTATGCCCAGAGATTCAAACATGCGGCAAACCGTAGTTTTGCCGCTGCCTATTCCTCCTGTTATGCCTACCTTAATCATGCGCCTGGGTTGTGGTTGGGCGTTTCTTCTCATGCTATGATGAACGAAAGCCCACATTCAAATATTATGTATTTGCTTACAATAATAAAACAGAAAAATACGGCTTGCTTTTTGCTGTTACTTTTTACAGCATCCGCAGTTACAGGTAGCCTTAAATTTTCGGCCTTTACTTAGCTCCGCCCTGCTCCCAATCAGCAGTTTTTTTAGCCAGCTCCTGGGCAAACTTTTTCATTTCCTCCATAGCGTGAGGGTTGCGGGTGGCTTTAACGTACGATTCTGTCATAGTCAACAGGCTTTGAAAATACTGCGAGTGCATTTCGTCAATAGTCATTTCATTGGTCCAAAGGTCTATGCGCAGGGTTTCTTTTTGCACCGCATCCCAAATGCTTACCATTATACTTTTGCAGTCGCGCAGTTCCTGATTTTTAGAATCAGTAGCCTGCCATTTAATATCAATGGGCACATTGCGCTCATCTAAACCTATTTTAAAACGTATTTCGGAGGTCTTGGCTATTTTGCTCATGTTCTTAATTCAATTGTTTATCTTGTCCATTCTTTAATAAGGTCCACTAATTCGTTTTGTATGCTTTTAGTCATATCCTGTTCATACCAGGCATGTATGGCCCTCACACTATCGCGATAGTTAAAATCAGGCTTATTGAGCCCTTCTAAAACAATTTGCTGCAAAACTTTTGGCCTGGGGCCCCAGCTACCCAGTTCCTTTAAGTCGCGCTTGCGCAAACATATCAACTTAGGAATAGAATCACTGCCTTCAGTTTGGTAGGCCTTCATAATCTCCGGGTGCTGGTCGCGCAGCAATACCCTAAAGTCAATTTTATCAGTAGCCGAAGCTATAATGTATAAGGCAGGTGTTCCCCAACTGGCATCGCCGCACCAGGGTTCGCTTAAAACCAGCCAAACCCACTCTTCTTCCAAATCGCTTAACAGATTATAGAGTTTTTGAGAAAGCACCGTTTGGTCCAGCACCTTTTGCATTCGCTCAAGGTTGGAACGTGTGTAGCGAAACGTATTATCAGCCTGATAGAGGCCGGCACGGGGTATCTTCTCCTCTACTATATCCTTAGTGAGCTGAAGGTAGGCATCAAACGAAAGCGCCTGCTCTAAAATTTGCGGAGTTATGGCCTGCATCAGGGGGGCAAATATAATGTTAGTGAGGAGTTTGGAATGTTGAGTTATGAGTTACACCTTAGCAGGCTCACAATCATTATTTAGAAACAATCCTTTTCAGATATGGAATACAGAAGACTCGGAAAATCAGGCTTGCAGGTAAGCGCCCTTTCATTAGGCAGTTGGGTAACTTTTGGTTACCAGATTGGTGATGATGTAGCAGAACAGTTAATGATAAAGGCCTACGAAGCCGGGGTTAATTTCTTTGATAACGCTGAAGTATACGCCCATGGAAAGAGCGAGGAAGTAATGGGCAAAATATTAAAGAAGCTGAACTGGGACCGCGATACCTGGATGGTTTCAAGCAAGGTTTTCTGGGGGCGTGTAAAGGACCCAAAGCCCAACCAAAAAGGCCTTATGCGCAAACACGTGGTAGAGGGTTGCCATGCCGCGCTTAAACGTTTACAGGTGGATTACCTGGATTTATACTTTGCCCATCGCCCGGATGTAAATACACCGATTGAAGAAACCGTTTGGACCTTCCACAACCTGATTACGCAGGGCAAGATTTTATACTGGGGCACCAGCGAGTGGACCGCCCAGCAAATTACCGAAGCGCATATGGTAGCTGCCAGGCATCACCTTATTGGCCCTGTGGCCGAGCAGAACCAATACAATATGTTGCACCGCAGCATGATGGAAAAGGACTACCTGCCGATGTTTGAAAACTTTGGTATGGGCACTACTATCTGGAGTCCATTAGCATCGGGCCTGCTTACCGGCAAATACTTTGACGGCAGCGCAGAAGACAAAAACCGCATGGAGTTAATGGCCTGGTTAAAAGAGCGCGCTCTTGGTGATATGGACAAGGTGGAGAAAGTTAAGCAGTTGGCAGCCCTGGCAAAAGAGTTAGGCATATCGCTTACCCATTTGGCATTGTGTTGGTGCTTAAAAAACCAGAACGTATCTACCGTGATACTGGGAGCCAGTAAAGTACAGCAATTGGAAGAAAACCTGAAGTGCTACGACAGTATGCCTAAACTTACCCCCGGTGTAATGGAGAAGATTGAAAGCATACTGCAGAATAAGCCCGTACTGCCGGTCTACTAAATCAGGATTATAAATCCAGGTATTCGGCGTCGGCGCTAACGGGGTGGCGCATTAATAATTTAACAGCCTGCGCCATTTCCATACCTTCAAACATTACTTTATATATAATTTGAAGTAATGGGGCATGAACGCCAACATGGTCCACTATCAATTTACCGATTTTAAGAGTACGTACACCTTCGGCTACTTCGCCCAAACTGGCCAAAATATCTTCAAGCTTCTCTCCCCTTGCTATGCGGTAGCCTACAGTAAAGTTTCTTGATTTGGGAGAAGAACAGGTGGCTATGAGATCGCCGATACCCGCCATGCCAAGGAAGGCACGTTTATCGGCACCAAGGGCCTTACCGATGTGTATCATCTCCGCCATGCCCCTTGTTATGAGCAGCGCTTTCGCATTTTCTCCATAACCTAAACCGCTTAAGGCGCCTGAGGCAATAGCAACATAGTTCTTTAACACGCCGGTTAACTCAATACCCAGCATATCGCGGTTGCCATACACCTGCAACCTATCGCTTCGCAAGGCTGCAATTCCTTCGCGTATCACTTCATCAAAACGGCTGGCAATAACTGTAG
Organism: uncultured Chitinophaga sp.; assembly: GCA_964620645.1. Taxonomy (GTDB): domain Bacteria; phylum Bacteroidota; class Bacteroidia; order Chitinophagales; family LD1; genus Bog-950. The sequence goes on from CAZUHU010000108.1 coordinate 7,813, forward strand.
CCGCCGGTTGCTTTTCCATTATTTCCAATGCCAGGTTAGGCCCGGCTAAGCAACCCACACGAACTATACCTGTTTCCTGCAATATCAGTTCGCTCATTGTTTTAATATCCTTTAGCTTAATGTTTTTCGCCTCGGCTTTATCAATATCAAACTCGCAGTGCAAGCCCTTAGTGGCATGTATCATAATATGGTCCGGCCGCAAATGCGTGGAGAAATCAATGATCATGCTTTTAAAAAACTGAGAGGGCACTGCCGGAAAAAGCAGGTAACATTCATCTGCCACCTGGGCAAGAGAATCAGCAATCACAACATTGGGATGCAATTCAAAACCATTCCGGGTTTTACGCTGGCTGCGGAGTTGAGCGGCATAATCTGCACTTCGTTCATACAATAGTACGCGCTGATTTTCGGCTAACAAATTGGTTATTGCTGCCCCGAAGCTTCCCGCTCCTATAACGCCAACTATTTTCTCTGCACTCATTATCTAAAAATCAGGTCCTCAATCAAATTAACTTCTCAAGCCCATAGCCCTGCAAACGGTTATGATAATAGTATAACAGTTTTAAATCCTCTGAACCCACCATATCTCCCGTATGCGTTAAAGGCGAGGCCGTATGATACATATTGATATTATTCATGCCATGCTCAATAATCTTGTCAGGGTTCCAGCGTAGTTCAGGGGAGGTAAGCACTTCGCCCTGGTCATACATTTCTTTCAGCTTCTCTTTAAGGCGCAGTATGGTATCCACCACTTCAGCATAAGGTATGGCAATGTCTTCTACCGGCGTGCGTAACACAGTAAACAAATCCACTCCTTTATACTTCTTTAAAATCAATTCAAACACCGTAAAGCACACCAGGTGACTGGTTAGCACTACATTATAACGGTGGTAATTATCCACTATGCGTTCGCCCAAAATGCGGGTGTATTCGGCATCGCGCTGTTCATCGTCTTTCAACTCGCCATTGGTAATAAAGTATTTCTTTACGTCAATCTTCTGGCCCAGGTGATTATAGCTGTTTCCCTCCTCATCCACTTTATTGCCTAATACATCCATTACCTCACCAAAGGAAACGGACAGCGAAGACGAAGCGGAAAGAAACTTGAGCATAAAGCGTATTAACTTAAAAGAGGTAGAGTATTCATCATTCTCTTTCAAAAACTTCTCCTTACCGGTTTCCTTCAGGTAATCATTTATAAGGCCGCTGGCCTCTAACACAAAGTGGTAGTTAATAATGCAGGGCACCACGTAAATTCGTGGTGCTAATTCTACGGGGTAGTTTTTGTAGTTCAGTTTTTGGGCTTCAACAGCAGTACCTAAGAGCCCCAGTTTAAGGCGCTTTTCGATATTGCCTGAACGCGAACGGGTGCCCCCCGGAAAGAATATACTATGCGCCCCGCGCTGCAAAGCAACGGTTGAATAGTTCTTCAGCGTTTCAAGATAAACGGCATTCTTCTTACGCCTATCCACCTTATAAGCCCCCAGGCGATTCATAAAATACGATAGCAGGCCGATACTAAACAGGTTTAAACCCGCGCCATAGGTAAAGGCCGGAAGGCCCAACTCGTTAAGCAGCCAACCCACCATAATACTATCCATATTACTGAAGTGCGTTGGTACCACTACAACAGTGCCCTTGGTAGCCAGGCGACGTATTTTTTCAACGTCACCGGTTATAGGTATTTTTTCGTGCAGGGTTTTTACATTGCCCGCCAGTGTTTTAAACCATTTGCCGGGTGCCGCACTTAGCACCCTTCCAAAAAACTGCGGAAGGATGGCTTTTGCAAAGTTGAACGCCCCTAAATTAAAGGTTCCTACAATCTCGTTTACGTAGCGGTCTAAAATATCATCCAGTATAAGGTCTTCGGTAATTTCAGATTTATGCTCGCCCGTTTGGTCAAGTTGCAGGTACTTGCTTTTAATACCGCTCCAAAACTGCCGTTCATCCTTGGGGTCAGCCTTCCAGGCCTTTTCTGTTAAGCGTATCCGCTCCTGGTAAAGCACTTTGGCCAGTTCATCGCGCAGGGCCTTATCGGTTACAAAGCGCTCCTTCAGTTTCTGGCGGGTCCGTTCCTTTACCTCATTAACAAAACTCTCCTTGTCTTCGCTTAGCCGGTAAATGGGCCATTGCTTAATGTCAGGTATAATATAAGGTAAGGGATAGTCCGTAGGATTATACTGTCGTCCAATCATTTCTCAGGTGCCTCACTACTAAAATAGAAATAAAAGCTATTTGTGCGAACTAATTGTTAGTCAAACAATAAAGCGATGAAATTTAACGTTTAAAATGTGTTACTTTTTTCATTAAAGGTATTCCACTTTTACCTCTTATTATACATTTGACCACCAATGCGCCCATTTTTACTCCTTCTGTTGTTATTGTGTTTTGTGCTGCCGGCCCTTGCCCAGGGCCCCCAGTTTACCTTATCGGGGCAGGTTACGGATTCAACCACTGCCAAACCGGTGGAGTTTGCCGTAGTAAGCCTTAAAAACAGTGAGGGCAAAATTGTAATTGCCGGCGCCACCGATGCCGATGGAAGGTTCGCCCTGCAAACTGCCGGTGGTAGCTATACGCTTACCATATCGTTAATCGGTTACCGCCAAAAGGAAATTCCCGTAACGCTTGATGCCACCAAAGATTTAGGTGGCCTGGCCTTTGCGGCCGACGCTAAAACATTGGGTGAGGCAGTAGTAACAGAGGAAAAGAACATCATAGTTCGCAATAGCGAAAAGACCGTTTTTAATGTAGCCCAAAGCCCCAGCAACCAAACCGGCACGGCCGAGGATGTGTTGCGTAATATGCCGGGCGTTAGTGTTGACCAAAACGGCCGCGTTAGTATTATTAATAAGAAGGGCGTAAAGATATTAGTGGATGGCCGGCCTAATGCGCTTGCCGAAGCTGACCTTGGCGCCTTTTTAAAAAGCATACCGGCTAACTCAATTGAAAGCATTGAACTGATTACTAACCCCAGCGCCCGCTATGACGCAGAAGGCAATGCCGGTATCATAAACATAAAGTTGAAGAAAGGAAAAGCGGATGGTTTAAATGCAAACATTTCTGTGGGCTATGGATTCTTTAATCGCTATAACGGTAACGCAGCTTTCAACTACCGCAAAAATAAGTTCAACATATTTGGCAGCTACTCCTTTAACGATAACCAAAACGGAAACCGCTACATTGAACAGCGCCTTATAACCGTACGCGACACCGCCACGCATTATAACCTTGACAGCCGCGGACTTAGTCGCAACATGAACCATAGTTTAAAGGCGGGCTTCGATTGCTTTATTAATGATAAGAATACCTTTACTTATACCGCAAGCGGCAGCTACAATTACGGCCAATGGAAAACCTTTGCCACATCAGGTAGTGCCGATTACCTGAACCATCCTGTTTCAACATACATTTCAGATAATGACGACCGCAGCCACCGTTATACAGTTACCAACGATCTGGCCTTTCAAAGCAAAATAGACACTAACGGGCAGGAACTGAGCCTGAACCTTACGCATACCTATGTTGCAGGCAACAGCGGAGCCCCGCTTACCTCCATGGCTTTTGATTCAACCGGTGTATATAATGAGGCAGGAAGCCTAAGCCGGCGTACGGCCACTACCAGCAACATACACAATGTAATTTTTCAGTTTGATTATACCCACCCGTTGAAATGGAGAGGGCACAAAATTGAAACCGGCATTAAGAACGAAACCACCCTTAACAAAAATGTGTTTGATGCTTTTCGCAAGCCGGGTAATGCACCTGAAATTAAGGACAGCCTGTTAAGCAACAACTTTAACTATATTGAAAACATAGCTGCTTTTTATTTGATATACAGCGGCGGTTATAAAGAAATTTTAAGCTGGAGTGCAGGCCTGCGGGCAGAGCAAACCCTGATAAAAAGCAATAACAACAGCGTTAACAGGCAGTATGTGAGTTTTTTTCCAAGCGCTACTTTAAGTGGAAATATAAAGGAAGGCAACAGTTTAAGTCTTAGCTATAGCCGCCGGGTTAACCGCCCGCAGTTTCATGATATTAATAATGCAGTAACTTATATTGACCAGTACAGCACCTGGCAGGGTAACCCCAACATACAACCAAGTTTTAGCCATAACCTTAGCCTGGATTATGACCTGATGGTGAAAAAGCACATGTTTAACTTTGAGGTAGAAGGCGGCTTACAAACCAACGATTTTATTGAAAGCAGCCGCGTAGATAGTAACCGCATTACGCGCGGCGGGGTAATAAACGGAAGCGACCAGAAACGCATAAGTGTAAGTTTTTATACCCGCTTGCAAATAACCAAGTGGTGGCAACTGCAAATGAACCACAACTACACCTTTAGCGATTACAGTTACAAGGCCGGCGTTAACCTGCACCCTATCAGCGGCCACAGTTATAATCTGTGGTTATCTACCAATTTCAAGTTTTGGAAGAATATGGTTTTTGAAATTAACGGCTGGTTTAACAGCGGAGGCGTGCAGCCACAAGGCATTAGCAAACCGGCCGGTATGCTAAACATGAGTTTGAAAAAATCCTTTTTTAAGGATCGCTTTACCGTTTCCGTTTCCGCACAAAACGTGCTAAGCACTATGAAATGGCGCTGGACCGTTAGCAATACCAACCTGGAAACCGCAGGTAGCTGGCAGGCCTTAAATCGCGCAGTGTTCATTAACCTCAGTTACCGCTTTGGCCAAAAGAAAGTTACTGAGCGCGACGCAAAAGGTAATGACCGCCTCGGCGGCGGCGGTGGAAGGCAATAGGGTTTTAATTCTACCCTAAGTCAATGTAAAAAAATTACATTCGGCGGTAGTAAAAGCAGCCATTACCATGTTTAATATGAATCCATTTACGCCGGAGCATGAATTGCTACGGCAAAGTTTCCGTCAATTTGTTGAAACTGAAATTAAGCCCTATGTAAAACAATGGGAGCAAA
>CAZUHU010000109.1:0-7839 GCA_964620645.1 uncultured Chitinophaga sp.
AAGGTAATGCAGCGCCGCATGGTTCAGGTTCGTATGGTTGAAGATAGGGATTTGTAGGTAAATTACCCTCCTAAATCCTCCCTATCCCGAGACTTCGGGAGGAGGACTTGAACAGCCAATACAAACCACCTCCTCCTTAAAAAAAGGAGGACAATAAATACAAAACAGCCAATACAAATTTAAACCCCCTCCGACAGCACCGCTTCGCGATTGCTGTCTCGTCCCCCTGTCAGGGGGGACAGTTTTTTCCTGTTAGTATCTCCCTTACTTAACTAAAAATCTTCTTTGCTTATTCGCGGCGTGGTTGTAAGCCCTTTACTTGTTATTACCATTGTGCTCTCGGCGCTGTATTTTGTTATGGTGCTGTATTATTTTATCGGCTGGCTGCGTTTGAAAAAAACGGAGATAACCGATAAAGCGGAAAGAGACCTGCCCTTTGTAAGTGTTATAATACCTGTGCGCAACGAAAGCGCCCATATTAAGGAATGCCTGGAGGCCATCTTCAAACAAACCTATCCCAAGCAGTTATTTGAGGTTATTGTGGTGGACGATTACAGCACCGACCCCACCATCCGCTTTGCGCGCGAGGTAAATGAAAAAAACCTGCTGGTGCTGGACCTTCAGAATTACCTGGGCCGCCCGGGAGAGTACTTCCCCAACAAAAAGAAAGCCATTGCCCTGGGCATTAAAAACGCCAAAGGCGATTTGATAATTACCACCGATGGCGATTGCCTGGTAGGCGAAAACTGGCTGAAGGCTATGGTAAGCCGCTACCTGCAGGGCGATTGCAAAATGATAACCGGGCCCGTAATGATGAAGCCCGCCAAAACACCTTTGCAGTGGTTTCAGCAGTTAGATGTAATGAACCTGGTAGGTATAACCGGCGCTACTATACGCAACGGCTTCCCTACTATGTGCAACGGGGCCAATATGCTTTACAGTAAGGAAGTGTTTTATGCCGTAGAAGGTTTTAAAGGCAACCACGATGTGCCTACCGGCGATGATATTTTTTTAATGCAGAAGATAAATGCCAAATACCCCGGCAGCATTGGCTTTGTAAAAACTTTTGAGGCCTGCGTGTTTACCAAACCCGAGCGTGGCTTTGGCAACTTCATTTCGCAGCGCGTCAGGTGGATCTCCAAGTCATCGCGCTTTAGCGATGTGCGCGTGGCTATGGTGCTTTACTTTGCCTACTTCTTTAACCTGTTTATAATACTGGCAGGCCTGTTTGCCCTGCAGCCCGGCCCCTTTAGCTGGCTACCGGTAGCTATTGCCGGCGGCACCAAGCTTTTTATTGATTTGGTGTTCAATATCCCAATCACTGTTTTTTTCCGTAAGATTGTTCAGCTATTGTTGTTTCCCTTTATAGAGGTGTTTCATGTTTTATACGTGGTAATCATTGGCGTATTAAGCCTTACAGGGAAATACAGGTGGAAAGACAGACAAATCCGTTAATGAGCAACAAGCCTGCAGAAAAAACCATTGCCAGTGTATCGCTTAACCAAAAAGCGTGGCGCCGTTTAAAACGCAACAAGAGCGCTATGTTCGGCCTGGTAGTGGTACTGCTATCGGTAGTGCTTTCTGTTTTTGCTTATGCATTGGCACAGGATAACTCCCCTTCGGGCGATGAGCAGATACTGCAGCTTAAGATTCACAAGCCGGGTTTCAGTATTTACATCTTAAAGCAGAACAAGGATATTGGCGAAACCACCGGTATGATAGATGGGCTAATGAATGGCTTTCGTAAAAGCTACACGCCCATACCGGTTACTGAATACCATATGGAAGGCGATACGCTATACTACACCGAGTATCGCGGCAAATCGTTCCCTACCCTGGCAGGCAGGCTTTCGTTTAACGATGTGCTGGGCCCGGCCTCTGCCAATTTAAGCAATGAGGAAAAGAAAAAACTGATTGAGAAACAACAGATAGAACGCCGCACCTTTTGGTTAGGCAGCGATAAATTCGGCCGCGATATTTTTCCGCGCCTGCTTATTGGCGTGCGGGTTTCACTTTCCGTAGGTTTAATCAGCGTGGGCATATCGCTCATCATCGGCATATTTTTAGGCGCCATGGCGGGTTATTTCCGCGGTTGGGTAGATGAAGGCATAATGTGGGTGATAAACGTTTTCTGGAGTGTGCCTACTCTTCTTCTTGCAATGGGCCTTTACATAAGCGCCGGCAGCCTCATAGAAAACAAACTGGTAATGATTTTTATTGCGGTAGGCTTAACCATGTGGGTGGAAACCGCCCGTATAGTGCGCGGCCAGTTTATTGTTATCCGCGAAATGGAATACGTAAGCGCTGCCAAAAGTTTAGGTTATAGCGATTTGCGCATTATCTTCCGCCATATAGTACCTAACATAATGGGGCCGATAATTGTGGTGGCCTGCGCCAATTTTGCAGGGGCCATACTGGTAGAAAGCGGCCTTAGTTTCATAGGCCTGGGCATTCAGCCGCCTGCACCAAGCTGGGGCAGTATGTTGAATGAGTACCGCGATTTCATAAATACCGATAACGCTTACCTGGCGCTGTTTCCCGGCTCGGCTATTATGCTGCTGGTGCTTGCCTTTAACCTGGTGGGCAACGGCCTGCGCGATGCGCTGGATGTTAAAGGCCAAAGCGCCGATTAGGTATTTAGTAACCTTAAGGCACAGCACGCGTATTGGTAATAAGATGGTTTTACTTTAACTTGCCCTTGTGAGTTCTCAGCAGTTTACCGAGCTTGATTTTTTTAAGAAGCGCATGAGCGCTACTGAAAGGCTGTTGGCTATTAAGCAACAGCAAATAGACTCGCTGCTTGAAATTACCCGCGCCGTAAACAACAACATGCCCATTACGGCACTGGCGCGCATTTACGAAAACATTCTGCACGCACAATTAGGCGTTAAAAAAGTAGCCCTGTTTATACGCGATAAGGATGATGCCTGGATTTGCATTACCCCCGGCGAGTTGCCTGGCGAAATTTTGAATTACCCCGTGCAAACAAGGTTTATTCCTTTTCATTTTATTACGCCGGTTGCTGCATTAAAGGATGAAAACCTTGGCGGCTTTGAATACCTGATACCCGTAACGCACAAAAAGGAGCCCATAGGCTACGTAATTACCGGCCCCTTCGGTGCCGACCAAAGCGATACCAAGGAAGAAAAGCTGAAGTTTATACAAACCATCACCAACATTATTGTGGTGGCTAACGAAAACAAGAAGCTTTTTAAAAACCAGATTGACCAAATGGTGATGCAGAAGGAATTGAAGCTGGCTGCCGATATGCAGAACATGCTTGTTCCCTCTAAACTGCCCAATAACGATAAAATTGAAGCCTCGGCTTTTTACAAGCCGCACAAAAACATTGGTGGAGACTACTACGACTTTGTGCAGATAAGCCCCGATGAAATTGCCTTTTGCATAAGTGATATAAGCGGCAAGGGCATACCTGCTGCTATATTGATGGCTAACTTTCAGGCCAACCTGCGCATTTTGCTTACGCGCAAGTACAGCCTGCAGCAGTTCATTGATGTGCTGAATGCCAAGGTGGGCGAAATTACCAAAGGCGAAAAGTTTATAACGCTGTTTGTAGCTACCTACAATTACAAAACGCGCAACCTAACATACGTAAACGCGGGCCACAACCCTTCGATATTGTTCAGCAGCGGCGAGGTGCAATTGCTGGACCGTGGCTGCACCATATTGGGCATGTTTGATACCCTGCCTTACATTAACTATGGCGAACTTAAAGTGGAGCCTAACTCTATTATAGTAAACTATACTGATGGCTTATCAGAAGCCATGAATAACGACGGTAAGCTGTTTGATGTAGAGGGCATGATTTCCTTCCTCAATCAAAACAACGACTTAAACCTGCTGGAGTTTAATACTAAGCTGATTGACCACGTTATTGCCTTTAAACAGGACACTGATTTTGATGATGATATTACGCTACTGAGCCTTCGCTTTAAGTAAGCGGTGCTTAATATCAAAGGCCGCTAACAGGCCAATTACCATAAAAAAGAAGGGCCCTACCTTATCGCTTTCCACCAAATCGCTTAGCATTAGGTTTACGTACACCATAGCCATAATTACCAGAAGCGTAAGCACAATGGTTTTATCGGTTTTATCATGTATGCTGTGGTAAATGCTTTCGCCTTTAATAAACACCACTGCGGTAAGAAAGAAGAATATCAATACGCCTATAATGCCCTGTTCTGCTAATAACAAAAGCGGGTAGTTGTGTGCCGTAGAGTGTTCTTCGTTTTCGCTTACATAGGTTTCAAAAACGCGAACGGTGTAATCTTTATAGTAAGGGTAAAAGTTACCGGGGCCAAAACCAAATATGGGCCTGTCCTGAAACATGTGCCCAACCGCTACCCACCGGTAAACGCGCTCCATACTGCTTACATCCTTACCCTGGAAAGTAGAAACCAAATGCTCGCCAAACTCATCGTGTATAATGGTTTCGCTGTATTCCGGTGCAAAATCAAGATACTTGTTGTTATGCGTAAGGTAGTAGGATAATGTAATTATGCCTATGCCAACGCCCACCATAGCCAGCTTCATAAAGCGGTAGCGCACCACCAAATAAAATGGATAGATAAAGGCTATGGCAAGGTAACAGGTGCGGGTGTAGGAGAAATAAATAGCTACCAGGTAAAGCACCACACCAAAGTTGAGCACCTGGCGTATTACGCCTTTGTCGTACCAGCTTCTTACCAAAAGAATAAAGGGAAAGAAGATGGTGATGATGGCCGCGTAGTTAACGTGGTTGCGGAAGAAGGGCGCCATAGGTTTGTTCACTTCATCAAAATCAAACTTAACCATGGCATACCTTATAAGCACCTGTATAACCAAAAGCGTTAGCGGTATAAACATGCACCAAAAGGCTTTCTTAAAATCCTCCTTGGTTTTAAGCACAAGCACACTTAAAATGCTAAAGGTGGTTATGTACCATATTTTAGAAGCCCACACTTTAATTGATACCAGGCTGTTTACACTGGTAATAGCGGTAACAAAAATCCAGAAGAGGTGAATAAGCAGCGCTACTATTATAAAGTGACCGAAAAAGCCCGTGGGCAAACTACGCGGGTTGCGCGCCAGGTAAACCATGGTTACCAGCATTAGCCCAACCATCAGCGGTTCATCGGGTAAATCAGTAGCCAGCGATGAGTTAAAGTAATACTCGATGCTAATAGGTATGGCAAACAGTAATAAAAAGTAGATGCTCTTGAAGTTTACAATGGCTAACCCTGCAATAAGTATTGCAAAGGGAATAAAAGCCAGGTAATACATCTCTAAACCAAAAGCAGCCAGCACCGATAATATGGTTGCTGTGCCTAACAGCGCAAATGCACCCAGTTGAAATTTATCAATACTGCGGGTCAACTACAGTTGTTTGCGGATGTCCTGTAATTCTTCAATCAGTAATACGCCCAGTATAGAAACAAAGGCGGTAATAAGCATAGTAATTAAAACCACCAGGCTGCGCACCGGCTTCTCGCGGCGGTCGGCAGCAAAAGCGCCTTCTACCACAAACAAAGAAGAGGAGTTACTCTTTAAAGAAACTTCCATTTGCTCTTTAATGTTGATGCGGTTGTTCAACTCCTTTACGGTGTTTTTGCGTTGCTCCATTATGGTTTGGTAATCCTGCACAGCGCGGAAATCATTACCCTGCACAATTGAAGCACCATCGGCACCAACTGACGTTTTAATGTTGTATTTGCTGGCAAGGGCAATTAACGTATCATCAAAAGCGGTAACCTTGGCCTGCTGCGCAATAATCTGCTCGCTCATCAGGTTGTAAAGTTTCTCCTTGCCTTCGTTAACGTGTTTTTTATTCAACTCGTCGGTTTTCTCCACTATGGCATTAATAATAGCGGCAGCCACCTTAGGGTCGGTATCATATACTGAAACTTCAACAGCCTCTTTATCAGTTTTAATGGCTTTGTAGTTCTTCTCAAACTTTTTGGTAACAATGGTTTTCCAATACTTCTTGTTGCGGTCAATCTTGTAATGGTCCACCAGTTTAAAGGAGTCAATAATATACTCCATAACCGGGGCGCTGTTGGCAATGGTAAGTGCGCGGTTAACATCGGTTTTACCGCCAAAGTATTCCACCTGCCCGCCGGTGCTCTCCGTATTGAATATCATGGAGCGGTCGTTCAGGTACTGGTTAGTGGGGTAAAAGGTAGCCCACGAGTAGTAATACTCATCCATTACAAATACGGAAACCAGGGCAGCAATTATGCCTGCGCCAAAGGTTAAGCCAATGATGTAAATTTTCCATTTTAAAAGGGTGCGTAGCGCACTTACTAGGTTAAGTTCCTGGGCCATGTTTTAACTAATTGTGGGCGAATGTAAAATAATTTATAAATGCCACATTCCGGGGGCTAAAACGGCGGGTTAAGGGTTGTATTGTGCAACCGGGCCACAAACTTCCCTTTGTCTATTTCTACCCATACCCTCCTATCGTCACTTTTCGCTTACTTAGCCGCAAATTGATGCACCCTTGGCACCAAAGGTTTTATTGCTAACGCCGCCTTTTACGCAACTTAATACCCCTTACCCGGCAACGGTTTACCTTAAAGGTTTTTTAAATACCAAAGGTATTAGCGCTGCGCAGGCTGATTTAGGTATTGATGTTATCCTGCGGCTGTTCAGCCGCAAGGGCCTGCAGCAAATGTTTGAGCATATAGGTAAACTTGACCTTGAACTTAGCCCAAACAGCTACCGCATTTATGCCCTAAGGGAAGAATACATTACTACCATTGATAGTGTAATTGCCTTTCTGCAAAACAAAAACCCCACGCTGGCCCATAGCATTTGCGGCCGCAGTTTTTTACCCGAGGCATCGCGCTTTGCGCAACTGGAAGAACTGGACTGGGCCTTTGGCAGCATGGGCATACAGGATAAAGCACGACACCTGGGCACTCTTTATTTAGAAGACCTTGGCGACCTGATAAAAGAGGCTGTGGACCCGCACTTTGGTTTCAGCCGTTATGCAGAACGCCTTGGCCGCACCGCCACACACTTTACAGAAATTAAAAATGCCTTAAGTGAGCCTCCCTCGTTAATAAGCGAATTGCTTACGCAACTGCTTAACGAAAGCATACAGCAACACCAGCCCGATGTGGTGTGCTTATCGGTGCCTTTCCCCGGCAATTTGTTCGGGGCATTTATCTGCGGGCAGTTCATTAAAAAAAATTACCCCGCTATCAAAGTGGTTATGGGCGGCGGCTATCCTAATACTGAGCTGCGCCGCTTAAGCGAGCCTGATGTGTTTGATTACCTGGATTTTGTTTGCCTGGATGATGGCGAGGCACCGCTGCTTTGCCTGTTAGAACATTTAGAGGGCAAGCGGCCTTTGGAAAAACTGAAACGCACCTTTAGCCGCGTTAACGGCAAAGTATTTTACCATAACGGCGCTATTGAAAAAGATGTTGCCCAGCGCGAAACAGGAACGCCCGATTACAGCCACCTGCCTTTACAGGATTATCTATCGGTAATAGAAATTGCCAACCCCATGCACCGCTTATGGAGCGATGGCCGCTGGAACAAGCTAACACTTGCGCACGGCTGCTACTGGGGTAAGTGTTCCTTTTGCGATATATCGTTGGATTATATACAGAACTACGAGCCGGTTACCGCCGATATACTGTGCAACCGCATGGAGGAGATAATGGCGCAAACAGGGCAAAACGGTTTTCATTTTGTGGATGAAGCTGCACCTCCTGCCCTGCTAAAAGAACTGGCTCTTGAAATTTTGCGCCGCAGGCTTACCGTAGTATGGTGGACCAACATCCGTTTTGAAAAAACCTTTACGGCCGATCTTGCCCGTTTGCTGAAAGC
>CAZUHU010000109.1:7939-12609 GCA_964620645.1 uncultured Chitinophaga sp.
AGCCCCGTTGGCCTTAACCCTAAAAAATACGGCGTAGTGCGCACAGGCCCGCAGTTTGGCGGCTTTGCAGATAACGATCTCTTTCATGATGACCCTTCAGGTGCTGACCATGAATTGTTCAGCGAAGGTTTGCGTAAATCCTTATTCAACTACATGCATGGCGTAGGGCTTGATTTTGATTTAAAAACATGGTTCGATTTTAAGGTGCCCAAAACAAGTGTTAAGCCTGCTTACATTGCGCAAAGCCTTGCCCAAAGCGGTGATGAAGCATTTAAACCATCAGCCTTGGCCGTATGGTTAGGCAAAGCGCCCGACATCCATTTCTTTTCTGCCAAAAAAGGCAAAGAAAAAATTGCTGCGGCCGCACTGGAGTTTTACGATAAAAAACACGATTGGCAATTGCAAACGCCGGAGGCTATCGGTAATTGGATTGCCGAATGGATGCCCCGCTTACAGCCATCAACCACAGCGCAGCCCACCTTACAACAACTTAAACAAAGCTTTGAACAAGCCGGGCTTGGCCGCTTTGAGGACTTTATGCATACACGTATATGGCAGTTACTCAAACAAAATGGCCTGTTGGTGTTGTAGCAGCCCTGCATTTACACTGCGCGCAATAAGATAGATAGCATGAAGTGCAATCAATAGTTCTTTTGCTTTCCTTTTAAATGCCCTACTTTTCGGCCCGTATATACCCCACTACATTACATGCGTAAGAATTTATTTTTCCTGTTGCTGCTATCGGTTTGCTGTTTTGGTATAAAGGCCCAAACTGTGCCCACGCCCGACCACGTGGTTGTTGTTATTTACGAGAACCACGCCTACGAACAAATTATAGGCTCGGTAGATGCACCCTATATTAATAGCCTGGCCAACGACCCCTATGCAGCGCTCTTTACGCAATCATACGGTGTTACGCACCCCAGCCAGCCAAACTATATGTACCTGTTTAGCGGCGATAACCAAAATGTAATTCTTGATTTTACGCCCCTCTCTTTTCTATTGCCGTTCAGCACGCCAAATCTTGGTGCCGAGTTGCTGCAAAACGGCCACACCTTTGCCGGCTATAGCGAGGAACTGCCCTACACCGGTTACACCGGCGATAGTGTTAGTGGCTACCGCCGCAAGCACAGCCCCTGGATAAACTGGCAGGATGGCACTACCAACGGCATACCGGCCGCGCTTAACCTGCCTTTGGATAGCTTTCCTACAGATTATAATAATTTACCTGATGTAAGTTTTGTAATACCTACCCTGGATAACGATATGCACGATGGCAGCATTGCTGTTGGCGATGCCTGGCTGCAAACCCACCTGGATGCTTATGCGCAATGGTGCAAAACGCATAACAGCCTGCTGATATTTACGTACGATGAGGACGATGACTTTCACAACAACCGAATTACCACCATATTTTTAGGGCAAATGGTTAAAGCAGGGCAATACAGCGAAACCATTGACCACAACAACGTATTGCATGTAATTGAGGATATGTATAACCTGCCCCATGCGGGCAACAGTAATGGCGCAGCTACTATTAATGATTGCTGGCTTTACAACCCGGTGGCCGCTATACAAAGCAATACCACCACTATTTGCCAGGGGCAAACCATACAGTTTACGGATAACAGCACGCAACAACCCGATAGCTGGACCTGGCTTTTTCCCGGAGGCAACCCCGTTGTATCGCATAGCCAAAATCCTGTAGTAACTTATAACAGCGCCGGCACCTATTCGGTAAGTTTAATGGCTACCAATCATGTGGGCTCAGGTGTGCTTGGCCTTACCAATTATGTTACGGTAACGCCGGGGCCGTCTATTTCCATTAACAGCAATGCCCAAAGTATTTGTTATGGCGATACTGTTTCTATTTCAGTTAGCGGGGCTAACAGCTACCAGTGGCAATCGCAGCCGGGTATGGTAGCCAATAACGGCAGCAGCATTACAGCCGTGCCGCAAAGCAGCGCTGTTTACAGTGTAGTGGGCAGTGATGGTACCTGCATAAGCGATACGGCGCACATTAGTATTCAGGTAAACGGGCCGTACAACACCGCGCTTAATGCTGCTATTTGCAATGGCGACAGCTACCCTTTTAAGGGGCAAAATTTAACTGCGGCAGGCACCTATAAAGATACTCTTACATCGGCCTTTGGATGCGATAGTTTGATTACACTTCAACTACAGGTAAACCAGCATACCTTAAACCTGATCAACGGTACAACCTGCCCCGGTGTTCCTTATTTCTTTCACGGGCAAAACCTTACAACAGCAGGCACCTACCATGATACCCTAACTGCACAAACCGGTTGCGATAGCCTTATCATATTACTCCTTACTGCCAATGCAGGCCCTGCGGTTAGCTGGCCCGGTGCTGATACCTTATATACTAACGGCAGCCCCATCAACTTAAACGGAGGCATACCGGCAGGTGGCATTTATAGTGGTAGCGGGGTAAGCAACAACGTATTTTATACGGATACGCTTAGCGCAGGAACTTACAGCATAAGCTATACTTATACTGATAGCCTTGGCTGCCAGGGCACGGCCTACAAAACCATTATGTTGTTACCTAATGGTATCAGCCTGTTAAAGCAGCAGTTTATTGAACTATACCCTGACCCTGCTACAGACTGGGTAAATGTTGTACTACCTGCAGGCGAAAACTTTAAAATTACCTTGACCGATCTGGCGGGTAATCAACTGCCGCTTACCCTTACTGCACAAAAAAATACATATACCCTTAACGTTGCCGGTTTACCGGCGGGCGTGTATGTTGTAAACTGCCAAAGCAGCACACAGGCCTTTACGGGCAGATTCATTAAACAATAAGCGAAAACCGAAAAGCGGTTATTTAAAAACCGTGCGGGTAATTTCGTGGTAACGGGCGCGGGCCACAGCAAGCACTTTGGTCCATTCGTGTATTTCCCATAAGGCTAAAAGACAATCGGTCCTGAACATCTCCTCAAAGGCAACATACTCCTCAAGGGTGTCAATAGTTTTAAATACAGTAAGCCACTGTTCAAGTGTGAACGATGGTTTCCTCATGTCAATCTCAGTTTTTGTGCAAAAGGTGTCCAATCCCTTGCATGGCAAAGATTATAAATATTTTTATTTGATGAAATTTTTATGAAGAAAAATTCCTGTCCCCAAATTCGGGGACAATATGAATAAAGCGCCTAGTTCTTTTTCGCCTTATTTGGAATGGTAAACCCACCGCCGTTTTTACCCTTAATAGTAAGGCCGTTTTTATCGGCTTTAGCGTAGCCGCCGCCCTGTCCCTTTATTTCGGCTCTGTTTTTATTTACCTCAGCATTACCACGGCCATCAGCGGTTTTTATCTCAGCATGTTTCTGCGTCATTTCAGTGCTGCCGCCGCTGCTGCCTTTAACCTGGGCGCGGTTTTTATCGGCTGTCGCACCGCCACCGGCAGTGCCCTTAACTTCGGCTTTTTCCTTATTTATCTGGGTGCTGCCACCGCTGCTGCCTTTCACTTCGGCTTTATTTTTATTTGCAGTAGCGCTGCCCCCATTACTGCCTTTTACTTCAGCTTTCTCCTTATTTATCTGCGAGCTGCCGCCGTTATTGCCTTTAATAGTGGCGCCTTTACCGGCTGTGGTAGATTGAGCACTCAGAGTGCTGTAAGTAAAACAACCTATTATAAGGGTGGCTAACATCAATATCTTTTTCATACAGGTGTATTTTTAGTATAACGCTATAACCGTCAAAATTATTCCGTTGCGTTTGTTGATGTAATATATTAACAGAACTTAAATAAAAAAGGAGGCCTTTTGCGGGGCCTCCTTTTTTACATAAGGTAATTCTTAAATTTTTCTTACAGCTTTAACAGCTTCATGCTGTTGCTGCCAAGCTTCATGGTATAAGTGCCGGCAGGTAATTGTGGTATAGCCACTTCGGTTTTCTTATTGCGGATGATTGCTTTGTAAACCAGCCTTCCATCGGCGTCAATAATCTGTAACTCCTTACCCAGGTAAGCATTGGCTACTGATATAAACCAGCTTCCGGAAGTTGGGTTAGGGTAAACGCTTACACCATCGGGTTGCACATCCTGTATGCCGTTGATGACAACGTTTGTTGGGTTAGAGGTAGCGGTGCAACCATTGCTATCGGTTACCATAACGGTATAAGCGCCGCTTTGCGATGCCACATAAACACTGCCTGTTGCATTACTAATAGGCGTGCCGTTAAAGTACCACTGGTAGCTTTCAGCAGCATAAGAAGTAAGCGTATCGCCGGACTGTGCAATTGAAACCTGCGGAGGTGTGTTAACCACCAGGCTGCTGGCCGGGGTTGATACTGCGGTACAGCCGTTATTATCAGTTGCTGTTACATAGTAGTTGCCTGCACCGGTAACATAAGCGCACTGGGTGTTTGCACCGCTGTTCCACACATAAGATACATAACCGGCAGGTGCGCAAAACTGAACGCTGTCGCCACTGCAAATGGTATCAGTAGCCGGTGTAAGGCTGAACGGAGTTCCGCTGCCGCTTGCAGTTAACAGAAACTGTGCAGTATCCTTACAGCCGTTGGCATCAGTAACTTCAAAAATATAAACACCGCCGTTAACGCTGGTTAAAGGGTAGCTGTTGCCTACTACGTTTCCGTTTTTGGTCCACTGTACAGTGTAAGGGCTGGTGCCGCCATTAGCTGCA
>CAZUHU010000110.1:0-12585 GCA_964620645.1 uncultured Chitinophaga sp.
AGAAAATAGCCTACGTATTATGCGGTGGCGATTTAACCAGCGAAAGCAAAGTTACTGAGCAGTATCTGTTAGATCTTGAAAGAGAAGCTTTCTTATCACTATGTGGTGAGAAGAAAACACTGGAAAGGATGCAGAGCATTTTAACAAGCGGCAAACCGTTAAGGAATTAAAAAGTATAAAGTAGCAAGTATTTAGTATTTAGACAATACTTGCTATAACATCAGTAAATTTCTAAATACTTAATACTAATTACTAAATACTAAAACAATGACAGAAGCATATATCATAGCCGGTTCGCGCACTGCCATCGGCAAAGCAAAAAAAGGCGGTTTCCGCTTCACTACTCCGGTAGACTTAGCTTATTACGCTATTAAGGATCTGCTGAAGAAAGTTCCAAACTTCGACCCTATGTTGGTTGATGATTTAATTGTAGGTAACGCTGTGCCTGAAGCCGAGCAAGGTTTACAGATGGCCCGTTGGGTAGCTGTTCGCTCTCTTCCCGTTGAAGTTCCCGGTGTTACGGTTAACCGTTATTGCGGCAGCGGTATTGAAACCATTGCTATGGCAACTGCTAAAATACGTGCAGGCATGGCTGATGTAATCATCGCCGGCGGTACGGAGAGTATGAGCCTTGTGCCTACTGTTGGTTACAAAACTGTGCCTAACTACGAAGTAGCTAAAGACCATCCTGAATACTACATCGGCATGGGTTTAACAGCAGAGAACGTTGCTGATAAATACGGCATTACCCGCGAACAGGCTGATGAGTTCTCTTATAACTCTCATCAAAAAGCAATTGCCGCTATTGAAGCAGGCAAATTCAGCGAGGACATTGTGCCTGTTGAAATTGAAGAAGTTTACTTTGAAGATGGCAAAAAGAAAACCCGCAAGTTTACTGTAGCCCAGGATGAAGGTCCACGCAAAGATACCAGCAAAGAAGGCCTTGCGGGCCTTAAGCCGGTATTTAAAGCGGGCGGACAGGTTACTGCCGGTAACTCATCGCAAACATCTGATGCTGCTGCTTTCGTATTAGTAGTTAGCGAGCGCGTTGTTAAAGAACTGAACCTGCAACCAATTGCTCGATTGGTTACTGCCGCATCAGTTGGTGTTGACCCTACTATTATGGGTATTGGCCCTGTAGCTGCCATTCCAAAAGCATTAAAACAAGCCGGTTTAAAGCTGAACGACATTGAACTAATCGAATTGAACGAAGCATTTGCAGCACAATCATTAGCTGTTATTCAGGAAGCGAAACTGAATGCTGACATCATTAACGTAAATGGTGGTGCAGTAGCGCTTGGCCACCCGCTGGGTGCTTCAGGTACTTACCTGTTCCAAAAGCTAAATGGCGAAATGAAACGCCGCGGTAACAAATACGGAATGGTTAGCGCCTGTATTGGTGGCGGGCAAGGTATTGCGGGTATATTTGAGAGATTATAGTAGTATAAAGTAGTAGGTATTAAGACTGGGACAGTGCATAACTATAAGCAGTTGAAAGTTTGGGAAAAGGCCATGGAATTGGTGGTAGCTATTTACGAGGCTACTGCTGATTTTCCAAAGACTGAAACCTATGGCCTTACTTCTCAAATCCGCAGAAGTGCGGTTTCAATAGCTTCTAATATTGCTGAAGGTGCAGGACGGAATTCTGATAAAGAATTTTGCCACTTCCTGGCAGTTGCACATGGTTCATCTTATGAATTGGAAACCCAGATTATCGCTTCCGAACGCTTAAAACTGATCACTGCTGAATCTTCTAATGCTCTTTGCGAGAAGATAAATGAGATACAGAGAATGAATTATACTCTCCAGACCAAACTGAATCCAAATCTTATTGTTAATAATAAAGCGCATGAAGCGTCTAAATACTAAATACTTGATACTAAATACTCAGTTATGAGCACAGAAACTAAAACCGGCACCGCATTAAAAGGCGGCGAATTTCTAGTAAAGGAAACTCCATTCACTAACATCGCTACGCGCGATGAACTTTCTGAAGAACAGCAGATGTTCAGTAAAACTGCGGAAGACTTTGTAACCACGCGCGTTCAACCCAACGTTCAGCGTATTGACAAGGGTGACCATGCACTAGTGGTACAGTTAGTAAAAGAATCAGCAGACTTA
Source organism: uncultured Chitinophaga sp. (assembly GCA_964620645.1). Classification (GTDB taxonomy): domain Bacteria; phylum Bacteroidota; class Bacteroidia; order Chitinophagales; family LD1; genus Bog-950. Next base: position 2,122 of record CAZUHU010000110.1, read on the forward strand.
GGCCTTCTTGGTGCAACAGTACCCGAAGAGTACGGCGGCATGGGTGTGGATGTTATTACCGATAGCGTGATTAACGAGGAAGTAGGTAAGGGCCACTCATGGGCAGCTGCCTATGCGGCGCACACCGGTATCGGCACCCTTCCAATTCTATACTTTGGTACAGAAGAGCAGAAGAATAAATATCTGCCGGGCTTAGCTTCTGGCGATATCAAAGCTGCTTACTGTTTAACTGAACCCGGTTCAGGTAGTGATGCGCTTGGTGCGCGCACTAAAGCTGTGCTTTCAGAAGACGGTAAACACTACGTATTAAACGGCCAGAAGATGTGGATCACCAACGGTGGTTTTGCCGACATCTTTACCGTATTCGCAAAAATTGACGGAGAGAAATTCACCGGCTTTATTGTTGATGCCAAAAGCGAAGGCATCTCTTTAGGCAGCGAAGAAGATAAGCTAGGCATTAAAGGCTCATCTACCCGCCAGGTGTTTTTCAATAATGTAAAAGTGCCTGTTGAGAATGTATTAGGCGAAATCGGTAAAGGCCACAAAATCGCTTTTAACGTATTGAACATTGGTCGCTACAAGCTGGCGGTTCTTGCTTTAGGTGGTTCTAAAAAATCAACAACAGTAGCTACTAAATACGCTAATGAACGCATCCAGTTTAATGTGCCTATTTCATCTTTCGGTGCTATTAAGCACAAGTTGGCTGAAATGGCTATCAAAACTTATGTATGCGAATCTGCCGTTTACCGTTCTGCCGGTGACATTGATAGTATGATTCAGGCATTGGTTGCCAAAGGTACTGATAAGGTGCAGGCTAAATTGATTGCGGCGGAAGAATATGCTATTGAGTGCGCCCTGTTAAAAGTATTCGGCTCAGAAGTGTTAGACTTTGTGGTAGATGAAGCTGTTCAGGTTTTTGGCGGTACAGGCTTTAGTGAAGAATATCCTGTTGCCCGCGCTTACCGCGATAGCCGCATCAACCGCATATTCGAAGGCACGAACGAAATCAACCGTTTGCTTTCAGTGGGTATGCTGGTGAAAAAAGCGATGAAAGGCGAGCTGGATTTAATTACCCCTGCTATGGCTGTTCAAAAAGAATTGATGAGCGTGCCTGATTTCAGCAGCGGTGACAGCGATGATTTCTTTGCCGCTGAAAAGAAAGCGCTGAAGAATGCCAAGAAAGCAATCTTAATGACTGCCGGTGCAGCCGTTCAGAAATTCATGCAGAACCTGGAGAAAGAGCAGGAAGTAATCATGAACATTTCTGATATGCTGATTGAACTGTATGCTTCTGAATCAGTATTACTGCGCGTGGAGAAGTTAATAAGCGTTCGCGGTGCAGATGCCTGCGGCCTGCAGATTGATATTGCCCGCACTTATATTTCTGATGCGCTGGAAAAAATCAACATTTCAGGCAAGCACGCTATTTGCGCATTTAACGAGGGCGATACCCTCCGCATAATGTTGATGGGCTTAAAGCGCTTTACCAAGTACGAGCCATACAATACCGTAGCCGCTCGTCGCCGTATTGCCGATAAGATTATTGAAGAAAATGGTTACTGCTTTTAATTGTTTTATCTAACTACTCAATAAATACTAAATACCAAAACATGTCGACTACAGCTGACAAAAAAACCACCGCTTTAAAAGGCGGCGAATTCCTGATCAAGGAATCGCAGTGGCAGGATGTTTACATCCCTGAACAAATTACTGAGGAGCAAACCATGCTTCGCCAGGCTACCAAGGACTTCATCTTAAAAGAAGTTGACCCCCGCCTGGAAGAATTGGATAAGGACCCTATGAAAGGGCCTGAAGTAATTGACAAAGCCGCTGAACTGGGCTTACTCGGCTTGCACATACCTGAGGAGTATGGCGGTTCAGGACAGGATCTTACAACCTTCTCATACGTAACTGAAGTTTTAGGTTGGGGTCACGGTATTTCTGTTGCCATCGGTGCGCATACCGGTATCGGAACTTGCCCGATACTTTACTATGGTAACGACGAGCAGCGTGCTAAGTACCTGCCTAAGCTGGCTACGGGCGAGTTAAAGGCAGCTTATTGCTTAACCGAACCTTGGAGCGGTAGCGATGCATTAGGCGCCCGTACTAAAGCTGTATTAAGTGAAGATGGTAAATACTATCTACTGAATGGCCAGAAGATGTGGATCACTAATGCAGGCTTTGCCGATGTGTTTGTGGTATTCGCAAAAATTGATGGCGACGACAAGAAGTTCACCGCTTTCATCGTTGAAAAGGGAATGGAAGGCGTTAGCGTAGGCGCTGAAGAAAAAAAGATGGGTATCAAGTCATCTTCTACCCGCCAGGTATTCTTCAATAACGTTAAAGTTCCTGCTGAAAACTTATTAGGCGAAGCAGGCAAAGGCCACAAAATTGCCTTCCAGATTCTGAACATTGGCCGCTACAAACTATGTAATGGTGTGTTAGGTGGCGCTAAGCGTGGTATAAGCCAGGCTGTGCGTTATGCTAACGAAAGGCAGCAGTTCAAAACTGCTATCTCAAACTTCGGTGCCATCAAGCACAAATTGGGTGAAATGGCTATCCGTGTTTGGATGAGCGAATCATCTTCTTACCGTGTTTGCGATTTAATTCTGCAAAAGGAGCATGAATTAAAGGCAGCCGGCAAAACCATGACTGAATATTTAACCGGCGGTGCAGAAGAATATCAAATTGAATGCGCCCTATTGAAAGTGTTAGGCTCTGAAGCATTAGATTTTGTAGTGGATGAAGGCTTGCAGATACACGGCGGCTATGGCTTTAGCGAAGAATATCCAATGGCCCGCGCTTACCGCGATTCGCGCATCAACCGCATTTTCGAAGGCACCAACGAAATCAACCGTATGCTTTCTATTGATGCGCTGTTGAAGTTTGCTATGAAAGGCAAGATTGATTTAATGACTCCGGGCGTGGCCATTCAGAAAGAACTGATGAGCGTGCCTGATATGAGCACCCCTGATGCCGACGATATTTTCGGTGCAGAACGTAAGGCACTTAAAAATGCTAAAAAGGCATTCCTGTTAATCGCAGGTGGTGCAGTGCAGAAGCTGATGATGGGCCTGGAGAAGGAACAGGAAATACTGATGCACGCTGCTGATGTATTGATGGACATCCTGAATATGGAAAGCGGCATGTTACGCGCTGAAAAGCTGGTAAACCTGCACGGCCTTGAAGCCTCTCAAATTTATGTGGACATGGTGAAGTGTTACTTCTTTGATGCTATGGACCGCATTAATGTAGCCGGTAAGAGCGCCTTAACCGCCTTTGCCGAGGGCGATGAACTTCGCATTATGGCTATGGGCTTAAAGCGTTTCACCAAATACGAAATGATAAACACCAAAAACATCCGCCGCGCTGTAGCTGATAAGCTGATAGCTGAAAACGGATATTGTTTCTGGGATTAAGAGAATGCTTTCAACCAGGCATAAAAAAAACCGCGGCCAAAAGCTGCGGTTTTTTGTTTTATAGGCAATTCAATTATTGCGGATAGTTATTCTTTACCCAACAGGTTAAGTCATGAATAATAGGGTCAGACAACTTGGATGCTCCTTGCGGCATAGGCTTACAGCCACCTTCCCTGTAAATAGTACATAATCCGTCATCATTAAAGCCGGAAACGGCCCCGCTGTAAGTGCTTAAATCTATACCTTCCTCATGGCTTATAGCATCATGGCAGCCGCTCTTGGCGCAATTGCCATCAATCAATATTTTGATTTTGCCGTTATAGGTATTCAAAGAGTCGTCGGCCTCATTACAGGTAACACGGCTTACAAAATCACTGTTATCCTCTTTTTTACAGGAGTTTGCGAAAACAACAAGGGCGCATAGGCACACGGCCGAAATAAAAAACTTCACTTTCATCTACTTCTTGGTTTTAATTAGCGTTGAAGTTAACGGGCATGCTATTAAGCAACAAACGCATTACCAGGCTTTAACTCTTTTGCTGTCGGCGTCCGTCTTATTTTGCCTTTGGTTATCATCCCGAAACATCCGGACTTCTTAGTTAATCAAAGCCATCCCCTTTAAGGCTTTAGGAATGCCCGCTACACCAAAAAGTCTTATTCCAGGTATTGTTACCGATATAAAAGACAAAGCACCTGAAATATTGTATTTACTACACTTTCCCGGTTCGGTAGCTTCTTTAAGTTTTTGTTAAGGGTTTAAGGACTGTAAAGACCGGTTTTGGCAATCGAAGATTTAAATTATAAATTAGTATTACCCAGCTAAAAGGACCCCAACCCGATGCGCACGAAAAACTTATTGTTTTTGCTTTTGCCGGTATTGTTTATTGCCGCCTGCAATAAAACCGAGGAAGTAGTTATAAAGGATAATGTCCCCCCTACTGACCATACCATAGATTCCACCACTATTGAAATTTATGTTACCAAGGCTTACATAAACATACTTGGCCGCGAACCGATTGGCAATGAGCGGCAGGACGGGATAAGCCTGTTAAAGCAGGATAATTTCTCGCAAGCGCGCCGACAGCAATTTGTGGGGGCACTGTTTGCCAAACCTGAGTATAACAGCAACCTGCTGCGCGTGGTTCGCAACGAATACCTGCGGGGCTTAGATTCTCTGGAGGTAGCCGGGCAGATATATTTATTTCAGCAGCTATTGCTACAGCCGCAATATGCTCCGTTTTACGATGTACTGAATAAAGAAATTGCCCGCCTGGAAAGCTGGCAGCAAAGTTCACAGGACCTTACTACCGGCACATTAGATTACAAAGGTTTGCTTAAACGTAGCGTAAACAACTATTTCTACGACCAGATAAATATGGGTACGGAAAATTTTGTGGTAAGTACCTATCAAAATTTCCTGTTCCGCTACCCCACCGATGCCGAATTGCTGGCAGGTAAGTTAATGGTGGATGGCAGCGTGTCGGTTGTATTTCTGGAACAGGGCGAAAACAAAGACGATTACCTCAACATCTTTTTTAACAGCGATGATTATTACGAAGGGCAGGTACGCTACATGTTTACCAAATATCTCTTCCGCGAACCTACCCCCGCCGAGATAGCGCTCTATTCAGGCCACTATAAAAGCAGCGGCGATTACAAAGCGCTGGGTATAGAGATATTCTCGCTGGATGAATATGCCGGTATCAACTAAATTATAACTGAGAAACAAGCATATGAAAAAACACCTGGGCATCGCATTACTTGTTCTGTTGTTGGCGCAGGCCTGCAATAAAGAGAAACGGTATGTGTACGAAACACAACAGCAGGAACTTTATCAAAACGCCAACGATAAGCGCAACCTGAAAACCACTACACAGTTTATCACTATTGCGTATAACGATTTGTTTAACGACAACATTACTACCACCGAATTAAACAAATTGGATATTGCCCTGCAGGCAGTAGGCGATAAAAGCGTGGTGCAGGACCTTATAGTTAAAAACTTTATTAACCGCACCGGCGTGGCCATACCAAGCGACCAGGCGATGCGCAACGATGTAGCCACGTTTGTGAATGATGCTTACTTAAAGCTGTACAACCGCAAACCCACTGAAGTGGAAGCCTGGAAAATGAAAAGCCTGATTGATAACAACACGGATGTAACCTCCAAAATGGTATACTACAGCATGATGACGGCTGAGGAGTACCGCTTTTACTAAACCGGAAGAAACATGAAAAGAAAACAGTTCATAAAAAATGCGGCCCTTACCGCAGCAGGGGCAATTGTTGCGCCTTATATTCTGCCATCGGGCAGGCTGTTTGCAGCAACAGGCTCGCGCAAGGTTAACCACGTAGTGTTTTGTCTCTTCGCCGGTGGTGTGCGTAATCTGGAAAGTATGCACAAGGCTGAAGGCAACCTGATGGTGAACACCCTCAACGGTTCTGAATCAATTTCTGCGGATATAGCCGGTGGCATGAGCCCCCTGCCTCAACTTGCCAGCACAAGGCTGCAAAACCTGGGCACTTTATTTAAGGAGTTCAGATATTCAACCGGGCCTACCGGGCACTACAATGGGCATACTACTGCGCTAACCGGCAAATACAGCGATGAAGCCATACAACTAAAACAACCGCCTAAGTACCCCACCATATTTGAATACTACCGCAAGCACAACAGCCCGGGTATGAGTGCGCTAAATGCATGGTGGATCAGCGATTCGCTGGGCCCTTACCCGTTCCTTAATTACAGCGCTTACGAAGGTTACGGCCCTATGTTTGGAGCTAACATGATTCAACCGGCTTCCATACTTTCTTACGATGCCAATTCGGTATTGGGCAACTCGCTGCAACTAAGCGGAAACGAAAAAAGCAAATGCGACCTTATGCGCGCCTTTGCTGACGGACAGTTCAAAGCCCCCCAGGAAATAACCTCAGCAGGCATAAAGAATACAGCAGAAGATGCGGAACACCTGCAAACCTTCATCCGCACATTGATGTATGAAGTATCGCAAGGCTTGCATAACAACCCCTGGGGCGTGAATATGAATGGCGACATGGCCAATATTTATTTCGGCACCAAAATTATGCAGGAGTTTAAGCCGGAGTTGATGGTAATCAATATGCAGAACATTGACATTGGCCACTTTGATTACACCAAATACGTAAACAACATCCGCCAGGCTGATTTTGCACTCTACAAACTATGGGATGCCATCCAAAATACTCCCGGCATGGCTAACGATACCATATTGATAGTTGCCCCAGAGCACGGCCGCAATCAGCAACCCAACAGCGTGGTTGATGCTTATGGCCGCTACGCACTTGACCACAACAACGACCAAATGAGCCGCGAAATTTTCTGTTTAATGGTTGGCCCGTCAGGTATAGTAAAACAAGGTCAGGTATTTAGCGCCCAGCAAGGAGAAAGTGTAGATATAGTGCCTACCATCGCCAACATTCTCGGTTTTGATAATGATATACCGGGTGGCTTACTGGATGGAAGAGTATTAACCGAAGCCTTTAATTAATTGTGCCAATGAAAACGAAGATACTGTTCAAACTTGCTGCTATCATAACAATCGCCTTATCGCTGGTGCAGGCTTGTAAGAAAGATACCCCCCTGCCCCATAATCCTTATGATGATATTACAAGGGATGATACCACGGCTAACGAAATTCCTGTGGACTCGCTTACCATTACCTATGTTCACACTAAGCTGCTTTTAAGTAAATGTGCTTTACCGGGTTGCCACGTTGGCAATTTCGAGCCTGATTTTCGCACGCCGCAATCGTCCTTCTCTACCTTGGTATATGCCCCTATAGTTAAAAACAACGCGGCAGGTGATTTTAAATTCCGTGTTATCCCTTTCGATACGATGCACAGTGTGTTATACGAACGCATCACTAACTGCTGCTTCGTAAATATTAACGACCGCATGCCACAGGATAATATTGGTACCGCTTTGCCCGATAGCAGCATTAACCTGGTAGCACAATGGATAATGCATGGTGCCCGCGATATGTTCGGCAACATACCTGAGTTTCCGAATGCTGAACCTACTATAGGCGGATATATTGCAGCAAGCACCGATCTCCAAACTATATACTCTAACACAAGGCTCGATTCCATTTATTACAACCCTTTTGTTCTTCCGGCAGCAGTAACATCCTTTTATTTAGGAGTTCAGGTGCAGGATGATAGCACAGCCTTAAACCAGCTACAGTATAACAAACTCAAAATTTCTACTGATGCTGACAACTTCAGCGGTGCTACTGAAGTTCCTGCCGTTTTCTTTAACCTTGGTGGGCAACAAGGATGGATAGCAACAATAAACCCGACCAGCCTTCCGCTTAACGATACCTTGTTTATGCGCTATTACGTTAACGATGGCGACCATCCGCAAAACACTGAGTTTCCAAGAACGGAAAACCCATTCCCTTACAAAACTTTTTGGTCCTTCATCAGGCAATAGTTATGGCAGTAAAATTGAAATTTATAGCGGTGCCGGCGGTGCTTTTTATACTTCTTTATGGATGTAAGAAAGAAGCAGCCATTTCCACCACGCCAAGTATTGAGTTTAAGTCTATAGCACCTAACCCCGCTATTAAATACCAGGACACGGTAACTATTGCTATTGAAATTACGGATGGCGATGGCGACATAGGCGAGAACACACCGGACGTTAAAAATGTGTTTGTTACCGATAACCGCAATAATGTAGTTAGCTCATTCAGGCTACCACAACAGGCACCCGATAACTCAAACATTATTGTTAGAGCGCCCGTTAATATACACCTTCCGCCACAGGCATTTGTTGATGATAGCCACACCAGCGAAACCGTCACCTATTCAATTTATGTAGTGGATAGGGCCGGGCACCAAAGCAACACCGTGCAAACGGGCACGCTCACCATCAATCAATAAACCGTACATAAAAAAGGAGCGCACTAAGGCGCCCCCAGCACATGAAACTCTTGTGTTATTATTCTGTTTTAATAAACTTGAACGTGTTTTTACCCGCTACCACAAAGTAGTTGCCGCTTGCCAACTGAGCTATATTTAAGCTTATATGGCTTTGGCCTTCTACATCCTGTTGCAGTACAGTTTGGCCAAGCATGTCAACCACCTTAACCTCATTAAGGCTTAAGCCCGGTGCGTATACCACTATAAAGTTAGTGGCCGGATTAGGGTAAACTGAAATACTGCTTTCCGTTGTTTCCTCAATATCTGTGCAAACCGCAACAAATACCGAATCCTGGTTAAAACCTTCGCATCCGCTTACGTCAGTTACCAGGTAAGTAACCACCACTTTGCTGTTGGCATACTGGCTCGGGTCAATTTGCGTGGCACTCGCGCCGTTTACATAAAATGTTCCTCCGGCAGGCAAACCACCACTCAACTGTATAACCGAAGAGGTATTGCAAACAGTAGTTTGGGGAAGATCGTATGTAACCTGCGGAGCTGTTTTTACGGTAACCGTAACCACTTCCGAAGCGGCTGTGCAGCTGGTAGCAGGGTCTGTTACGGTAACACTGTAATTGCCCGCAGTATTTACAATAATAGATTGCGATGCATAAGTGTTGCTCCAGTGGTACGTAAAGCCCGTGCCGGCCGTAAGCGTAACCGACTCACCACTGCAAATGGTTGTAGGGCCGCTTTCGTATATCATCGTATCAGGCATTGGAAGTGAGTTCAAAGTGTATGAAGAGGAAGCCGTGCAGTTAGAACCATCCGTTACGGTTAAACTGTAAGCACCCGGCTGCGCAACAATTGATGAAGTATGTTGGTTGTTGCTCCAGTTATAACTCAGCCCGGCCTGGCCACTTAAAGTAGCATAACTGAATGGGCAAATTTGTGTCGCGGTTGAGGTAATGCTTGCATCAGGCGCATTAAGCACATTAACCGTTACTGCAGTAGATGCGGCTGAGCAATTAGTTGCGCCATCAGTTACGGTAACCACATAGTTCCCCGCATTGGTAATGGTAATGGACTGTGTGGTTTCGCCGCTGCTCCAAGCATAAAGTAAGCCGGCTGAAGCATTTAACTGCAATGAACTACCCGGGCACAGGTTGGTTGAACCATTATAACTAACATTAGTGTTAGGCAAATTACCGGCGGTTAAAGTTTTTGATGAAGTAGCCGAACAATTGTTGCCGTCTGTTACAGTAAGGGTGTAGGTGCCTGCTGTTGTTATGTTAACTGCAGCAGTAGTTTGGCCGTTGCTCCAGTTGTAGTTTAAACCCGGTTGACCGTTAAGCGATACCGAGCTACCGGGGCAAACCATATTTCCGGTTGCATTAATAGTGGCATCCGGCAAGCTATTTACGGTAACGGCTACAACGGTAGATGAGGCTGTGCAGTTGCTGGCATCAGTTAAGGTTACAGTGTAATTGCCGGCGGTATTTACAACTATGCTTTGGGTTGTTTGTGCATTACTCCAGTTATAGGTAATGCCTGCAGCAGGTATTGAGCTGATGGTTACTGCTTGCCCCTGGCAAAGGGATACATTACCTGAAGGCGTTATAAGATTACTGCTAAAGTTAGCAGGATTGATATAGTAAGAAGAATCTGCAGTACAGCCGTTGGACGTGGTAATGTTTACGGTATACGTGCCCGCGTTCGTAACCGCAATGCTTTGCGATGTAGCGCCGGTATTCCAACTGTAGGAGTAACCGGGTGCTGCTGAAATTTGAGCAGTTCCACCATTGCAAAAGTTAGCGGCGGTAATGGTTATTGATGAATCAGGCGCAGCATGCACGGTTACAGCAACAGGATTTGAAACTGCAACGCAGCCGTACATGTTTGTTGTAGTTACCACGTAGTTATCAGATACCAAAGCGGTTACTGACGAAGTGGTATTACCATTATTCCACAAATAAGTGGTGGCAGGCTCACAACTTAACGCCACACTGTTGCCCTGGCAAAATGAGGTAGGGCCATTGGCTGTTACCATTGGGGCAGGCAGCGGAGCTATGCTAAACGGAGCTGAATAATAGCTGGTGTCCGAAGGTAGCGTGGTCAATATTCTTATACGGTAGTTATCGCC
>CAZUHU010000111.1:0-12569 GCA_964620645.1 uncultured Chitinophaga sp.
AAGGAATAGTCTATAACCTCAAAAATGGGGATTATCGAACCACTAAAGTCAATACTATAATCTTCTCAATCGCAGCAGCAGCGCGGGTTTTGGACAAAAAGAAAACGGGGAACTCTCCTTTGAAAAAGAGAAATTCCCCGTTGGTACCCCAGGAGGGAATCGAACCCCCACGCCCGAAGGCACACGATTTTGAGTCGTGCGCGTCTACCAATTCCGCCACTAGGGCTTGCGGGCTGCAAATGTAAACGAAAATGAGAGTTCTGCAAGGGTTTTCTGTCAGACTATACAAGGGCCCTGTGCCTGGCCCCGCTGTGTAAAAAAATGCCTTAGGCGGCTTACACCGGCAACAAAAATACCCCGGTAGTAAGAATTCGCCCTTTTTGGGAACGCCAAAATTTGTGCCCCTTAGTTGCATTGGCGAGCATTGCATTGCAAAGATTTATAACACGGTATGGAATTTATTCTACCCGGCATCTTAATGAAGAATTTTATTACCGCTAAAATTTGCTAACCATAAACAATTAAAACAAGATGAAAAACAAGTTGATTAAACTTCTGATTCCCGCAGTGCTCGCATTCTCTATTCAGTCATGCAAAAAGGATGACAACAACAATAACAACACCCAAACGCAAAATGTTGGGCCAGCACAATTATTCAGTTATTCTGATAGCTGGGGCCTATTGGCCGGTGTACGCACGGTAACTTATCAAAACGTGCCTATTATCGGCCCTCAGGAGTTTATTATAGGTACTGCTGTAACTGCCTTTCCTACCGCTGCAGGCGGCACCACCTACCAGGATGCAGGCACGGTGCAGTGTAATACCAAAGCACTAACTAAACAAAGCAATAACAGCTATGTGTTTCAACCCAGCCAAAGCGATGCCAGCGGAATAGACTTCAGTTCAGGTTCAGACTGGAGCGTAAGCGGCGCAGGCAGCATACCGGCATTTACACATTCATTCAACAGTTTTCCAACTTCGCCAACCATTACCAGCAATACCGATGAGGTTACACTGGCCAACGGTTACACCTTTTCTATCAGCGGCGTAAGCAATGCCGACTCTATATTGTTCATTCTTGCTTCAGGCAGCGGCTACGTTCAAAAAAGAGTAGGTGGCTGGGAAACATCGGTAACCTTTAGCGCATCTGACCTTTCATCGTTACAAGCTTCAGACTACGGATTGATACAGGTTACCCCTTACACTTACCAGGAAAACACAACTGTTATCCCCGGCAAGAAAGTATACTTCATCAACCAGGTTACCCTTTCTGATTTCGCGAAATTTAAATAGGCTTTGCTACCAAATCCCAATAAAGAAGGCCCGGCTTAAGCAACCGGGCCAATTTTTTGTACGGTTGCCGGGCTCTTGCCTTTTTTTGTTCTTCTATTTTGCCTTAAAGAAAGGGCAACCCTACGTTAGGAGAAACATTAGCTGCCTGCTAACCGCTTGGTATAAACTTAGTGGCAGTCATTACCATATGTTCGTTGTGTTTATGCGAAACCCCGAATGCAAATGTTTTATTATCTCTCGCGCATTTACTTCTATACCTTCTCCATTACATTTTTTGTTTTACAAAAGCGGCTATTACGGTCTCCGTTATAATGCTAAGCTTTGCCGGCAATAGCTGTTTTATAACTGCAGGCTTTTAAGGTCTGTTAAAAAAAATGTGTTTCAACCTCGTGCAAACCCTGCTACCATGTTTATTAGGCAGTATTTTTATTTTTAAACCGATTAACCCACAGATAATGGCCGTATTCAAAAGCAAAATCAATAAACAGAGCGAAAGCTACCGCAGCAATTACGCTTTGATGCAGGAGAAAATAAAAGAGCTGGAAGGTAAAGTGAAGGAAGCGCTTTTTCAAGGGGAACCTAAATACCTGGAGCGTACCAAAAAGGCAGGTAAAATGCTTGCCCGCGAAAGAATTGAAATGCTGCTGGACCAGGACTCCCCCTTTATGGAGCTGTTGCCGTTTGCAGGTTGGGGCATGGATGGCTTTGGCACAGGAGGGACGCTGGTAGCAGGTATCGGTTTTGTTAGTGGCAGGTTATGTATGATTAACAGTAACGTAGGCACCATTAAGGGTGGCGCTGTTGATTACGCTACCTTACAAAAGGGCCTGCGCATTGGTGAGATTGCCCTTGAGAATGGCTTGCCCGCTATTAACATGGTAGAAAGTGCAGGAGCTAACCTGCCCGACCAGGCCAAGATATTCAACTACGGAGGCACCAATTTCCGCGAGATTACCAGGAGAAGCAAGGCTGCCTTACCTACTATTTCAATAGTGTTTGGCAACAGCACAGCAGGAGGTGCTTACATACCCGGCATGAGCGATTATGTAATTATGGTAAAAGACGAAGCCAAGGTTTTTTTGGCCGGCCCGCCGCTGGTTAAAATGGCTACCAACGAGGTTACAGACGAAGAATCTTTGGGTGGTGCAAAAATGCACAGCACTGTTTCAGGCGTTTCTGATTACATGGCAGAAGATGAAATGGATGGCATACGCCTGGCCCGCGAGATAATGGCCAACTTAAAACAGAAAGCCGAAAGCAGTGCACAACAAACGGAACCCGGCGAACCGCTTTACGACAAAGAAGAAATACTTGGCGTAGTATCAGCCGATGTAAGAATACCCTTTGACCAACGCGAACTGATAGCCCGCATAGTAGATAATTCTGAGTTTTCAGAATTTAAGCCGTTGTATGGCAGCACCCTGGTAACAGGTTATGCGCATATCAATGGTTACCGCATTGGTATTTTAGCTAATAATGGTGTACTGTTTTCAGAGGCGGCTAATAAAGGCGCACAGTTCATTCAGCTATGCAATCAGAACAACACCCCTCTCCTGTTCCTGCAAAACATCACCGGTTTTATGGTGGGTAGGAAATACGAAGAAGAAGGAATTATTAAAAATGGTGCTAAACTTATTAATGCAGTAAGCAATAGCACCGTACCCGCTATAACCATTATAACCGGTGCCAGCTATGGTGCGGGTAATTATGCCATGTGCGGGCGCGCTTATAAGCCACGGTTTTTATTCTCTTATCCAAACTCGCGCATAGCCGTTATGGGCCCAGAACAGTTGGCCGGCGTTATGCAGATAATAGGAAGGCAAGCCGCTGAAAAATCGGGCATACCATATGACGAAGAGCAGGGTAAAAATGTGGCGGCCTATATGGTTAAAGAAGCAGAGAAGCAGAGCAATGCCTGGTACGCCAGCGGCCAGTTATGGGATGATGGCGTTATTGACCCGCGTGAAACACGTAACTACCTCAAACTTTGTATGGAGGTAATTCATAATACAGAAATTAAAGGAGCAGAAGGCTACGGAGTTTTCAGGATGTAATAAATCATTGAGACTTAACCACGCCAAATATTTTTCCGGACTGTTTTGCGTTTTTACGGTATGAAGGATACAAAAAAAGTTCAGTTGGTATTAGGCTGTGGCGGGGCCCGCGGTATTGCCCACATAGGCGTAATTGATAAACTGCTGGCCGATGGTTACGAAATTGTAGAAGTGGTAGGCTGCTCAATGGGTGCTGTTGTGGGTGGCTTATATTGCAGTGGCCACCTGCCCGCTTATAAAGAATGGCTGCTTAAGTTAGTTAAGTCCGACATCTACCGGCTTTTTGATTTTACATTATCTAAACAGGGCTGGGTTAAAGGAGAAAAGATTTTCAGCGTGCTGCACGAAATGACCGGCGAGATTTTAATTGAAAACCTACCCATACCTTTTACTGCAGTAGCTACCGATATGGCCAGCCGTACTGAAATTCACTTTAAAACAGGAAACCTCCACAAAGCACTGCGTGCCTCCACAGGTATACCTGGCATTTTTACACCCATAGTAGATGAAAAGAAATTGTACGTGGATGGTGGCGTGCTTAACCCATTACCTTTAAACTTGGTTAAAAAGCGGGACGATACTATTGTTGTTGCCGTTAACCTTAACGGCACAAACGCTGAACCTCCGGCTGTAGAAATTGCAGAAGATGCCGCTGAAAAAAGCAATAACCCCGAAGAAAGCACAGATATGATTTCACGCTTTAAAAAATACTTTTCATCTATTGCTAAGGAAAGCGCAATAGAAAAAGAAAAGCCCGAAGAATTGCCCAACCTTAGCTGGTACGAGATATTGAGTGCCTCCTATGATGCATCACTTGACAGGCTGGCTGATATGATGATAATGGTACACGCGCCCGATGTGCTGATAGAAATACCCCGCAACACCTGCTCGGTATTCGAGTTTTACCGCGCCGAAGAGTTAATTAAAGCAGGTGAACAGGCTTACGAACTTGCCATGGCCCGTAAGGATGAACCGCGGAGGTATAATTTCTGGGAAACAGTACTTAAAGCATTCAATGACCCGGATATTAAGATTGGAGGAATAACGGATTTGTTCTCGCAAGAAAAATCCGAAGACAGCAAAGAGGCGTAAGCCAAAGCCGTGCTTTTGGTACTTCAAGGCCGATAAAAAACAAAACAAGCGGACAACTACTAAAAAGCGGTGCCACAATGCCCCGGCCATACCTTACGATTACCAGTGGAAACATTACCACTTTAAGGGGGGCAGCTTTCAAAACGGAACAGATATCCGTAGGTTGAACCATAAAATCCTTACAAATTCTATATTAGTGCGATTAATCTGTTACCCCTATGAGGCCCATCCATAAGATATTAGTAGCCAACCGCGGCGAAATTGCAGTTAGAGTAATGAAAACTGCCCGCGCCTTGGGTATTGCCACCGTGGCAGTTTATTCCGATGCTGATAAGGACGCCCTGTTTGTTAGCTATGCTGATGAAGCTATTGCCCTTGGCGGCAATGCTGCTGCTGAAAGCTACCTGGTGCAGGATAAAATTATTGATGCTGCTAAAAGAACCGGGGCTAACGCCATACATCCCGGTTACGGCTTTTTAAGTGAGAACGCTTCTTTTTCGGAACGCTGTAAAAATGAGGGCATCATTTTCATAGGTCCTTCGGCACAGGCTATTGTTGCCATGGGGTCAAAAATCGGCGCTAAGGAATTAATGAAAAAGGCAGGGGTGCCTGTTGTGCCCGGTTATAATGGCGACGACCAAAGTGATGAGCGTTTAAAGAAAGAAGCCCTGCAAATTGGATTTCCCATACTGATAAAGGCCTCGGCAGGTGGCGGTGGTAAAGGCATGCGTATAGTTAACAGCGCAGATGAGCTTTTGCCATCAGTAGATGCAGCCCGCCGCGAAGCACAAAAGAGTTTTGGCGACGGCACCCTGCTATTGGAAAAGTACTTTCCTTCAGCCAAGCATATCGAGTTTCAGATTTTTGGTGACGAGCACGGTAATGCGCTGCACCTGTTTGAACGGGAGTGCTCCCTACAAAGGCGTTACCAAAAAGTAATTGAGGAAAGCCCCTCCCCTTCCCTAACTGCTGAACTAAGAGCCAAAATGGGAGAAGCTGCTGTGGCGGCCGCAAAAAGCATTGGCTATACCAACGCGGGAACAGTAGAATTTCTGCTGGATAAATCAGGCAACTTTTATTTTCTGGAAGTAAACACCCGCCTGCAGGTTGAACACCCGGTAACGGAATTGACTACAGGGCTTGATTTAGTAAAGCTGCAAATTGAAGTGGCACAGGGCTTACCCTTACAAATACAACCCGCTAACCTTGTTCAGAAAGGCCATGCTATTGAATGTCGTATATGTGCGGAGGACCCGGAGAACAACTTCTTCCCTTCCACAGGTGAAATTTTGCACTGGAATGAAGCCGGGCTGGAAGGCCTGCGCTACGATAGCGGAGTTAAGAGTGGCTCAGTGGTGGATGTGCATTACGACTCCATGTTAGCCAAGGTTATTTCTTATGCCGAAAACAGAGATGGCGCCATTCGCAGAATGTTGTATGCGCTGGATAGAATGAGCATACTTGGTATTACCAGCAACAAAGATTTTTTAAAGGAGCTGTTGCTGCACAAGGAATTTGTAGATGGCAGTTTTGATACTAAACTGATTGAGCGCGACTACCAGGCCTGGCAAAAGAAAGCTGAACCGCAACAACTTGCCGAAATGGCTATTGCCGCTACTGTGTTTGCCTGGAGCACCCGAAAAAAAGCAGAGATTTATTCGCACTCATTAAACGGCTGGCGCAATATTTACAACCAGGACCAAGTGCAGGGCTGGACTGTAAACGGGATAAACCTTAACACTGCCTACCAGTATAAAGGCAACAACAATTTCAACTTTACAGTTACTACCGAAGGAGGAACGGTTGAAACTCATAACGTAACACTTGAGAGCGCCGAAGACGCTACCTTAAGTTTAACTATTGGCGGCCACCGGCAAACCTATGCGTTGGCTCAAAAAGGTATTGAAGTATTCATTCATCACCCTAATGCCGGAACCTTTAAGGCCACCGAAGTGATTCGCTTTGCTGAACCGGGGGCTGTGCTTACCAAAGGTTCCTACGTTGCACCAATGCCGGGCGAGGTGGTAAAAGTTTTAATTAAACCCGGCGATATGGTTAAAAGCGGGCAGGGACTGCTTGTAATGAGCTCCATGAAAATGGAAAGCACAATTGAAGCTTACGAGGACGGAGAAGTGGAAGAAATTTTTGTTGGCGAAAAGGCCTTTGTTGAAGCCAACTCTTTACTGCTTAAAATGAAAAACTAGATACCCCTGCTATGGAAACACTGGACAACGATTTGGTAGAACAAACCTACGAACCTAATGCGGTTGTTATTAAGCCGGTTTATTTTGCTATGCTAAGCATTGCAACATTTGGCATTTACCACATTTGGTGGGACTATAAAGCCTGGCGCTACATAAAAGAGAAGGACAACTCGGATATAATGCCTGTGGCAAGGGCAATATTTGTTATCTTTTTTGGCTATAGCCTTTTTGAGCGTATTGCTGAAATGGTAGGCGAAAAAGGAAGGGAAGTGAACTATAAATCGGGCGCTGTGTTTGCGGCCATCTTTATACTTAATCTACTAAGCCGCTTGCCTGAACCTTTCTTCCTTGTTTCGGTTTTAAGCGTAATACCGCGCATGTTTGTGGTGCGCGAGTTGAACTATTACTTTACCGGCGACCTGAACGGCAACGCTGAACAATCCCTTAGCATGCGCCACATAATTTTACTGGTGGTAGGGGTAGCGCTTTGGGCCCTGGTAATTTTAGGATTAGTGGTAAAAACATAACCGGCAGCAGGCAATTTATAATCCACCAAACCTTATACCTTCGTCCCTCTTAAAACAGGCAAATGCTTTACACAATTGACCAGGTAAAAAACTTAAAGGAGCAAACCTTTGCGCACCTTATAGTTGAAGAAAAAAATAACGTTTTAACCCTTACCCTTAACAGGCCCGATAAAAAGAATGCACTTAACGAGGTGCTGTTCCGCGAGATAGCGTATGCACTGGAGTATGCTTATTACACACCAGAAGTTTGGGTTGTTGTATTGCAGGCTAACGGAGATGTTTTTTGCGCCGGGGCCGATTTAAAAGCCTTTGCAGGTGCAAGTTCAGAGAGTAACTCTACTATACCACAACCCAACGGAGAAATAGCCATTGGCAACGTATTTAACTACCTGCACAAACCTTGCATAGCCAAAGTACATGCACCCGTTTATGCCGGCGGCTTTTTGCTGATATGTGGCTGCACACATGTGGTTGCCGGCAATACCGCCACCTTTGCTTTGCCCGAAGTTAAAAGGGGCCTATGGCCATTCCAGGTAATGCAGAGCATGTTACAGATTATGCCCGCACGCACGGTAATTGACTATTGCATGAGGGCGAAAAGCCTTAATGCGGCAGAGGCTGAGAAAATAGGCCTGGTAACCAAAGCTGTAGAGCCTGCCAAACTGGATGAGGAAGTTCAGGCGCTGGTAGATGACATTCTGCAATATTCGCCTTCAGCTATCCGTCTTGGTTTAGAGGCCTTTGAAGTATTAAAGAGCATACCGGCTTCGGAGGCACATAACCGTATGAAGCAGATGTTATCGTTAACTATACAAACAGAGGACGCGGCAGAAGGTATTGCCGCTTTTATGGAAAAGCGTAAACCCGTTTGGAAAGGTAAATAGCAGCTGTAAGCGTAGTGCTTTCTGAAATTAACTTGTATTAATCCCAAAATCAATAAACCCACTAACCAATCAATAACCACCATGGCTAAAAAAATAGTTATCACCGCCGCCCTAACAGGCGTATTGGCAAGAAGAGAGCAGTGCCCTTATATACCTTACACACCGGAAGAAATTGCATTGGAAGGCAAGCGTGCCGTTGAAGCAGGGGCAAGTGTATTGCATATCCATGCCCGTAAAGACGATGGCATGCCTGCTTATGATATTGAAACGTACGCACAAATTGGCGAGGCTGTGCGTAAGCATTGCGGCGATGTAATTATTAACTACAGCACAGGTGCTATTGGTTTAAGTAAAGAAGAGCGCATACAGCATATTACAGCCTTAAAACCAGATATGGCTGCGCTTAATATGGGCAGCATGAATTACGCCATCTACTCGCCAAAAACAAAGGAGTTTTACCATGATTTTGTTTTTCAAAACCCTTTTAGCGAGATAAAGTTTTACCTGGAAAAAATGAAAGAGGCCGGCACCGTTCCTGAAATGGAAGTGTTTGATAACGGCCACATCAATAACGCCATGCCGTTGATTGATATGGGCTTATTGAAAAAGCCTTATGTATTCAGTTTTGTGATGGGTGTGTTGGGTGGTATTCCAATTTCTACCCAAAACATATTGCACCAGGCTGCCACAGTGCCTGCAGGTTCTCACTGGCAGGTTATAGGTATTGGCCGCAAGCAATGGCAGGCTGTTGCCGCTGCTATTACTATAGATGGCAACATCCGCGTTGGGTTAGAGGATAACTTTTACCTGCCCACCGGCGAAATGGCCAAAAGCAATGGAGAGTTGGTAGGCGCAGCCGCTAACCTGGTTAAAATGCTTGGCCGCGAAGTAGCCACTATTGAAGAAACCCGCGCTATGCTGGGTATTTCAAAAACCCAACAACAACCGGCTTAATGTTTCAAAAAGATCTGTTTAAAGGCAAAGTTGCCCTGGTAACCGGGGGCGGCAGTGGTATTGGCTTTTCTATTGCCCAACGACTGCTGGAGTTAGGCGCTACAGTAGTTATCTCCTCGCGCAAGGAAGACAAACTGAAAACCGCAATAGAACAATTAAACGCCTTCGGAAATTGCCGTTACCTGATTTGCGATATCCGTGAAATTACGCAGGTAGAAGCCATGGCAGAAAGCATAAAGCAAACAGAAGGTCGCCTGGATATTTTGGTAAATAACGCCGGCGGACAGTTCCCTTCCCCCGCAGAGGACATTGCCGTTAAAGGGTGGAACGCCGTAATAAACAACAACCTTAACGGCACCTGGTACGTAACGCAAACCATGGCCAAGCAATTTTTCATTCCCAACAAAAACGGATCTATAGTTAATATTATTGCTAATATGTTCCGTGGGTTCCCGGGCATGACGCACACCGGTGCAGCCCGTGCGGGGGTTGACAACCTTACTAAAAGTTTAGCTGTAGAATGGAGCCGTTACGGTGTGCAGATTAATGCCGTAGCACCCGGAATTATTAAATCTACCGGACTTGAGAATTACCCCCCTGATTTCCTGAAGGGGATTGAGGATAGTATACCCGCTAAACGCCTGGGCACTACGGATGAAGTTGCCTGGCTAACCTTATTCCTTTGCAGCCCTATGGCACAATACATTACCGGCGAAACAGTGTATATCGATGGTGGGCAGCGCCTTTGGGGCGACTTATGGAAGATGTAATTAAGGCCGCCATCTGCTCCACAAAATTCAGCGTATTAAAACAAAAAACCTCCGCATACGATGCGAAGGTTTTTGCGTTTGGGGAAACTATCAAAAAGTTGAAAGCGGGGTAGCTTTCGCCTATGTTGCTGATTATAAGATTTAGACTGCTCTAAAAGGGTTGCATTAACGGTAAAATAGTCCCCCTTACAAGTTTAATTAATTGATTTTCAGAGGGAAAAAATATTTCAAATTTTGCAACCCACCTTAATCAGTTGCCAGCCACCCAATATTCGTAGTTTTGCCCCGTGGCAGAAATTGTGTTTACAGTGGTAAAAAGGCGGGTTACGCCTTTAATGCAGGGCCTGGTTGCTTTGGTAGTGGGCCTTATTGGCATGTTTGTTATTAAGGTGGGCGGTATTACTACCGGTTACGAATACTTCGCCGCGCTGATTGCTATTATCTTTTTTACCATCCTAAATACGGTTGTTTCAGTAGCTAACGAAAGCTACACCAAATACACAGTCCCCTCCTATGGTATTTACCTTGGTGTGGTAGCTATCCTGTTTCTGTTGGCAAAAGTACTATCGGGCTTAAGCGTGTGGGAACAATCCAATTGGGTTTACCGCATGATGATAACCTCTATTACCCTGTTTTACGCTATTATTTCGGTGCTTGTGCGCGCCATCCGCTTTTTATACGATATGGCCGAAAGCGGTATGTAAAAAGAAAATTATACGGCGGGGCCTTCCCTTTTCTCTCTTTTAAAGGGACTTATTATTAAGCGGATGTTACGATCATAGTTAATGTAGTTCCAGAGCCAGTTTACAAAAACCACTACTTTATTCCTGAAGCCAACCAACAGCATAAGGTGCACGGTTAACCAGGCCAGCCAACCAAACCAGCCGCCAAAACGAAGTTTACCCGCCTCAACCACTGCACGGTTACGGCCTACAGTAGCCATAGTTCCTTTGTCGAAATATTTAAATGTAATGGCAGGTTTCCCCTTTTGGTGGTTTTTGAAGTTATCAGCCACAAGTCGGCCTTGTTGTATAGCTACGGGTGCAACCTGGGGGTGGCCATTAGGGAAGTCTGCCTGCACCATGCACGCCACATCTCCTATGGCAAAAAGATTGTCATATCCTTTTACACGGCATTGCTCATCCACCAAAATCCTTCCACGCCCGTTTATTATCTCCTTGCTTAACCCATCTATTAAGGCTCCCTTTATACCGGCCGTCCAAACAAGGTTAGTAGTATTAATCTTTTTGCCGCTTGCCAATTCGGCCTCCATACCGTTATAGTTTTTCATACCGGTATTCAGCCACACCTCGCAACCTAATTCTTCCAGGTATCGTTTGGCGCGATTGCGGTTAGCAGCACTCATCATTTGCAGTACTTCACCGCCATTCTCCACCAATATCACGCGCATTTTTCTGAAATCCAGTTCAGGATAATCGTTAGGTAATACATGACGCTTCAATTCGCACACAGCGCCTGCCAATTCAACACCTGTTGGGCCGCCTCCAACAACCACAAAGGTCATAAGCGCTTCCTGCTCTTTTAAATCAGTAGTTAAAAGGGCTTTTTCAAAATTTTGAAGCACAAGGCTACGTAGGTCCAGCGCCTCAACCACCGTCTTCATCGGCATGCCTTTTTCTTCAAAGCCTTTATTGCCGAAATAATTGGTGGTAGAACCTGTTGCTATTACAAGATAGTTATAGTGCAATTCGCCTATTGATGTATTGATTTTGTTTTCGGCGGTATTGATATGCAGCACCTCCCCTATTCGAAAGTGAAAGTTCGATTGTCCCTTAAATATCTTGCGTATAGGATAAGCGATTGAATCGGCTTCTAAACCGGCGGTAGCCACCTGGTAAAGCAATGGCTGAAAGGTATGGTAGTTGTTTTTATCCAGCATTACCACCTGCACATTGGCATTGCTTAGTTGCTTGGCCAACTCAAGCCCGCCAAAACCACAGCCTACAATAACAACGCGCGGCACACTTACTTCAGGAACGTTAATATTCATGCAGGCAAAGTTTGCAAAGAGTATTCCACATTTCCAACAAAAGCCCACAGAAACGACGGATATAAGCGCTAAAGCGCATAGCCATTGCAGCCAAATGCATTAGGGATTTTCATCAAAGAAGTGCCTGTCCTCTTCTACTTTTTCCAACTCAAACGGGTGTGGCGGTGGTAAATCTACCCTCCTTACTGCGAAAGCTATAAATACACCGCTTAATGCGCCAAACAAGTGCGATTGCCACGACATGCCCGGTTGCGGCACAAAGCCTGCTACCATGCCGCCATAAGCCAGCGTTACCATTATAGCAATGCTTACCGAAATCCTGTCTCTGCGGAAAAAGCCCGAGGCAATAAGAAAAAAGGCAATGCCATATACTACCCCGCTGGCGCCTATGTGGTGGCTCCACTCCGGCGCAAACAGCCACACCAGCGAGCCGCTTAGTAAGTGAACAAAAATAAGCACTAAGTACGCTACCCGCGGATAAGCATTCAGCAACACTGCCAAAAGCACCATAAGTGGTAAGGTGTTGGAAATAATGTGCTCCAGGTTGCCATGAATAAAAGGCGAGACCAGTATGCCCTTAAGGCCTTCGCGATGGCGCGGCCAGTTGGCGTAATCATCCAGGTTAAGGATGTTGTATTGCATAAGGAAGAACACTACCCAAAGCACCGCCACCAACAACGAAACCACTACTATACTTAACCAAAAACGGTTCTCCTTCATAACTGCTCTACAAATATGGCGTAAATAGCCTTAAGCCGGCAATAAAAAATCCCGCAGTAA
>CAZUHU010000112.1:0-12412 GCA_964620645.1 uncultured Chitinophaga sp.
ATGCTCAACACTATAAAGATTTCTTCCGTCAAAGATTAACTTATTCTTAAGAGCTGAAGAAATTTTGTCGAAGTCAGGAGAACGGAACTCGTTCCACTCTGTTACTATTACCAGAAAATCGGCACCGCTTAAGGCATCGTATTCATCCTTGGCAAAGTAAACCTTCTCACCATACAGCCTTTCTACATTTTTCATGGCTTCAGGATCATAAGCGCGCACTTTTGCACCGGCTTCCAGCAGTTTTTCGATTAAGTATAATGCGGGAGCTTCGCGTATATCATCCGTATTAGGCTTAAAGGCAAGCCCCCAAAGGGCTACCGTTTTGCCGCTTAAGTTACCGCCAAAATGAGCTTCTATCTTTTTGTAAAAGCTTTCGCGCTGTAATTGATTCACGCGCATTACTGAATCCAGAATGGTAAAGTCATACTTATTTTGCTGCGAGGTATGATACAACGCCTGCACATCCTTAGGAAAACAACTGCCACCATAACCTACGCCGGCAAACAAAAAGCGCTTACCAATACGGCTATCTGTGCCAATACCCTTGCGTACATTATCTACATCGGCGCCAACCAATTCGCACAGGTTGGCAATTTCATTCATAAACGAAATTTTGGTAGCCAAAAATGCATTAGCCGCATACTTGGTTAGCTCGGCGCTGCGCTCATCCATAAAAATTATGGGGTTACCCTGGCGTACAAAAGGCTCATAAAGTTCCTCCATCAATTTGCCGGCCTCGTCTGAGCTGGTTCCTACTACTACCCTTTCCGGCTTCATAAAATCTTCAACAGCTACACCCTCTTTCAAAAACTCAGGGTTAGAAACCACATCGAATTTGACTTTGGCGTTTTTGGCCACTACATCACGCACCTTATCAGCCGTGCCAACAGGTACCGTGCTTTTATTTACAATAACCACGTAATGGTCTACCAGTTTGCCTAATTCCTCCGCTACCTGCAATACATATTTTAAATCGGCGCTTCCGTCCTCTCCCGGCGGGGTGGGCAGGGCTAAAAATATAATCTTAGCTTCCTTAATACCTTCAGCCAGCGATGTGGTAAACTTTAAACGGCCCTGTTTCAGGTTACGTTCAAACAGTACATCAAGGTCCGGCTCGTAAATAGGCATTACGCCGTTTTTAAGTTGCTCAACCTTTTTAGCATCAATATCAATACAGGTAACCATATTGCCGGTTTCGGCAAAGCAGGTGCCTGTTACCAGGCCTACATATCCTGTACCTACAACCGCAATTTTCATTTCACTAACTCTTTAAAACTATCAGCAATAAACTTCAGTTCCTCTTCACGGAACTCAGTGTGTATAGGTAAGGAAAGTACGCTTTTGCACAGGGCCTCGGTTACGGGGAACATACCTTCTTTGTAGCGCTCATCCGTATAGGCTTTTTGCATGTGCAGGGGTATGGGGTAATACACCATAGATGGTATGCCTTTCTCCGCTAATTTTTTTCTAACCTCATCGCGGTCCACGTTTTTCAGCTTCATCGTATATTGATGAAACACATGGTTTGAATGTGCAAAACGCACCGGTGTTTGCACATTAGCCAGGCCTGCAAAAGCAGCATCATAATAATCCGCCACTTTGCGGCGGCGCTCAGCATAATCATCCAGGTATTTCAGCTTAACATCCAATATAGCTGCCTGTATACTGTCAAGGCGGCTGTTAACGCCAATTTCATCGTGCTGGTATAATACACTTTGGCCGTGGTTCGCAATCATGCGTATACGTTTTGCCAAAGCTTCATCATTGGTATAAAGGGCACCACCATCGCCATAACAACCCAGGTTTTTGCTGGGGAAAAACGATGTGCTGCCAATTGTGCCTATGGTTCCGGCCTTAACCTTAACGCCTGATTTAAAAGTATAATCAGCCCCAATAGCCTGGGCGTTATCTTCAATAACATGCAGTTTATGCCTGTTAGCAATATCCATTATGGCCTCCATATCCGCACATTGGCCAAACAAATGCACCGGCACAATAGCCTTAGTGCGCGGGGTTATGGCCTTTTCAATGGCAGCGGGGTCAATGGTAAAAGTGTCAGGGTTAACATCCACTAACACGGGCTTAAGCTTCAACAGGGCAATTACCTCGGCAGTTGCTACATAGGTAAAGGAAGCCGTTATCACTTCGTCTCCCGGCTCATAGCCTAAGGCCATCATCGCTATCTGAAGGGCATCGGTACCATTGGCACAGCTTATAACCTGCTTGCAACCCAGGTAAGCCGCCAAATGGTCTTCAAAGGCTTTAACCTGCGGCCCCTTGATAAACTGGGTGGAGGTTACAACGTCAGCAATAGCCCTGTCAATTTCGGGCTTTATCCTCTCGTACTGGGCCGAAAGGTCAACCATTTTTATTTCGGGCACGGCTCTCATTTTTTGGGCGGGCTAAAGTAATATTTTTGCGTTATTGCAGTTAAGGAAGGATTCGTATAATAATGTGCCTTTCTAAACCTAAATTGCAGCGCAAATCAATGAAATTGAGCTTTATAAACAAATCATCATGTCTTTTTGCGTCACTGCTCATCACCCTCACGGTTTTCGGGCAGCAGGCGGAGGAGAAAAAAGAGAAGCCGGAAAGCAAATTTGAACCCAATACCGCTTTAATAATTGCCCCGTCTTATACCGCCCAGTTCCCCTTTGGCGATATGGCCGACCGTTTCGGCTTTAATAGCCAGGTAAGCCTTAACCTGATGTATAAGATGAAGAAAAACTGGCTAATTGGTGTGGAAGGAGGCTTTCTTTTTGGCGACCAGCTACGCGAAAACTACATCATTGATAAAATTACCACTGCTACCGGCCACCTGATAGGTACTAATAACGATTTGATAAGAGTTCGCCCGCAAATGCAGGGCTATACCATTAAGGCCGAGGTTGGCAAAATCATTCCCTTCTCGGCAAAGTACCCCGATGCCGGGCTGTTGCTAATCACAAGCCTGGGCTTTCTGCAACATAAAATCTGGCTGAATGTGCGCGAAACCAGCGTGCCCCAACTTAGCAAAACCTACCGCAAGGGTTACGACCGCATGAGCAATGGCCCCGTTATCTCTCAATTTATTGGTGGCACCTTTATGGCCCGCCGTAAGTATTACAGCTTTTACGGGGGCCTGCAGTTTGATGTAGCCTTTACACAAAACCGACGCGCTTTCGACTTTTACGAGCAACGTAAACTTGACGAAAAGCGAGTTGACATGTTCCTGGGTATAAAAGTGGGTTGGATTTTACCTGTATTCCTTCAGGCCAACGAAAAGGAATATTACTATTACTAAACCTCCCGAAGGGGAGGCTTAACACCAGTTACGTTGAGCCTGCTTGCATACAACATTGCTATTCGTTTTTATTGGTTAGGCATCCGCCTGGCATCACTGGTTAATAAAAAGGCAGCGCTATGGATTAACGGCAGAAGCAACTGGCGCGAACGGATGGCCACGCTGAATAAGGCAAGCAAGAAAACGGCTTGGTTCCATTGTGCAAGTTTGGGTGAGTTTGAGCAGGCAAGGCCGCTTATTGAAAAACTTAAGCAAGAGAAACCGGATTACCGTATAGTCTTAAGCTTCTTCTCCCCCTCCGGTTACGAAGTGCGCAAAAATTACAGTGGCGCCGATGTGGTAACTTATTTGCCGCTTGATACGGCTAAAAATGCCAGGGACTATATCAATGCCATACAGCCGGACATTGCCTTTTTCGTGAAATACGAGTTTTGGTTCTACTACCTCCGGGAACTAAAGGCCAAAGGAGTACCTACCATCCTTTTCTCTTCCATTTTCAGGAAGGACCAGGTGTTCTTTAAATGGTATGGCGGGCTGTTCAGGAAGATGCTTCAAAGCTTCACTAACATCTTCGTGCAGAACGAAGCGTCGCAACATTTACTCTCACAAATTGGCATCAACAGTCAAATAGCAAACGATACGCGTTTCGATCGGGTGTATCAAATTGCACAACAGCATAACACTTTACCTCTTATTGAAAAATTCAAAGGCAATGCTCCATTGTTTATAGCCGGCAGTACCTGGCCCAAAGATGAAGAGTTGATTACAGCATTGGCTACTGCCGGAATACTTAAAGGTTACAAATACATTATCGCTCCACACGATATTGATAGTGCACGAATCGAAAAGTTGTTAGGTGAATTGGGGCCAAAGGCAATCAAACTTTCGCAACTGAATGAAAGCAATGCATCAACTACGGATATAATACTGGTGGATAGTATAGGGCAGCTTACGGCTATTTACGCCTACGGCAGCCCTGCCTATGTGGGTGGCGGATTTAACGCGAGTGTACATAATGTGCTGGAGCCCGCAGTTTACGGTATGCCCGTGTTATTCGGGCCTAACCACACCAAATCTGCTGAAGCAAAGGCGCTGATTACCCAAGGCGCTGCCTTCTGCATTAACAACGCTGCTGAATTAACCAAGGCCTGCAGCAGTTTACTAAATAATGAAAGGCTAACTAACAGTGCCAAAGCGGCTAAGCAATATGTTGAAGAAAACACCGGTGGCACTCAAAAAATATGGAATGCTATAGCGCCCTCGTTATAATATCTATGCATTGCAACAAATAAAAAGGCCCCCGACTACTCAGGGGCTTATTACTTAAAACCTTTTAATCAGCCTTAAGGCTATTATTTCTTATCGCCGGGGCCTTTGGCAATGTTATCGCGCATGCTGGTATCGGCCTGTATGTTTTGCATTTTGTAGTAATCCATTACACCAAGGTTGCCGTTTTTAAAAGCATCGGCCATTGCGATCGGTATTTGCGCTTCGGCCTCAATAACTTTAGCGCGTGCTTCCTGGGCCTTCGCTTTCATCTCCTGCTCAAGGGCTATAGCCATTGCGCGGCGTTCTTCGGCCTTAGCCTGTGCAATATTTTTATCGGCATTGGCCTGGTCCATTTGCAGGGCAGCGCCAATGTTTTTACCAATGTCAATATCTGCAATATCAATAGAAAGAATCTCGAAAGCTGTTCCTGCATCAAGGCCTTTAGCCAATACCACTTTTGAAATAGAATCGGGATTTTCCATTACATGCTTGTGGCTTTCTGATGAACCTATACAGGTAACAATACCTTCGCCCACACGGGCCAGTACGGTTTCCTCACCGGCGCCACCCACCAACTGCTTAATGTTAGCGCGCACCGTTACACGGGCTTTGGTTATTAACTGAATACCGTCCTTGGCCACAGCGGTTACCGGCGGCGATTCAATGATACGGGGCTGCACACTCATCTGCACGGCCTCAAACACGTTACGGCCTGCAAGGTCAATAGCGGTTGCTGCACGAAAGTCCAATTCAATATTTGCTTTATCTGCGCTGATAAGGGCGCGCACAACACGGTCCACATTACCACCGGCCAGGTAGTGCGCTTCCAGCATATCGCGCTCAACAGGTATACCGGCTTTATGGCCCATTACCATAGCGTTAACTATGGTAGTTGGCGGTACTCTTCTAAAGCGCATAAACAGCAACTGTACCAGGCTGATATTTACGTTGGCAAACTTGGCCGATAACCATAGCGGTATAGGCAATAGCCAGAACAGGATTAAAATGGCAAAGATGATTATGCCTGCCAAAACAAAAACGGGTGCATCCATCAGTTTAGGATTTTATGGGTTGAACGAAAATTTTTGAACCATTGATTTTTATAACTTCTATTTCACTATCGCGCTTAACATAGTCGCCGGTAGAATATACTTCAACTTTGTTTGAACCAAATATAGCTTTGCCGTTAGGCCTTAGTTCAGTTATTGCCGTGCCTTTGTCGCCAACATTCAAAAAAGAGATTTCGGGCTCATTAACCCTTCCATCTATGGTCCCTTTCATGGCCAGCTTGTTGGTTTGTATTACCCTAAAACCTAAGGCAATGCTAACAAACACTGCTGTTAAAGAGATAATAAGCGTAAGGTTACCGGCCTTTTGACCATAGTAGCTATACATTAAAAGCACACCTATACCAACTGCTACACCTCCGGCAATGCCAAATAAAGTAGTTCCGGGTATAAAGAATATCTCCAGGAAAATTAGGAGAAGCCCTACAAGAATAATCGCGAGTATAACCCACAGTGCCATGTGGCTAATATAAGAACTTAGTAATACGCAAAAGAAAATCAATCCTCTTCTTCCAGTTCGCCACCCTTGGCTTTAATAAAGTGTAGCAGGGTTTTATTATCCTTTGTATCCGAGGCCAGGTCCA
Organism: uncultured Chitinophaga sp.; assembly: GCA_964620645.1. Lineage (GTDB taxonomy): Bacteria > Bacteroidota > Bacteroidia > Chitinophagales > LD1 > Bog-950. The sequence goes on from CAZUHU010000112.1 coordinate 6,204, forward strand.
GGTGTAAGGAATCAATACCCTGAATACTAAACACTGTTTCCTCCTTATCAGGATTGGATACGGATTTCAGCTTTAAGGTTTTGCCATTCAAGTTGTATTTACCCTTCTCGGTCATACCGGAAGCTACAATCATATAACCGCCTTCTTCATTAAACTCCCATAGCCAGTTGCCGGCAGTGTTACCATCCATCTGGGTGCCATTAAGCTCCACTTTATCAACCCGCCAAATGCCAACCAGTTGCTCCTTGGTTTTATTGCTGCACTGGGCTAACAGTATAATAATGCCTGCCGCCAATAACAGGTATATACTTTTCTTTAAGTTCAATTCCATATAAATAGTGCTGTTTAATTAATCCTTCTTTCTAACCATTGTAAAAATCACTTCCTGCCCTCCTTCATCCACTCTAAACTCAAATTTTTCGTTGTCCAATTCCTGCACCTGGAAGGTCTTAGGCTGATTATCCGGCCCGGTAGAAGTCATGGCCGTTGAATTCCAGTTTAATTTCCATTTGCCGTCCACCGGCTGATTGTTGAGGGTAGCGGTGTACGTTCCATCAGCACGGTAAGTAATGGTGTACGAGGTCTTCATCATGTTAACCCAGTTGTCCGTTACCGGTTTTAATTCCGGTGCAACAGCTTCCTTATACTTCAAATCATCAATACGCCAGGTGCCCACCACCAGTTTCGATTTATCGGTACACGATGAAAGTGTTGTTAACGCCACAAATACTATGGTTAAACAAAATAAACTGGCTTTGCTTATGTTCATACGGTTAAATTAGCGTGCTAAAATAGCTGCCATACCTTCAATTACAAATGCCGCATGAAAATCAGCTTTCTTCAACTTGGCAAAACCGTATCACCTGATATAAAAAGCATTTGTGCCGACTACGCTAAACGCATTAACCGCTATGTAAAGTATGAGGAAGTGGTAATTGAGAATTCAGCTATCAAAACAACGGAAGTTGAAAAGGTAAAAGAGTTAGAAGGCCAGCTGCTCCTTAAACGCCTCAACCCCGGCGATTATCTTTTTTTGCTGGATGAACGCGGAAAAGAAATGGACTCAGTGCAGTTTGCGGCCACCCTTAACAACCTGATGAACCAATCGCATAAGAATGTTTACTTCGCCATAGGCGGGGCGTATGGTTTTTCAAAAGAGGTATATAGCCGGGCTAATGCTAAGTTAAGTTTAAGTAAAATGACCTTTTCGCACCAGATAATACGAGCCATTTTTGCGGAGCAGTTGTATAGAGCTTACACTATATTAAATAACGAACCTTACCATCATTCATGAGTATTACACTAATAATTGTGGTTGTTACCTGTGCGTTTTCGTTTTACGCATTAAGTAGCCCGCATGTGTTTGAGGAATTGAAGTTTAACCCTTACCTGGTTTGGCATCATAAAAAAGTGCACCGCCTGGTATCAATGGTTTTCCTACACGCCGATTTTGTGCACCTGGCATTCAACATGCTGGCGCTGTATTCCTTTGGCGAGATTGTTGAGAGAGATTTTCAATGGCTTAATCCGCAAACCGAAAACATGGAGATATTCGGCACTAAAGGCGGGGTAATGTTTGTGGTGTTCTACTTCAGTGCGGCCATATTCGCCAACCTTTGGAATTTGTTTAAGCATAAGGATGATTACAGTTTTTCAAGCGTTGGTGCTTCAGGCGCCACAAGCGCAGTAATGTTTGCTTTTATTCTGTTTCACCCCAACGCCTACGGCTTTACCTTCTTTTTTATACCACTTGGTAAAACACCGGCATGGGTTGTGGGCCTGCTGTTTTTAGCTATGTCCACTTTTATGTCGCGCCGCGGCGGCGATCGCATTGACCATGTTGCCCACTTTTGGGGCGCTATATTCGGTTTACTATTCCCGCTTATAGGCAACTACCTTTTAGCGCCAAGGTTTATTGAAATTGTAATACCATGATAGTTGATTTAAGAAGCGATACCCTAACAAAGCCATCGGCGGCAATGCTTGAGGCCATGGTTAAAGCAGAATTAGGGGATGATGTTTTTGCCGAGGACCCTACTGTAAAAAAGCTGGAAGAAAAGGTAGCAGCCCTCTTTGGTTTTGAAGCCGCTTTGTTTTGCCCCAGCGGCACCATGACCAACCAAATTGCCATTAAAGCACATACCCAACCGCTTGATGAAATTATCTGTGATAAAATTTCGCACATCTATAATTACGAAACAGGTGGCTGGGCTTTTCACTCGGGGGTATCAGTCAGGCTTACTGACGGTAACCGGGGGCGAATGACGGTAGCACAAATAGAAGAATTGATACTGCCCGATTTTGATTGGTACCCCAACACCCGCATGGTAGCTATAGAAAATACCGTAAACAAAGGCGGTGGCAGCGTTTATACCGTAGAAGAAATGAAGGCCATCTCCGATTTCTGCCGAAGCAGGAAGCTGATAATACACCTTGACGGCGCACGCATTTTTAATGCCCTGGAATTTTTAGGCAAAACTCCGGCCCACCTTACGGGTATATTCGATAGTGTATCGGTTTGCATTAGTAAAGGATTGGGCGCACCCGCAGGCAGCGTTTTAGCCGGTAGTAAGGAAATGATTAAAAAGGCCAGGAAGATACGTAAGGTAATGGGCGGTGGCATGCGCCAAAGCGGCCTGTTGGCTGCTGCCTGCATTTATGCATTGGACAACAATGTTAGCCGTTTAGCCGAAGACCACCGTAAGGCAAGAATGCTTACCGAAACACTGGAAAGTTGCGCATGGGTAAAACAGGTTTTACCTGCCGAAACCAACATTGTAATATTTGAAGTAGAAGATGCTGCAAAAACCGCAGTTCAATTGGCAGAGAAGGGCATACGCACCTCTCCTTTTTCGCCCACCCTTGTGCGCATGGTTACACACCTTGATGTTACAGATGAAATGCTGCAGTTTACCTTACAAAAGCTTAAAGAAATAAGCGCCTGATTATTGCGCTTTTTTGTATTCAGCCGGTACTACAAACTCAGCATCGGCTATTTCAGCTTGCTTAACACTGATAAGTTCGTAGTTGGCTACTACCTTGCCCTGCAGGTTTTTGGTAATTGATTTTACAGGGAAACCTTTAATCCTTTCGCTGTTAAGGCCAAGTATATCGTAGTTACTGCGGAAGAAAGGGAAGTATTGATAGAAATTGTATTTAACATCTACAGTAACCCACATCTCAGTTTCAGTAGAGGTAGTGCTCACCATCATCTTCTCGCACTTAATACCGCCAAACTCCATGGTTTCGCCCGTGCGGGTTACCTTAACGTTACCGGTTTCCATATCCTTTGGGGGCTGTATTTTATTGGTAGGCATGGTAAAATAGGTTTTAGCCTGCCCGCCGGTTGGGTTACCTTCATTAAACATCAGCAACTGGCCGCCTTTGCGGTCGGGTATAAAATCCGATACGGTGCTTACCTTACCATCACTAAACGTCATTTTCATTTTGCAGGCATCATCAGTAACGTACCAGGTTACCAAAATGGTAGAACCTATGGCATTATCGCTGGTGTATTTCTGCTCAACTATAAGTCCCTTGGCGGCAAAGGCAAATTGCAATGCCATTACCAATGTGGCGAGGGTGATTAGTTTTCTCATGCTAAGTTTATTTCCGTTGCTGTTTTGTAATTAGTTTCCAACTACCCCCTTAACCTGGGCAGAGTTATAAGTGCCGTCATTAATACCGCTTAAGGTATTACCGTTGCGCTTAATAGCGTTACCCGGCAAACCGCTTTGCGGGCCATAGAAAGGTAAAAAGCCACCCGGTATTGGGATAGGGATACAGATTTGACCGATAATTGGAATGCTAACGCAAACCTCTATGTCCACATCAATGTAGCCGGCAGTGCCTTGTTGGCCAAAAGCCCCACCATCACCACCATAAGCAGAAGGGGTGATATTAACGGTTGCTACGCTGATAGGAATGCTGATTGGGTAGTTAGCCGTAGCGCCTACACCGGGAACTGAACCCACACAACAGGTAGCATCCGTACCGTTTTGGAAAACGCCAATGTTTATACCTCCCGGGTTAGTTACGCCTCCTGCCCCTGACTCAGAGCCACCGCCGCCGCACATACCAAAACCAATCACAATCTGACCGATAATAGGAATGCTGGGCGTACCCAATGCAAAACCTACAGAGCCGCCACCACTGCCACCGCCATAAATGGCGCCGTTATTCTGCAGCACTGTGCGCGTAGTTAAATTCATAGCTAAGCCGCCGGGTTCACCGGGGTTACCGCCGGCTACCAAAAGGCTACCATTAAACACAAAGGAGCCACCATCACCACCGCGGCCAAGCACATCGCCATTGTTTACAATACATATCAATGAATTGTTGGCAAGGTTACCGGTAGTATAGGCAGGTATGGTATTATCGCTGGCTTTTAACTCAACGGCGTTATTGATATTAAGCACTACAAACTGCGGAGAGCCGGTGGGCAGGTTGTTTATAGCCTGAAGGTTGTAATCCAGCTGGTCCGTAGGTATAGTAAATATCTGCGGCGCCTTAACGGTTACGGTATAAGTTAAAAAGTGTATCTCATCACCGCAAAAGGCCTGTATTACTATGGGGTAAACGCCGCCAACGGGCGCACATAAGTCCGCTTTAACCACAATTTCTACCGAACCGGTAGAGTCAATAGTAGAGTTGCCGTTAAAAGAAGCCGTAACACCTTGCGGTAGTGAGCCCAAAAAGATTATAGATATATCCTGATTGCCGTTGGTTTGCTGAACACTGATAGTGGCACTTACCGAATCAGAGAAAATACGGTCAAGCGTATCAGTAGGATCATCAATAGTCATTGTAAAAGCGCACTCGTGGCAATTCTTCTCGTAGGTTTTCAACCAGCATTCACCATTCCAATATTCAATAAGGCTATCGGTAGTATTAAAAATGGTAAGGCCTTTTAAAGGGTTGTTGATGGCATCGCGTTGAGATTGTGTTAAACGGGGCAAACCAAGTCCGCGATCGGTACTTTCCAACTGTAGCACAGCGCTGGAGTCCGGTATCAGAATATTGATACCAACCTGGGCATATAACCCGTTAAGCGAAACGAACAACAGGGATAGAAAAAGCAGTTTTTTCATGTAGCTATTATTGCGGTGCCAAAAATAGTACTTATTCCCCATTGTAAAAGCCTCATCCTGTTTTGGAAATAATAAAGATCAGGAAGATTCGGATTTTATGATTCGCCTTTAGTTTTCTATTGCCGGCTACGCATTTATAGCACTTCTTTGAACCTGCACAAACTACGAATGGGCCGGGTTTGTGTTTTGCTTACAGTTTTCAAATAACAGCGCAAATGAAAAAATTATTTGGCCCTCTACTGTTATTTACAGTAGTAATGGCCACTGCCCAAAACAATGTAGGGATAGGTACGCAGATACCTGACGCCTCTGCAATACTGGATCTTAGATCAAACACCAAAGGTTTATTAGTTCCGCGAATGACCACTGCGGAACGCCTGGCGATACCCGCACCGGCAACCAGCCTTTTGGTGTATGATACCAATGTAGGATGCTTCTTTTGGTTTAATGGCGTTTGGAACTCCCTATGTGCGCCATCAGGCGGAAGCGGCCCTACGGGACCAACGGGGATAACAGGAAATACCGGGGCAACAGGCACGGCAGGTTTAACGGGCCCCACAGGCGACACCGGAGCTACGGGACCAACGGGGGCCACAGGTCCGCAAGGGGTCGCAGGTACTTCAGGAAACACGGGAGCCACCGGGGCAACTGGTGCTGCTGGCACAGCGGGTTCAACGGGCCCCACAGGCGACACAGGACCGACAGGTGCTACCGGGCCAGCAGGCGCTGCGGCAAATACCGGAGCAACAGGACCAACAGGTGCCACAGGTCCGCAAGGAGTTACAGGAAACGCGGGAGCCACCGGGGCAACTGGTACTGCTGGCACCGCAGGTTCAACGGGCCCCACCGGCGACACAGGACCGACAGGTGCTACAGGGCCAGCAGGTGCTACGGCAAACACCGGAGCTACTGGACCAACGGGTGCCACAGGTCCGCAAGGAGTTACAGGAAACACAGGGACGACGGGGGCAACTGGTACTGCTGGCACGGCAGGTTCAACGGGCCCCACCGGCGACACAGGAGCTACAGGACCAACAGGTGCTACCGGGCCAGCGGGCGCTGCTGCAAACACCGGAGCTACTGGACCAACGGGTGCCACAGGTCCGCAAGGAGTTACAG
>CAZUHU010000113.1:0-12232 GCA_964620645.1 uncultured Chitinophaga sp.
AAATATTCGTATAGGTCTCCGCTGCAATCACCGAATCGTTATAGTTAATCAGATGGTAACTTAAACTCATAACGGTCTTATCTTCCCATACCAGGCCGGTACCTAAAGGATAGGTTAAATCAATGTTGTTAGGCCATTGGGCCACCACATCGGTATTGTAAAACAAAATAGCTTCATCTCCTATACTGTTTACCTTATGCATACCTCCGCTAAACATGGGCATGGTATCGTGTCCCGGCCAAAACTTAAACAGCGCGTAGTGGTGCGATTCATCGTTCATCACCGTATTCATCCGGTTAACATCAATAGGGCCGCTGTTGCGCACATGGTGTTTGTTCTGGTATTCCCATTCTGAGCCGCTTTCCATAAACACAGGACCCCAGTGTAACTGCACGCCGGTACCGGGGGCAGGGGGGGGCTAAAGGCTGTATGCGTGGCTGGCCACCCTGGTTAACGTAAAAAGTGCTTATGGTTTGCTCACTAACAAAAGTGCCGGTATCCTTAGCACCAAATAAAACCCATTGGCGTACCATCTCTCTTTCCACCAACGTTAACGCAGGCAACGTATCATGCGTACTAGGGTTCTCTCCGGCGGTTAGGGTCAGGTTAACTTCCATGCCATGCTGTATCTTTTTAAACAAAAAGCTGTTCAGTGCATCGCCGGGGTCCACAAGTTTATTGCCCATAGCGGCGGCCGCAGTATTATAGGGGGTAACTTTATACAGGGCATTGTACACATCCTGTTGCGTACCACTTAAATCTAAGTTGCCATAGTGGTTGGCCGTATTATGGCAGGAGGAAACACAATTGGTTTGTAAGATAGTGTATACCCTGTCGTAAGTAGATTGGCTGAAGGCCTGTTGAAATACAAATGTGAATAACAGCAGGTAAAATTTTCGCATAGTGGTGGGGTTTAAATTTTAACTTGGTAACCAAATTAACTCACTATGGTGAACAATTACAAACTAAATTTCGCCTTGCTTACCCTTATGATATTTGCAGCCTATGTAGGTATGGCGCAAATACCCAATGCCGGTTTCGAGAATTGGCATTCGCAAGGTTTCCCCTCTTATAACGAACCCGATAACTGGGGCACCCTAAACAGCAGCACTGCCATTATTGGTGTTTACACCGTAGAAAAAGCCACAGGCGCAGCCAATATTCATAGCGGCTCTTCAGCTATGAAACTTTCTACCCATTACATTGCTTTTGCCAGTGCAACAGCACCGGGCATGGCCGTTACCGGCACCATTAACACCAACAACCAAAGTGTTAACGGCGGATTTCCTTTCAGCACACGCCCCACTTTATTAACCGGGTGGTATAAAGGCACACCTGCCAGTGGCGACACCAGCCAGGTTGAAGTTTACCTGTTTAAAAATAATGGCACCAGCCAAATTACAGTTGCCGATGGTATATTTAGAAGCGGCACTACGGTAGGCACTTATACCCGCTTCATAATACCCCTGAACTACCATACCAACGATGTGCCCGATACCGGTCGTATTCTTTTATTCAGCAGCAACCCTAACAACCCCATTGAGCCAAGTGTATTATACATAGATGATTTGGCCTTTGTAGATTGTGCGGGCTTTGGCGCAAGTGTAAACGCCAACGATGCTACACATGTGGGCTGGACGGATGGTGATGCCACAGCTACCGCCACAGGTGGGGCTTCTCCATACACCTACCTATGGAACAATTCAGCAACAACCGCTACTATCAGCAGCATAGGTGCAGGCAATTACTGCGTTACGGTTACTGATAACAACGGCTGCACCGTTTCAGCCTGCGATGTGGTTAATGATCCGCCGTGCAACAACTTTTCCGTTTCGGTATCAACTGTTAACGTAACCACCCAGGGCGGAACCGACGGCAGCGCAACAGCTAACTTAACAGGCGGCAGCAGCCCTTACTCTTATAGCTGGAGCAATTCCGCCACTACCGCCGCCTTATCTAACCTTAGCGCCGGCAACTACTGCGTTACCGCTACTGATAATGTAGGCTGCACTTCAACAGCCTGCGGTATAGTATCCAGCCCAAGCTGCGCGGGTTTCAGCACCTCCGTTACTACGGTAGATGCTACTACTGTTGGCGGCAGCAACGGCACAGCCTCCGCAATAAATACCGGTGGCACAGGGCCATTTACCTATGCCTGGAGCAACAGTGGAACAACTTCGACTATCAATAATTTATCAGCGGGTTCGTATTGTGTTACCGTTACTGATGCCAGCGCTTGTATTGCCTCAGCCTGCGGTACAGTAGCCCAGCCTTCGTGCGCAGGCTTTAGCCTGGCTACCTCGGCAACCGACGAAACCACCGTTGGTGGCAACAACGGCTCCGTTACTGCTAACCCTTCCGGCGGGGCTACCCCATATTCATATTTATGGAACACTTCATCAAGCACGCAAACTATCAGCAATCTTTCTGCAGGTTCCTTCTGCGTAACAGTAACCGATAATGTGGGCTGTGTTCTTTCTGCCTGCGATACCGTTAATGGCCCCGATTGCTCGGGCTTGACCCTTACTCTTTCCAGTTCTTATGCGTCAGGGCCTACTGCAGCCGATGGCTCAGTAGTTAGTACAGTAACTGGTGGAAACACTCCATATACTTATATGTGGACCAACACGACCACAACTGCTAATCTTACTGCTGTTACGCCGGGCGCTTATTGCCTAACAGTTACAGATGCGGCCAATTGCACTGTTAGTGGCTGCGATACGGTGGCTTTCATGTTCAGCGTGCATGATCTAAAAGACTTAGGCATGACCTTGTTTCCTAACCCGGCTAATAACGTGTTCATTGTTACTAAGCAGGACGATGCCCCTTGCGAACTAGCCATTTTAACCCTGGATGGCAGGTTGATAACCGAAAAGTTATTCACCACCCGTAAGCAGGAAATAAGTACGGCGGGAATACCGGCAGGGGTATATATATGCCGGGTAAAAAGCACTGCTTTGGGCAAAGCAACCCAGTACAAGTTATGCATAACACATTGATAATAAGCTAATATTTAATTTCACTACTAAAGCGGGGCCTTAAAAACTCCGCTTTTTTTATGCCTTACCTATATGAAAACTATGGCATCCGAGTAAATTATCCCCCGATTGGGGGAGTTACCTTTAGGTGTATACCTCGTTTACACTCTTATCTTTGAACAATCCAAAAATAAAGGTCATGAGAAAATTCTATCTACCGTTTTTATTTCTACTCTGTTCTGTTTCACTATTTGCAAAAGATGTTGATCAGGCTTACGCTATGCAGGTGGCCAAAAACTTCATTTTGCAAAACAGCGAACGCACAGAGGGCAACCTTACCCTGTCACTTGCTTACAACCTTACCACCAACACTAATGTTGGGCGCATAAGCGATGGCAAGCCTGTTTACTATGCCTTTAATATTAACGGAGGCGGCTTTGTTATTGTAGCCGGCGATGATTTAGTGGAGCCGGTACTGGCCTACAGCTTTGAAAGCGACATTACTAAAGAAACTCAAAACCCTGCTGTGGTAAAGTGGCTGGATAATTACGCTAAACAAATTGTTTACGTTAAAGAAAACATTAATGAAACAACTGATGTAATTACCCAACTATGGCATGATTACTACTACAACCTTATTCCCCAACATATCGGCTCCCGTGGTACGCAAGCCGTAAACCCTTTGTGCCAAACCAAGTGGAACCAGGCCCCTAACGAAAACGGCCAATGCCCTTACGACAATGCCTATAATGAACGTTGCGTTACGGGATGCGTAGCAACTGCCATGGCACAGGTAATGAAATACTGGAACTTCCCTACACAAGGAACCGGCTTCCATTCTTATAACGATCAAAATTATGGCTCACAAAGCGCCAATTTCGGCAGTACCACTTACCAGTGGTCGTCAATGCCAAACGTACTTGGCTCTGCCAATAGCGCTGTTGCCACGCTGATGTACCACTGTGGTGTTGGGGTTGAAATGCACTATGGTGTTGGTGCAACGGGGGGCAGTTCCGCCTACGTAGTGGCCAGCCTTTCTCCCGGCCAGGCTTGTGCCGAGTATGCCTATAAAACCTACTTCGGTTACGATCCTGCTACAGTGCAGGGCATAGTTCGTCAAAACTACAGCGATGCTAACTGGATAAGCACTTTAAAAACAGAGCTGGACAATAGCAGGCCTATCCAATATGCCGGTATAGGTAATGGCGGCGGTCACACCTGGGTTTGCGATGGCTACGACCAAAACGATTTCTTTCACATGAACTGGGGCTGGGGTGGTAACAGCGATGGCTACTTCTCGGTAGATAACCTTGACCCTACCTCTTTAGGTGCAGGTGGCGGAACAGGGGGCTTTAACGGCAACCAGCAGGCAGTAATCGGTATTAAACCGGTTAACGGCGGCGGCGGTGGAGGCGGTGGCGGCGGCACCATCAACCAGGATAGTATAATACTATATGCCCAAACAACGGTTAGCGCTAACCCGGTACAAACCGGCAGTTCTTTCAGCGTATATGCAACAATTGCTAATGCAGGCGCCGCTGATTTTACCGGCGATTTTGCTGCAGCGCTGTTTGATAACAACGGCGTATTTGTTGACTTTATTCAGGAGTTTACCGGCCAAACAGCGCAGGCTGGTTTCTATTACAACGTAACCTTTACTGCTAACAGCTTAAGCGCTATACCCGGTAACTATATAGTAGGCATTTTCTATAAAAACGGCAGCAACAACTACTCGCTAATTAATCCTGCGGGCTACAACAACCCTATAAGCATTACGATTACGGGGCCGGCCAACAGTATTCAAATGTACAGCAACACTACTTTTAACCCTACTACACTAACCAAAAGCCAATCATTTACAATAGATAACCAAATGGCTAATGCCGGTGGCAGTACGTTTACCGGTTGGCTAAGCGCCGATTTATTTAAGCTGGATGGTACGTATGTAACCAACATCGAAGAAATAGCAAGTGTAAGTATGGCAGCCGGCAACTACTACAATGTTCAGTTCGTATCCAACGGCCTTAATGTGGACCCCGGCACCTACCTGGTGGCCTTCTTTAGCTCACCTGACCATAACACATGGACACTGGTTTACAGTCAATCTTATCCAAACCCTGTTGAGGTTACTATTGTAGATGTACCGGTTACACCTGACGTTTACGAAAACAACAATACATCCGCAGCTGCCTACGCGCTTAACGTAAACTTTAGCGGCAACACCGCTGTAGTTAACACAGCAGGCACCAACATGCACGTAGGTAACGATTACGATTATTTTAAGGTTAACCTGCCTTCCGGCACTAATTACTCTATAAACGCACGCATACATGATAGCTACAGCAGCGGCAATGGCAACAACTACACTAACGATGCCCAATTCAGCTACATGGTTAATGGTGGCAACTGGAGCGATGCATTTGATGATGTATTACCGGGCCCGATTTACGTACAAGGTGGCGGCACAGTGATCTTCTTTGTGGCTGATTACTTTACAGGCACAACGGGTACTTACCTGCTGGACATGGGTATTACCCGTGGCCAAAACGTAGGTATTGAAGAAGCGGAAGCAAATACATTAAGCGTTTTCCCTAACCCAACACGCAACAAGCTGTTTATTGATGCGGGCAAAGCGGAAGGCACTTATGAGCTTAGCATTTACAATGCAGTTGGTGAATTGGTGAAGAGCAGTATTGGCTCAGCTAACGGAGAGTTGATTAATACCAATGTTGCTGATTTAGCGGCCGGCATGTATGCCATACACCTTAAAACAGCTAGCGGGGTTCTTCAATCTAAATTTATTGTTGAATAATGAAGACGATACTATTTGCAGCAAGCATGGCAATTTTAATTGCCGTGCTTGGCTGTAAAACACCCAGGCAAAACGTAAGTTACACCGGTGAACCGGCCACGGTTTATAAAACCAAAGCTGACTACAGTAAAAATGTACCGGTAACCATGAACGAGGCCAAAACCGAAATAGTAGCCTATCCTTCGCCTAAGGATGTTTACTACAAAGGTGCATTGGCATACCCTACTGTGCTTAAGAAAGGGTATTTGCTGGATAACCGGGGCATAGGGCTAAACACCGTGTTTTTAAAATACACTTACGACGAATATGCAAAACTGCAAAACGCCCCTACACTGAAAGAGATGAGCGAATCCATTATAGACAAAGATCCTTTTGTGGAAATATACAACCTGGGCGACCGCAGCCGCTTTAAAAATGAAGTGGAGGAAATAAATGAACTGATCCGCAAAGGCGGACTGAAGAAGTTTAAGCGGATTAAGTAAGTTGCCTACCTGCGATATTTCCCGAAATTCTCCGGGTCGCGGTTAAAGATAAGTTGATACGCGGCCAATACTGCTGCTAATACCAGTAAACCTACAATTACCATACCTTGTTACTTTAATAAGATGTTCCTTATAAAACTGTTTTCATCAAACAGTGATAAAAATTTTCATCCGGGCAGGTAATGAAAGCTCTTTTCACAGAAGCCTTGCGGGTTACAAGGGCGGGTTCAAGCGCTGACAAATAAAAGCCGCTTCTTTTATTTGGAGTAGAGCAAAATTTCCGTCAAAAATTGGTTATAATGAGATAGCTACTCGCCTGATTGGTGGTTAAGATTGGTCCAGTATTTCCGCCATTTATCCATAACGGTTTGGAAATCTTTAGGCAAAGGAGCTTCAAAAAACATCTTTTTGCCGGTAGTAGGATGTATAAAACCTAAGGTGGCTGCGTGCAGCGCCTGCCTCGGCAATATCTCGAAACAGTTTTCTATAAACTGCTTGTATTTAGAATAAACAGTTCCCTTTAAAATACGGTTACCACCATAGCGCTCATCATTAAAAAGGGTATGGCCGATATACTTCATGTGCACCCGTATTTGATGCGTACGGCCGGTTTCAAGTTTACACTCTACCAGGGTAACGTAGTTCAAACGCTCCAGCACCTTATAATGGGTTACCGCGTGCTTACCGAAATCTCCATCAGGAAAAACCTCAAACTGGCGGCGGTCGCGGTTATGGCGGCCTATATTACCGGTAACGGTGCCCGAATCTTCTTTCACATCTCCCCAAACCAGCGCCACATATTTACGGTCTATGGTACGGTCGAAAAACTGTTTGGCAAGATGCGCAAGAGCAAGGTCCGTTTTGGCCACAATTAAAAGGCCGCTGGTTCCTTTATCAATACGGTGCACAAGGCCGGGCCGGAAAAACTCGCTACCGGAAGGCAGGTTTTTAAAATGCCAGAGCAAAGCATTTATCAAGGTTCCTCTATGGTTACCCAAACCCGGGTGCACTACCATTTTGGGGTCCTTATTGATTATTACCACATCATCATCTTCGTAGATAATGTCAAGCGGTATATCCTCCGCAACTAAGTCATAGTTCTCTGCGTGACGTGGAATAAGCAGGCGGATGTTATCGCCGGGGCGTATCTTGTAACTTTGCTTAACAGGTTTGCCGTTAACGGTAATGCTGCCCGAATCGGCAGCGCTCTGTATTTTGGTGCGGCTTACATTGGCCCCCAAATGCACCGATAGAAATTTATCTATCCGAACAGTGGTTTGCTTAGGGTCTATCTTAAGATTTACCTCCTCAACATAATCGTCTGAACCTTCTCCTTCAACCGAGGCTAAGTCTTCTTCTTCCAAGCCATCTTTCATTACTTGCTTTCCTGTTTAACGGTGCTCAGATGATTCTTGAGGCGGTCAATAACGTAAACCTCATCAGGGTCGTAACCATGCAGCATAGCAAGGTGGTATGATAACCAATCGCCAAAGTGTATCAGGTAGAAATGCTTTTCGTATGAATCGGACCCTTTGGCTTCAATTTCATAAACATTTTCGGACAAGCTTGACACTACATCTTTCTTAAACAGGATACGCTCACTGTTGCGGTGGAACTCATCGCTTGAGCGTAGTATAAGTACGGCCAGGTTAGGGTGTTGTTGCTTCCAGCCCACAATCTCATTATGGTTCATTTCCGGTATTACATTATACCAGCTGAACATTTTAGAATTCTCGTTCAACTGCTGCTTTAAACGCAAGGCTACACTTTCGTATTTATCCTCGGTGTAGATGATAACTACCTTTTCTACCAGTTTGCCCGCCAAAAATTCAGAGTCTTCAATCATCTTCTCCTGCTCCTGCGCTAAAAAGGCAGCCACCCGTTTAAGGGCCTCTTTAAAACTGTTGGATATTAAACCGAAGCGATGCAGAATGAAGAACAGTTGTATGGAAGAAAAGCCCAGGCAGGCGCGTGGCGGCATACCATCAGGTATATGGATAACATCCAGCTTATGTTCCAGCGCAAAACGGTCCAGCTTACCGCCGGAGGTTACGCAAATAGGCTTAAGCCCTTTGGTGATTGCCTCATTGGCGCAGCTAAGCACTTCCTCGGTATTGCCGGAATAGGATGAAAGAATCAGCAGGGTTGAGCTATCCACAAAGGCAGGTAAAAAATAGCCCTTGGTAACTGTTATAGGAACGCCGATAGAATCGCGCAGCAGTTCAGCCAAAAGATCGCCGCCAATACCTGAGCCACCTAAGCCAACAATAACCACATTTTTAATTGGCCCTGAAAAAGTGGTGCTTATTGAGGCATCTTCTCCAATAACCAGGGCTTTCAAAATCTGGCCCGGAAACTCTCTTATAAGGTTGAACATTAGTTAAAATTAAGCTGACAAATATAATTGCCTTGGCGCAATGCTGTTACTTATAGCGCGGGTGAAATTGCATAATAGTGGACCGCAGGTAATCGCGGTCTAAATGGGTATAAATCTCGGTAGTGGTAATGGAGGCATGACCCAGCATTTCCTGAACGGCCCGCAGGTCCGCCCCGCCCTCAATAAGGTGGGTAGCAAAGGAATGGCGCATAGTATGGGGCGAAATGCTCTTTTTAAGCCCTATAGAAGCAGCGCACTCTTTAATTACCAGAAAAACATACATGCGACTTAACCCCTTGCCCCTGCGGTTTAAAAACAGGATATCCTCCTCCCCTTTTTTTATATCTACATGCACACGCACCTCATCGCGGTACATTTTTATGTATTTAACAGCCTGTGAGCCTATGGGCACCAGGCGCTCTTTATCGCCTTTACCGGTCACCTTTATAAACTCTACATCCAGAAAAAGATTGGAAATTTTGAGATTGATAAGCTCACTTACCCGCAACCCGCAGCCATACAAAACCTCCAACATCGCCCTGTTTCGCATACCCTCAGGGGTGCTAAGGTCTATGGAGTTAAGAAGGGCATTAACCTCTTCTACCGATAAAGTATCGGGCAGTTTACGCGATAATTTAGGAGCCGAAAGCAACTCGGTTGGGTTGGCCGCCACCACATCCTCCATCATCAGGTATTTGTAAAATGCGCGAAGGCCCGAGATAATACGCGCCTGCGAATGGGCATCCATCCCCAGTTCGTGTATCATCTTTACAAAACCCTCAAGGTGGCTAAGCTTTATTTCATCTACCCCCAGGTGCAGCTTTTCAGCAGCCAGGTAGTTTACAAACTTGTTTACATCGCGCAGGTATGCTTCCACTGAGTTGGGAGAAAGCGATTTTTCCAACTGCAGATAACTTTTGAACCCTTTAACGTAGGCCTGCCAACTCACAAAGCAAGTTTAAGGCTTAGGGGGCGGTATTTGCATGCCTAATACCCACCCCTTGCACAGGCATTACCATTTTAGTATGCACCTTAGTATCTTGCGCAGCATGAGCAAAAAGAAAATCATCATTATAAACGGGCCTAATTTGAACCTGTTGGGCAAACGCGAGCCCGATATTTATGGCGACATGAGTTTCGATGAATTCTTTAATGATATTAAAGAAGTGTACGGAGATGAGGTGCAGTTAAGCGCATTTCAATCAAACATTGAAGGTGAACTGATTGATAAATTACAGGAGGTGGGCTTTACTTATCACGGTATTATTTTAAATGCCGGTGGCTATACGCATACCAGCGTTGCCCTACGCGATGCTGTGGCTGCCATTAAAACGCCGGTTATTGAAGTGCACATCAGCAACCCTTACAGCCGTGAGGAGTTCAGGCACACCTCACTGATAAGCGGGGTCAGCAAGGGCATAATAGCAGGCTTTGGTTTAGAAAGTTACGTGCTGGCCCTGGATAGTTTTCTATAGCTACTTGATAATGCCGTTAAGGCGGCTGTACTTTTGGTATAAACCGATAATAGTTTTGGTAATGTCGTAATCGCTGGCGGTTTTTATAAAATCAGGCGGCAGGTTACAATAGCGGTCGAAATCATCAAAGTATTCCTCAGGCAAGTCAATCAAACCATTTTCGTTGTAATAACGCAGCAACTCTTTAAAGATACGCGCGCGCTCGTCTTCCTTCATCTGTTTCTTCAGCTTTTCTCTCTCCTGCGCACGGTTACTAAGCAATTCATACAATGCACTTATGGGGCTGGTAAAGCTAAGTTCCGGACGCTCCAGCTCGCGCGGGGTAATACCCATTTTTCTTCTCTCCTCCTCAATTTGTTCCAAACTTTTGGGGGCTTTAATAATAATGGCCTGACTTAAACCCGTAGTTAAGGGTTCAAGCAATAAGTTGTAGGTATAAACTGGCCGCAAAATAGAATCAGCTACTGAAAACTTGATGGTGCGGTAACCGGGGTAAAAAAGGAATATGGTATCGCGCTTGGGCATACGTATTTCAAAGGTGCCCTTGGCATCTGAAGCAATAGTTACACTCGCTTTGGAATAGATAACATTTACAAACGAAAGTGGCCGCAGGGTATACGAATCCAGTATGGTACCTTTAATAGTAACCGTATCCGATTGGGCGAAAACAGTGGCGCTAAACAACAAGGCCGGCAACAACCGGAGCAAATACCTCATGCAACGAATATATGGAACAATAAAACGGAGAAAATATTTTTACAGTATTTAGCACTTATAGAAATATAAGCCCGGTAGCACCACCGCAATTAGAAGCTATAAACCACGACAGAAATCCTCAATAGCTGTATAAACCAGGTTCAATTCGCTTTCGCCAATACAATAAGGGGGCAAAATGTAAACCACGTTTCCAAGCGGACGCAGTATTATGCCACAGCCTAAAAAGTAATTGTAAGCCCTATCCCTTATTCCGCTTAAGTACCCATCATCCGTTGTTTTTAAGTCAAACGCCAGTATAGTACCCTGTTGGCGCACCTTAATGGCTGAAGGCAGCAGTTTAAGCCGCGATGCAAATTCCGCATGGCGTTCTGCAATGCGCTCAATCTTAGTCAGGGTATTCTCTCTTTCGAAAACAGTTAAACTGGCCAAGGCCGCTGCACAACCCAATGGGTTACCGGTATAGCTATGCCCGTGAAAAAGCATTTTTGCTTTATCATCTGATAAAAACGCGTTATAAACGGCAGCAGTGCAGGTAGTAGCGGCAAAAGGTAAAAAGCCGCCGGTAATGCCTTTCGAAAGGCAGATGATATCCGGCTTATAGGTGCAATGGTCCGTTGCCAAAAATTTCCCGGTACGGCCGAAGCCGGTCATTACTTCATCAGCAATAGCAAGCACGCCATTTTTATTACAAAGGCCTATTAACTCGTTCAACACTTCAGCATCATACATCAACATGCCAGCTGAACCCAGCACCAAAGGTTCAAAAATAAATGCAGCAATATCTCCGCCGGAAAGTGCTGCCAGTAGCTGGCTCCTCACCGCATCTGTATTGCTGCCGTTTGGGGTATCAATAAACGCTACATCAAACAATAACGAACTGAACGCGTTGGTAAATACTCCCCTTGCACTAATGCTCATGGCGCCAAACGTGTCGCCATGGTAGTCGTCGCGGAAGGCAATTATTTTATTTCGCTTTTCGCCCCGGTTAGCCCAGTACTGCAGCGCCATTTTAATAGCAGCCTCCACAGCAGTTGAGCCATTATCGCTGTAAAAAACCTTAGTATGATAAGGGATATGTTGCAGCAAACGGTGGGCTAACTCCTCAGCAGGTTGGTGGGTAAATCCTGCAAAAATCACATGCTCCAACTGCTTTGCCTGTAAAGCAATAGCGGCAGCTATCTGCGGGTGCGCATGACCATGCAGGTTGGTCCACCAGCTTGAAACCGCATCCAGGTATTTATTACCGCCTTCGTCAAAAAGCCACGCACCTTCACCCCTTACAATTAAGGGGAAATGGCCGGCGGTCTGCATTTGTGTGTAAGGGTGCCATACTGCACTAGGTGCAGCGGTGGTATTCTTCATAGCTCAAAATGCTCCAATAAAGATACTCT
>CAZUHU010000114.1:0-12208 GCA_964620645.1 uncultured Chitinophaga sp.
GTTTGAACAACGTTATGTATAACCGCGAAAACGTGGTAGGCCTGCAGCCTGCAACATTTACTTTTGGTGGTATTGGCGCCAGCTATGCGCTTGATTCGCGCGCAAGCAAACAACGCAAGCAGTTACAGGCTTCCTATGCTGTAACTAACCGTAACTATCGCCACCGTTTAATGGCTACCTACAGCACCGGCATGCTTAAGCACGGTTGGGCTGTATCGGCATCTTTTAGCCGCCGTTGGGCTGCTGAAGGCTATGTGCCCGGCACTTTTTACGATGCTTACTCCTACTTTTTATCTGTAGAAAAATACTTTGGCAATAACCACTCACTTGCCTTAACTATAATGGGTGCGCCTATTAAAAATGGCCGCCAATTAGCTGCTACGCAGGAAGCCTACGACCTTGCAGGCTCCAACTACTACAACCCGGCATGGGGTTGGCAGAACGGAAAGAAGCGCAACTCGCGCATTGGCAACCAACACCAGCCCTTATTTATACTTACCGATGAGTGGAAGATTGATAACCGCAGCAGCCTGTTAACCGCAGCCGGTTTTTCATTCGGGATTGAATCAGTAACTGCTTTGGATTGGTACAGCAGCGCAAACCCGGCACCGGACTATTACCGCTATTTACCAAGCTACCAGGAAGACAGCACCCAAAAGGCACTACTGCGCGATGCGTACACCCAGCACCCAGAGTTGCTGCAAATCAACTGGGACCGTCTTTACGAAGCAAATGCTATGAACTGGCAAACCGTAGATAGCGTAGATGGCGATCCTGGTAAAACAGTTAGCGGCCACCGTTCCTTATATATATTAGAGAACCGTATACGCAACAACAAGAAGTTTGACTTTGCCAGCACTTATAACAGCAACCTGAACGATCACATTTCTATTTCAGCTGGTGTTATTTACCAAATGCAGATGACGCGCAATTATAAGCGCGTAGTTGACCTGTTAGGTGGCGATTTTTATGTGGACATCAACCAGTTTGCTGAGCGCGATTTCAGGGATAGTTTTGGTGTAGCACAAAACGACCTTAACCACCCTAACCGCGTGTTGTATGAAGGAGATAAGTTTGGTTATGACTATGTAACCAACCTGCATCAGGCATCGCTATGGGCAACGCCGGTTTTCCGTTATAACAAGGTTGACTTTTTTGTAGGCGCGCAATTAGGCCTTACTTCTTTTTGGAGAGACGGCAAGGTGAAGAATGGCTTATTCCCTAATACAAGTGAAGGGAAATCGAAGGTGAGCAACTTCTTTAATTATGCATTTAAAGCAGGTGTTACTTATAAAGCTGATGGCAGAAACTACCTATTCCTTAACGGTATTTACCAAACACGGGCGCCTTACTTTGACGATGCTTTTGTATCGCCACGCACCCGTAACGATTTGGCAGGCAATTTAAAGAGCGAGCAGGTTTTTGGTGGCGAAGTTGGCTACCAATTGCGCACGCCGGTTGCCAAGTTGAAGGTTGATTTCTTTTTTACCCAGTTTAACAACAGCACTAAAACCATCCGCTTTTACCACGATGATGAGCGCACGTTTGTAAACTATACCTTAACCGGTATGAACACCCGCCATTGGGGCTTTGAGTTAGGTTCAGAGTTTAAGATTTGGAGAGGCTTTAGCGCAACTGCTGTAGGTAGCATTGGTCGTTACACATATGTTAGCCGCCCAACTGCCACTATTACTGCGGATAATGACCCAAATTCAACAAGCACCCAAACCGTTTACCAAAAAGGTTTTAACGTTGGCGGCACACCGCAGCTTGCTGGCTCAATAGGCCTAAACTACCGCGACCCTAAATTCTGGTTTATCGGTATGAACTTTAACTACTACGATTGGATGTGGTTAAGCTTTAACCCTATTCGCCGTACTATAAACGGTGTTTCTCCGCTGGATGAAAACAGCACCGAATGGAAAAATGTAGTTGACCAGCAACGTTTGAAAGGTCAGTTTACAATGGACCTTTTTGCCGGCTATAGCTGGTTGTTGAATAACCAGTTTAAGACGTTAAAGAAGCGTTACTTCCTGGTGTTTAATGTTGGCATTAACAACATAACCAATAACAAAAACTTTATAACCGGCGGTTATGAGCAAATGCGTTTCGACTTTACTTTAAATAATGTAAATAAGTTTCCACCTAAGTTGTTTTACGCTTACGGAACCAATTACTTTATGAGTATTGCGTTTAGAATGCAGTAATAACAGACCTTAGATATTAGATAACAGAATTAGAAATAGATAAACGAAAAATAAAGTTCATGAAAAAGTTCATGCTTCCTTTTTTAATACTGGCACTTATTGCCGGAGTTTCTTCATGTGTGAAAGATAAGTTTGACGCCCCACCGGCTTTAGGCGAAGATCCGAACATTGAAGTGAATTTTTCAATTGACTCGCTAAAGGCGCGCTACGTTAGCGGCCCTGTGCAGATAAAGCAGGACCTGGTAATTAGCGCGATAGTGGTAGCTGATGATAAAAGCGGCAACCTGTACAAGCAGTTAATTATACAGGATAGCACCGGCGGTATTGCGCTGTTGGTTGATGGTTCGTACCTGTATGGCGATATGCCAATCGGCCGCCGCATATTCATTAAACTTAAGGACCTTTGGGTTGGCGATTACCACGGTGTTCGTCAGTTAGGCGGTTATGTGCAGCAGGACGGCTCGCTGGGTGGCATTACCGGCGGACGCATCAATGACTATATTTTAAAAGGCAAGTGGGGTATTACTGTTGAACCTAAAGCGGTTAAAATTAACCAGCTTAACCCTTCTTACATCAATACGCTTATTGCGCTTGATGGTGTAGAGTTTGCTACTGCCGATGCAGGCAAACCTTTTGCTGATGCGTTTAACCTGCAGTCATTATCGCGCACAGTTAAGGATTGTAACGGTGGCAGCGTTGTTGCCTATACCAGTGGTTACGCCACATTTGCCAATAAGCTTACACCAAGCGGTAACGGCCGTATGGTTTGTATTTACAGCGTTTACAATGCTACCAGCCAGCTAATCATCCGCGACCCATCTGACCTTACTATGGATACTACCCGTTGCGGAGGTTCCGTTGTAAGCAATGGTAATGGCCTTTTAGGTGTCAGCACTTCTTATAGCGGTAGTGATGTTACCCTGCCTGCAAATAAAATAATCCGCGGTATTGTAATATCAGATAAGGACCACGGCAACATTGACCCAAAAAATGTAGTAATACAGGATTCAACCGGCGGTATTGTTGTTCGTTTTTCGGGTACCCACAACCTTGCCTTAGGCGACGATGTGCAGATTGACGTTAGCGGCCAAACACTTACCTCTTACAATGGCTTAATTGAAATTTTGACGGTGCCTTTGGCCAATGCTACTGTTGTTGGCACAGGCACTATAACGCCACGTGTTGCAACTGTGCAACAGGTATTAGCGAATGCTAATGCATGGGAAAGCACTTTGCTAACCATTGTAAACGCAACAATTTCCGGCACCGGCACTACTTATAGTGGTAGTAAAACCTTAACGGATATTACAAGTAATATGACTTTGTATACCCGCACGCAGGCAACCTTTTCAGGAGCAAACTTCCCTACGGGTAACGTAAGCGTTACCGGTTATTTATCTGACTTTAACGGGGCGCAGTTGCAGATAAGAGATACTACTGATGTGAATTAAGAGATAGGATAAAGAATTAAAAAGGGGCTCTTTCGTAATGAAAGAGCCCCTTTTTTAGATGTAGCTGGTCCATAGCCGTAACCAACTCATTTAAAAGAAGCGGTAAACCAACTAGAATCATGTTCTTTCTTTTCCTGCCATGAAAAGAAAGAACCAAAGAAAAATCACCGCTGTTGCGAAAACAATGCTAAAATTCACTCCGCTACGCTAAACTGCATGAAACTCGCTCGCATAGCTCACTCAAACATCATGCAGTTTCCGCGCTCCGCTTCGTAAATTTCTTAACGCTGTTTTCGCAAAGGCGGGGATAACGGGGGGCAGTAGCTTAATATGTTATTTCCAGAATTCCCACCATTTGCCTTCCGATTCTTTGGCTTCGGTAATCTGGCGCTGGTACCAGGGGTCGGTGATTTTTACGGCGTTAATAAGGATTTGGGCCAACTCCATAGGCGGGCCCTGCGATTCTTCACCATATACTACGCGGAAAGAGTAATCTACTTCGCCATTGTCGCTATTAAAGATGATAGTAAGGCGGCATTCGCGGCCCACACGGTCCGGGAATTTTAATACGCCTGCAAACTGGAAAATACTTTCATCTACGGTCATCATCAGGGCTTCGAAATGTCCATCGTGCGATATGCCCTGCATTAAAGGCAGATCTACGCCTTGCGTTCCGCCATTACCTTTGCGGTGCACGGTACCTCTTTTCTCCAGCAAAATGAACAAAGGGGTTTTATCTCCAACCTCAAGCGTTATAAGAACTTTATCAATAAGGTGTTTAGCAAACATGTATAGGTTTTATGGACGGAATGTAGAAAAAGTGCCCTGAAATGAGGGGTTTTATCAGGGGGTAAAAAAAATTTTGCCCTTAAGTTTAATTTTCTATTCTTGCACCTATACCCGAAACCTTTTTAGCGGTTTTAATTATCAGGCATGGCACGTAAGCAGTATACTTTAGAATATATCATACATTCCTCTCCCGCAATTTTGTTTGAGTTTTTGACCCAAACAACAAATTTGGCGCAGTGGTTTTCAGACTATTGCGATTCATCGGGCGATATTTTCATTTTTGGATGGGGCGGCAGTTACCAAAGAGCCAAGCAGATTGAATTTGTGGAAGACCAGTTTGTGAAATACCACTGGGAGGATAGCCCCAAAACGGAGTTTTTTTCGTTTAAGGTTTATAAATCGGAGATAAGCAACGAGACCATACTTGAAATTACCGACTTTGCCGAAGCCAAGGAAATTAAAGAGCAAACCTTTCTTTGGGATAAGCAGGTGGAAGATTTGAAGCATGCCATTGGTGCATAGCACAATCAGTTTTCTACCTTAGCGTTTTATAACGCGATGAAAAAGCTAGACAAGCTTGTAATCAAGAACTTTATAGGGCCATTTATACTTACATTCTGTATTGCCCAGTTTGTATTGGTAATGCAGTTTTTGTGGAAGTATGTGGATGACCTGGTGGGCAAGGGCTTAAGCACTCCTGTGTTGCTGGAGTTGCTGGTTTATGCCTCGGCGCGTTTGGTGCCCCTGGCACTGCCCCTTGCGGTGTTGCTCTCCTCTATCATGACCTTTGGTTCGTTTGGCGAGAACTATGAACTTACAGCGGTAAAGTCGGCCGGGGTGTCCTTACTGCGGTTCATGCGGGCATTAATTTTTACCGTAATAGGCATAAGCATTTTTGCTTTTGTGTTTTCAAACAACCTGCTGCCTAAAGCTAACTTAAAGTTTGGCGCATTGCTGTATGATATCCGCCATCAAAAACCTACTGTAGCGCTTAAGCCCGGCATTTTTTATAGTGGTATTACCGGCTTTTACATAAAGGTTGGTGGTAAGGATGATGAAACGAACACCCTTTACAACATAACCGTTTACGACCACACCAGCGGAAAGGGCAACGACCATGTGATAACTGCCGAGAGAGGGCAAATGACCCAGGATGAACAGGCCATGGCGCTAACCCTTAAACTGGAGAACGGAAAACAGTACAGGGAAATTGACCCCAAGGACCCCAAAGAAGAGAACCATTACGAGATGATTGGCACCACCTTTAAATCGTGGGAGAAAAGATTTGACCTTAGCCAGTTTAAGCTTAACCGTACGGATGAAAACTTTTTTAAGGACCTGAAGCAAATGCTGGACCTTGACCAGTTGCAAAAACAGATTGACACCATACGCATTGATGAGCAGAAGTTATTGGAGGCGCAGGTAGAAAACATACGCGTGCAGGTTGGGTTTACCCGGTTTGGGTTGGATACCCAAAAGATAGCGCCGGTGCCGGCGCCAGGTGTAACGGATGTAACGGATCTGTTGAGCGGTTATAACAAGACTGATAAAATACGGATTATGGAACGTGCCATGAACAAAGCACGGAATATTAAGAATTATACCGATGTGCTGGATAAGCAAATACACTACAAGGAAAGAGATTTAACCAGCTATGAAGTAGAAGTGCACCGCAAGTTTACTTTATCAATAGCCTGTATAGTGTTGTTTTTTATTGGAGCTCCCCTGGGGTCAATTATCAGGAAGGGTGGATTAGGCTGGCCGTTGTTTTACAGCGTGCTGTTTTTTATTTTATACCATGTAACCTCTATAATAGGAGAGAAGCTTACGGAGAATGAAGTAACCACCACTTTTGGCGGTATGTGGCTCTCTACCTTTGTTTTGCTACCTATAGGCATATTTTTAACCTTGAAAGCTACGCAGGATAGCCGCCTTTACAGCACCGACTTTTACCGCAACGTTATTCGTAAATTGAAGAGCAAAAAGTCTTAAGGTGAAAGAGTTTCTGCGTCAGAATTACCTCTTCCTTTCGTTATACCTGCTATTTCTGATTGTTGGCGGCATAGTGTTGTTTAAATACGAGAAGGGGCAGGATATAATTTATTTTAATGCCCTTCATAATTCCACGTTGAACTACGTTTTTCTGTATTTAACCAAACTGGCAGAATTGCCATCTATTATACTTATATTTCTTATAACGTTGTTTTACAGTTATGGCAAAGGCCTGATACTGCTGGCTAATAATCTTACTGTTTTTGGTGTGGTACAACTTTTAAAGAAGGGTGTTTTTGCTGCAGAGATAAGGCCTTCGGTTTTTTTTGAGAATAAGATACAGCTTGATTTTATTCAGGGATTGGATATACTTAGGCATAACAGCTTCCCCAGTGGACATACGGCGGGTGCTTTCGCCTTGTTTTTTATGCTGAGTATTATCATTAAGGATAAGCGCTGGAGTGTGTTGTTCTTTTTCCTCGCTCTGCTGATTGGCATATCGCGCGTGTATCTTTTACAACACTTTTTCCGCGATGTTTATGCCGGCTCGATAGTAGCAGTAGTGGTTAGCAGTTTTTTCTGGTTAACTTTCGCGCAATCCGGGTTCTATCAAAATCTTTGGTGGAAGGATAAATCGCTGTTTAAATGATAGAAGGTATAATAAAACGAGTAACGCAGTTTCCTACCCAGTTTTTTCTGGTTGTAATAGGTTTGTTATTGTTTTTGCCTTTTATCGGTTCGGTGCATCTTTTTGATTGGGATGAAATAAACTTTGCCGAGAGTGCGCGCGAAATGCTGGTGACCCACAACTGGCGTGTGGTGCAAATAGACTACCAACCTTTTTTCGAGAAGCCACCGCTGTTTATATGGTTGCAGGCGCTTTCAATGAAATATTTTGGCGTAAATGAGTTTGCAGCCCGTTTGCCTAACGCTATTTGCGGTATAATAACGTTGCTTGTGCTGTTTAATGTTGGCCGTGCAATTTTCAAATCGCAGTTTGGAGTGTTGTGGGCTTTAACGTTTGCCTGCTCTATTTTACCACACATTTATTTTAAGAGCGGCTTAATTGACCCCGTTTTTAACCTGCTTATATTTTTAGGCGTTTTCTTTTTGTATAAAGTAACTACGGTAAACGACTTTGAACCATCAAAGACTACCAGGAAGAATAAGCGGTATAACCTTTTGCTTTCCGCCTTGTTTATAGGGCTTGCCACTTTAACCAAGGGGCCGGTAGCTATTTTGATAATTGTAGTTACCGGCGCTGTTTATTTTTTTGCAAACCGTGGTAAGCTAAAGTTTGAGATTGGCGATATGATAGTGTGGTGGATAGCCGTTGCGGCTATTGTAAGCGCCTGGCTCAGCTTTGTTATTAAGGCAGATGGCGTACAGTTTATTAAGGAGTTTATGGCTTACCAGGTTAGGCTGTTGCGTACTGAGGATGCCGGCCATGGAGGGCCCTTTTATTATCACCTTATTGTTTTATTGATCGGCGTTTTTCCTGCCTCAACCCTGATATGGACCACCTTTAAGAAAAACGTTTTTGATGATGCCAATCAAAACTCATTTAAGCATTGGATGATATACCTGCTGCTGGTGGTTTTGGTAATCTTCTCCATAGTGCGGACCAAGATTGTACACTACTCCTCGCTATGCTGGTACCCCACAACTTTTTTGGCGGCCTACTATCTTAACCACCTTTTTGATAAGCGCGTAAACTGGACCTGGAAACAAACGGTGCCATTGCTTACGCTAGGCATGCTGATTGTAATTGCACTTACTGCGGGTGTGTTCGCTATTCAAAACCCCAAGATATTTATTGATTACGTGAAGGACCCTTTTGCCGTGGAGAACCTGAAAGCACAAGTTTACTGGACGCGGAATGACTTGTTTTTTGGCCTGGGCTATATTGTGTGCATCATCATTGCTATACTGCTTATGCAGACGAAGCATTTGAAATGGGGAACTTACCTGTTAATTATCAGCAGCACCATTTTTGTAAATACGCTAATGACGTTGATTGTGCCACGCGTGGAGAAATACAGCCAAAATGCGCACATTGAATTTTTGATAAGCAAACAGAATGAAAACTGCATAGTGCAAACGGCAGAGTTCAAGAGCTACGCTCCTTATTTCTACAGCCGTAAACAGCCGCCGTCTGATGCAGATTCTACCAAGACAGTTTATGTGGTAACTAAAATCAACAAGTTGCAGCAGTGCCTGCAGAACCAACCCGATTTAGTGGAGTTGTATAGGAAAAATGGTTTTGTGTTTTTGAGGAAGGGGCATTGATCGGGCAAAAGGTAGATCTTATACATATAAACCCCCTCCGTTTCCCGATAGTTATCGGGAAACTCGTCCCCTTATCCAACTTCGTTGTCAGGGGGACAATTAATAAAAGCAAAAGGGCTCCAAACGGAGCCCTTTTTGTTTATTCTTTGTAAGGTTATTCTTTAACCAGGCGCAGGGTTCTGTTGCCTGCCGGTGTAGTAATACGTACCATGTAAATGCCTTGCGGTAACTCGCTCAGCGTAATTTGTTCAGTGCCGTTTTGGAAGTCGTTTAATGACTTATTCCAAAGTAGCTGACCAATACCATTGAACATATCCAACTCTACATGTTGTGGTTTATTCAGTTCCAGTTTAACGTTAACACTTTGGTTAGCCGGGTTAGGGAACATTTGAACCGAGATATTATTGTTGACATCGTTAATGCCAACAGCAACAAGAGTAACAGTTCCGATTTTTACGCAACCGCTGTTATCAGTTACAGTAACGGTGTAGCTGCCTGCACCAAGGTTAGAAGCGGTTTGGCTGGTTGAGCCGGTGCTCCATGCATAGCTGTATGGAGTAGTGCCGCCTGTTGGGTTTACGGTAGCTGAACCATTGCTTTGTCCCTGGGTAGGCTCATTGGTAGTAAAGCTGATGTTAACTGAAGAGTTATCAGTTACGCTGGCGTTGTTGATGTTTTTGCAACCATTAGCATCAGTAATAGTAACGGTGTATGCGCCCGCCGGAATACCCGTAAGGTCTTCAGTTAAAGCGCCGTTGCTCCACTGGAAAGTATAAGGTGCTGTGCCGCCTAATACAGTTACGTTTATCTGTGCAGCTATCTGGCAAGTGCCATCAGTTGGGCTTAGTACTGAAGTTGGGCCCGATTGGCTGCTGATTTGTGTGGTTGATACAGCAGTACATCCGCTGCCATCAATTACTGTTACAGTGTAGCTGCCACCTGCCAGGTTAGAAATTGCCTGCTGGCTGGTGCCTGTGCTCCATGTAAAGCTGTAATTGCCGTTACCACCGGTAACTGTTGCTGCTGCGGTTCCGTTAGCAGTGCCGCAGGTAGCAGGTGTGGTAGCAATGTTAACGTTCATTTGCGCAGGGTTGGTGAGGGTAACAGACTGCACCGCTAAACACTGCTGCGCATCGGTTACTGAAACTACATAGCTGCCTGCACCTACGTTATTAATAGAAGCGTTGGTGCCTCCGGTATTCCAGTTATAAGTGTATGGCGGGTTGCCACCACTTGCAGAAGCTGTTGCACTACCATTGCTGCCACCAAAACAGCTTGGTGAGGTTGGCGTAATGCTAACAGTTGGTGCACCCTGGTTGCTGATAGTAGCAACGTTAGCTACCGAACATCCGCTGTTATCTGTAACGGTTAAGGTATAGCCGCCTGCCGGAACGTTAGAGATAGTGGCATTTGTGCCGCCATTGCTCCAGTTGTAAGTATAAGGGCTGGTGCCGCCATTAACCGTAGCTGTTGCGGAACCGTTAGAGCTGCCACAGTTGGCATTGGTGGTATTGAAGGTTACGTTAATGTTTACTGTACTGCTGCTTATTGTTGTAGAAGCGCTTGCTGTACAACCGTTGCTGTTAGTAATAGTAACGCTATAAGTACCTGCAGAAAGATTGCTTAACGAACCGCTGGTAGCGCCGGTATTCCATACATAAGTAATACCAAAGTTACCGTTGTTAGGCACCGCAACAGCCTGGCCGTTGTTTTGGCCGCAACTTGCGTTGGTAGCATTTATGCTAACACTTAAGTTACTGCTTTGGTTGTTTACCGTCATTGAAAGAGTGGCGGTGCAGGCATTGGCATCGGTTACTGTTACAGCGTATGAGCCGGGGCCAACGTTGTTAAGTGTTTGTGTGGTGGCGTTGTTGTTCCAGTGGTAAGTATAACCACCCGCGCCGCCTGTTGCGGTAACGCTTGCTGAACCGTTCTGCTGATTACAAACTGCATCGTTAACGTTTGGCGCTAATGATAACGGACCCAGTGGCTGGCTGATGTTAACCGATGCCGTAGTTGAGCACTGGTGGTTATCAGTTACTGTTACGGTATAGCTGCCCGAAGGTTTGTTGCTGATAGTGGCTGTTGTGCCACCACCGCTCCAGCTATAGGTGTAAGGTGTGCTGCCGCCTGTTGCTGTTACCGTAGCCGAACCGGTAGATGCACCATAGCAGGCCACAGGAGTGGTGCTGGTGGTTGCAGAAGGATTGGCATACACGGTGATGTAGCTGTTTTGTGTAACTGTGTTAGGGCCGCCTGCATTAGATGCAGTTAATGATACGTTGTAGGTGCCCGGTGTGTTGTAAACAACTGAAGGGTTTTGCGAGGTAGAAGCAGCAGGAGAGCCACCCTGGAAGGTCCAGGTGTAGGACGTTGGGTTACCTGTTGAGGTGCTGGTAAAGTTTACTGTACCACCCGCGCATACACTTGTTTTGTTAGCCGTAAATGCAGCGGTTGGTGGAGTTACTGCTGAACTGGTGCAAAGCACAGGCAGAGCAAAAATGTCCAGGTCATTACCGGTGCCGTAGGTTTCAGAGAATAGGTGCCAGCTTTGGTCATCCCACTGATTGTAACCGTAATCAGGTGCCGGTGATGAGAACAGGGTAGAAACTACAGTTACCGTATCGCCTGTTGCAGTTGGTAAATCGTAACCAACGAAGAAGTTGCCTGTTACGGTTGGTGGCGAACTGAAGGTTACTGAAGTAATACCTGTTGTTGAAAGCGATGAGATAGTTCTGCTTTGCGTGGCAAGAACGGTTCCCGGGGTGCCACCTGTGCCCGTAGCATCCCATACCTTAACGGTGATAGTGTGACTGGCAGGTAGCGGGCTAATGGCCTTAATAAAGTAGAATAAAACACCTGTTACCTGTGCGGTTGTGGTGTTAGGATAATACTCGGCCATAGCTAAGTCGCCAAGGCTGTTGTTGCCTGTAACATAACCGGTATAACCATTACTTAACTGGTAATACGTAAGAGTATCAGCGTTAAATAAATTGCTTAGTGTATCGCAGCTTTGTGCGCCTGCGTTTACAACTGTTATATAACCGGTTTTGGTAACTGTATTTCCGCCGTTAGCATTAGATGCGGTAAGCGTTACATTGTAAGTGCCCGGTGTGCTATAGGTTATGGTTGGATTTTGAGTAGTTGATGTACCCGGTGTGCCACCTGCAAAAGTCCAGCTCCACGTGGTTGGTGTGTTGGTAGAAAGATCAGTAAACGCAACGGTATTACCGGCTACAACTGTAGTTGGTGTACCGATAAAATCAACTACAGGGGCAGAGCCGCCGGCAGGTGCAGCGTTATAAACGTTTACGTTATCAAGGAATATGTTGTTGCCGTATTTGTTGGCATTGCGGAATGCGAAGCGAACGTTTGCCTGGCCGTTAAGTGAAGCCAGAGAAACGGAATCTTTTTTCCACTGGGATGCAGTTGGAACGAAGTTGTTTGCGCTGGCGGTTGCTGTGCCTAAACCTGAACCAC
>CAZUHU010000115.1:0-10473 GCA_964620645.1 uncultured Chitinophaga sp.
TTATTTAGCAGCATGAGTTTTTTAATTGCCGGTTTAGGAAACATTGGTCCTGAGTACGAAAACACCAGGCACAACATAGGCTTTAAAATTTTAGACAATTTGGCAAACACGGCAGGCGTTCCTTTTGCTTTGGAGCGCCTCGCCTTTTTTGCCGAGTACCGTAGCAGGGGTAAAAATGTTTACCTCATTAAACCAACCACGTATATGAACCTTAGCGGTAAGGCTGTGCGTTATTGGATGACCGAACTTAAAATACAGCCGCAGAATTTACTGGTAGTGCTGGATGATATAGCCATACCTTTCGGTAGCCTTCGCCTGCGCATAAAAGGCAGCGACGGCGGCCACAACGGCTTAAAAGATATTGATGCTACCCTGGGCAATAACAACTACCCCCGTTTACGTTTTGGCGTTGGTAACGAGTTTGCCAAAGGCCGCCAGGTAGATTATGTACTTGGCAACTGGAGCGTGGAAGAGCAAAAGCTGCTCGCCGAAAAAATTAAACTGGCCGGCGAAGCGGTTAACAGCTTCATGTTCGAAGGAGTGGAAAGGGCTATGAGTAAATACAATAAATAGGTTCTACATCGTATGAAGGAGGTAGAAAAAGTAAGCGATGAAATACAGGAAGGTATTTTTCAGTTAGCTGAAAAAACAAGGGCCCGCCTTGGTTTAGAGTATAATACCGAAGGTGTGAAACGCGTAGAGCAGGAAATTGAAACGCTGCGCAACAACTTCGATAGTTTAACCGAAGAACAAAAGGATGTATACGTACAGTCCTACGGGGCGTTTTTAGGCATATGTATGCTGGTAAACTATGGCGGCCAGTGGAGCAAACACGATGATACTATCGGTGTTAAACTTAAAACCTCCGGCTATTGGGCTAACCCCTTTGGCAAAGTATGGAAACAAATGCAACCCGGAGGTGAATACGACTCCATCACATCCTTCTTCGAAATCTCAAAAAACATCGATTCTATTACCACCGCAGCCGGCAAAGGCGTAAAAGTGCAGGCTCCGCCTAAAAAGCCCTGGTGGAAATTCTGGTAATGCTTTACAGATTCTTTTTAATGTAAGCCCTAGCCTCATCCTGCGTTAGCACGGCAAAGTTTCTGTATCGGTGGTGCACATCAATTATTTCTTCTATGGCATCGGCTACCAACTCTTTGTTCTTCCACTTTTTTAAATGTGCCACTACTGTAGGCAGGCAATTCTTTTTATAAGCTATTTGCCCCAACACATGCACCAAGGTGTTTCTTACCCGGGCTGTTTTATCAAACTCAAGTTCCTGTAGCAAAGGCAGTATATCCTCAGGATATTTACGGCCCCGCAATTCTATACCGTGGCATATTTCGCGGCGTATTTCTTTATCAGCATGGTGTAAATACTTTTTGCTCCATTGCAGTACAGGCTTAGGGTTTACTTCTCCCATTTTTTTCATCGAACCTATTACCGCATTCCGCACACTGTGGTGTTCATCGAACAATGCCGTATCAAAAATGTGTTGCACTTCTTCAAAATTCACTTTGCCTATTTCACCGGCCGCATTCACCGCTGTTTGGCGCACTTTGGCATCTGCATTCTTCAGTAATTCGTCAATGAAGCTAACTACAACTGTAACTTCAGCGCGCTTGTAAATTTTGCCTATGCCCAGGTAAGCGCATTTGCGTATATAGGTGTCTTCATCCTTAAAGTAATGCAGACTCTTGCCCATTTTCCCTTTGGCAATGTCCTGCTCCAACTCCCGCTCAATTTTTGCAGCAAGGGCAGCCCTTTCCTCCTTAGGTAAATCATAAAATGCCATGGTGTAAAATTAGTGTAGCGGCCTGCCGCCCTGGGTGTAATAATTCTTCATGCACTTATCAATCCAATAAGCGGTGTCAGCCCTTGCATCAACAATACTTAGGGAAGCCGGCCTGCGGTAAAGCGCCGGTATAACGGTTGTTTTGCCTCCGGCTATATTCAGTTGCCTTTGGAAAAACTCGGCCTTATAAGCGGCCATGCTGCCATTTTGCAGGTCTTTGCTCAGTTCAAATCCGTTACCCCATACCGCAAGGCTTAACAAGGCTGCCCCCAGCAACACACTGCTGAAGAGCGGCTTTTTTAAAGCAGCCAGGCTTGCAGGCGCAGGCAAAGTATTGCCTGCATTTACAAGCGCCATTAACCACAATAAAATGAAGTAGAAAAAAACATAGTTCATGGTGCGATGCTGGCCTAATATACCGGTAGCCATATAGGGTAAAAAGGCGGCGGCAAATACAATGAACAGCGAAAACAGTATGGGAAACACAAAGGGTATTCTATCAGTAAAGTTTTTCCGCAGGTCAATGGCATGTACATACACCAATAGCGATAGGGCGATAAAAGGCACACTCAACATCCACGATGCGATAAAGCGCCCGGTTTGCATGGCGGAGTATAACAGCGAGTGCAGCAACTGAAAACTGTTCTCAAATTCTTTGCTCCTGGTAAAATTGCCGGGGGAGAAAAATACTAACGCACTGCAAACGGTGGCTATACTAAAGTAAAGAATCACTTCCCTTCTTCGCTCGCGGAAGTTGCTGCTTGCTATAAATATGCAAACCAGGTAAAACAGCGGTATCAGCAACGCGCCTACTTCATTAAAACCTGTTGCTAAGACAAGGCATAGCAGGGCAGCGCCTTTGGCCGCTATGTTGTTTCTGAATACAAACAGAAAGTGCAGTAGTAATACCAGGTCGCCAAGTAAATAGTTGCTTATGCCTATATACCAATATAAGCCTTCTGATACGTTAGGCAGTTGGTTGTAGTAATAAAGCGAAGCCAACAGCGCGGCGCTAATAGATAGGCCGGTGTTTTTTGTTACGCGCCTGAACAGCAGGGTTAACAGCAGGGGCATCGCAATAATACACGCAGCAAAAATTACCTGCGCTGTAATTAAGCGGCCGCTAAGCATGGGGTGCATATTGGCTAAAACATCAGCACTGTACCGCCCGTTCCAAAACAGGTATTGGTTTAAAAACTTTTGAAGGAAGGTATTGTTTTGCGAGGCCGTCCACCCAAAACAAAAGTCATCAGCAAAGGGTAAAGCGTAAAAACAGGTAAAAAGGTAAGGGGCAAACAGAAGTAAGCAGGCCGCAATAACAATAATCTGTTTCCACCTAAGCATAAATAAAAAATGGCTCCCTAAAGGAACCATTTTTTACTGTGTTTATAAAGCATAGCAGGTATTATGATAAGCCAAAGGCTTTCTTAACCTGTGCTACGGCATTCAGTTCTTCCCAAGGGAACAACTTAACTGTAACTGTTTTTTCGTTGTGCTTGCCTTTATTAAAGGTCTTCTTCACTACTTTGCTCTGGCGGCCCATGTGTCCGTAAGAGGCAGTCTCCAGGTAAATAGGCGTGCGCAGGTTAAAGCGCTTTTCAATAAAGTAAGGGCGCATATCAAACTCAGGCAGTTTCGAAATAGTTTTAGCTATTTCTCCATCGCTCAACTTTACTTTGCTGGTGCCATAGGTGTTTACAAACAAACCTACTGGCTGTGCAACACCAATAGCGTAAGCTACTTGCACTAAGGCTTCATCGCATACGCCGGCGGCAACCAGGTGCTTTGCAATGTGGCGCGTAGCATAAGCTGCTGAACGGTCAACCTTAGAAGGGTCCTTGCCGCTGAATGCACCACCACCGTGTGCACCTTTACCACCGTAGGTATCAACTATAATTTTTCTGCCGGTAAGGCCGGTATCACCATGTGGGCCACCAATTACAAATTTACCGGTTGGGTTAACGTGGTACTTAATCTTATCGTTAAACAAACCCTGCACACGCTTAGGCAGTTTCGACTTTACGCGTGGGATCAGGATATTGATAACGTCATCCTTAATTTTCTTAAGCATGGCGTTGTCCTTATCAAAATCGTCGTGCTGGGTAGAAACCACAATAGCATCAATACGCTGTGGCTTATGGTCATCACTATATTCAATAGTTACCTGGCTCTTTGCATCAGGGCGCAGGTACTTCATTACTTTTCCTTCACGGCGTATGGCTGATAACTCACGCAATAAAGTGTGGGCAATTTCCAATGGCAGCGGCATAAAGTTGTCTGTTTCGCGGCTGGCGTAACCAAACATCATACCCTGGTCGCCTGCACCTTGTTCTTCCGGCTTCTTGCGCTCTACACCCTGGTTAATATCAGGCGATTGTTCGTGGATGGCAGAAAGCACACCGCACGATTTTGCTTCAAACATATACTCGGCCTTGGTGTAACCGATCTTAGAAATTACTTCGCGGGCTATTTCCTGTACATCCAGGTAAGCTTTCGATTTTACTTCGCCGCCTAATACTACCTGCCCGGTGGTTACCAGTGTTTCGCAGGCTACTTTACTTTGTGGGTCGTAGGCTAAAAAGTGGTCAATAAGTGCATCCGAAATCTGGTCGGCAACTTTATCAGGGTGCCCTTCAGATACAGATTCAGAAGTGAATAGATAAGCCATTGTTAATTGTTTTAGGAGCCGTGAAAATATAAAAACGCTACATAGTAACAACTAAGGCTTTTTATACCCATGTTGGCGCAGTAATAAACGAAAAAAGCCACCCGTAAGGCGGCTTTTCGTATTCGTATTTTATGATGCTATTTTCTGTTCTTAAGGTCAACAAAAGGGCGGTGTACAGCTCCGTTGTAAACCTGGCGCGGACGGCCTATATCTTCCTTGCGCTCACGCATTTCTTTCCACTGGCTAATCCAACCGGGCATACGGCCAAGTGCAAACAATACGGTAAACATTGGTGTAGGGAAACCTAACGCCTTGTAGATAATACCCGAGTAGAAGTCAACATTCGGATACAGCTTTCTTTCTACAAAGTATGGATCATTAAGGGCTGCCTGTTCCAGTTCCTTGGCTATTTCAAGTAATGGGTCTTTTACGCCAAGTTTAGCCAATACGTTATCGCAAGCCACTTTAATGATTTTGGCGCGCGGGTCAAAGTTTTTGTAAACGCGGTGGCCGAAACCAAACAACAGGCGTTTTTTATCTTTTGCTTCTGCTACTACTTTCTTCACATCGCCTTTGTCTTTATCGCGTATCTCTTCCAGCATTTCCAGCACTTCCTGGTTAGCGCCGCCGTGGCGTGGGCCCCATAAAGCCGCTGCACCGGCTGATACCGAAGCATACAGGTTAGCATGAGATGAACCTACAATACGCACTGTTGAAGCCGAGCAGTTCTGCTCATGGTCAGCATGTAGTATCAACAATTTATTCATGGCATCTACCACTACAGGGTCCGGGTTGTAATCTTCTGTTACATCACCAAACGTCATATGCAGGAAGTTGGTAACGTAGTCAAACTTGTTCTTCGGGTACATTACCGGGTGCCCTTTGCCCTTCTTGTATATCATAGAGCAGATGGTAGGCATTTTAGAAAGCAAACGGATGATAGTAAGATTTACTTCTTCCGGGTTAATGTTCGGGTTTAATGAATCAGGATAGAAAGATGACAGAGCCGAAAGCAGCGTCATTAACTGGCCCATTGGGTGAGAGCGTGTTGGGAACACCTCAAATACCTTCACCAGGTTTTCGTGCACCAGGGTGTGCATGGTTAACTCGCGCTCAAACGCCTTTAATTGCTCGGCATTTGGCAACTCGCCATACAACAACAAATACATTACTTCAACAAACGAAGATTTTTCAGCAAGGTCTTCAATGCTGTAACCGCGGTAACGTAAAATGCCCTGTTCGCCGTCAAGAAAGGTGATGTTTGAAACAGTGCAGCCGGTATTCTTATAACCTTCGTCATAAGTAATTAAACCGCTTTGCCCACGGAGCTTCGAAATATCTATTGCTTTTTCGTTCTCGGTTCCTGTAATAACGGGTAGCTCATAGCTTTTCCCGTCATAGTTCAATGTAGCTTTTTCACTCATAGATGATTGCCGTTGAAAGTTTTTAGCACTCTGCCATCAACAGGCGCGCCAAATGTAATAAAAGAGATAGAAGTTAAAACACGGTTTTTAGGCCAATGTTCACTAAAACCTTAGTTGGTTTTATACGGCAGCAGGCTAAAAAAAGGTGCCTTAATGGCCCGTAAATTACAAAGTGGGCTTTAAAAGGTAAGCGCAAGGCCCATTTGGCCGCTGGGTAGCCAGCCGGTTTCCAGTTGCAGTTGCTTTTTGCGGTGCTTAAATTCTATTTTGTTTTTGGCGCCAAAGGCTGTAAGTATTATGCCCCCGGCAATAGAAACACCACCCGCAGCCATATAAATAACCCCCTGGCGGTGGTTGCGCTGCAAATCTTCAGCCGCAGTAGGCGTATTGGGTGCCACCTGCGAGTTATATACTTTAACTCCCTGGTATATCAGGTAGCCGCCAACGCCCGTAAGCCCTACACCGCCTGCAATCATAAGATTGCCGCTGTTATTCAGTTTAACCATATAAAGGCTGTCTCCGCGGCTTAATGCCGACTTTTTAGGCGCTGCCGATGAATCTGCCTGGGCAAGGCATTGGCCTGCTAACATCAGGCAAAAAATAACCCCCATGATAAATCTCATGGGGGTAAATATAGGCAGTAAGTAACGAACAACCGTCACCGAAATGTAATTTGCCTTTTAGCCTTTACGGGCAAACAGGTCCTAAAACAGCAGTGCCGTTTAAGGTATAGGTGTTACCGTTTGTTTTTATGCCACAACCTGCAGCGCCACCGGCGCCCTGGTTACACACGCCTGTATCAACAAAGCCGTTGGCGCCGCCACCTGCCGAGCCCGGTTGGCCAAGGTTACCACCTGCGCCACCATTGCCCGGTGTATATGGGCCAAAGCTTACAAATATGATAGTGCAGTTTACTGCGCAACCTGCGGTGTTACCGCCTGCACCACCCGTTAAGGCTGTACCGTTGTTACCGGCATTACAACCGCTTGGTGCGCCGTTGCTACCACCTGTGCCCGGTGTTGAACCTGCGCCGCCACCGCCGCCGCTACCGGCACGGAAGGTAGTACAAGGGTTGCCGCCACCTAATTCAGCGCCTGCGCCGCCGCCGCCACCGCCACCACCAATGGTGCCGTTATTATTGATAATTACACCCTGGCAGGCAAGGTCAAGGGCATTGCCGCCCTGTTTGCCGTCTTTATTAGGGCAGTTGGTTAAGTTGTGGCCGGTGTCATCACCGCCATTACCGCCCTTACCCGCAATAGTTCCATTATTGTTTATAGTAATATTTGAGCCGCTCGCAAACGCCCCTGTAGTAAGCGATGCAGTGGCAGTACTACTGCTGCCTATGATTACACCGTTATTTATGTTTACGGTTAGGTCAATAGGGCAGGCCGGGTTGCCGGCAAGGTTCCATAGGTTAACATTCTGTGTTGAGGCGGCAATAGTAATTACCGAAGGCGCTACCGTTAACGTATAAGTGGTGGACGTGCTTAGCGCGCCGATAGTGGCTACCACCTGCACCTGGTAAACACCGGGCACAGCGCACGAAGAGGAAGTGAATGTTAAAGATGTAGTGCCCGGAACCGCCAAACTGCTGGTGCCGAAGGCCGCAGTTACACCGCTTGGCAAACCGTTAACCGAAAGCAATGCATTGGTTCCCGTGCTTCCGCAGGCTCCCGGATTGCCAATGGTAATGTTGGTTGTTGAGGTTAGTGTATTAGGCGCAATACCTATTTCGTTTACTGTTCCGGCAAGCGGGTTAAGGGCTAAGTTGTAATCGTAAACGGTTAAAGTGTAAGTAAGTGTTTTAATGGTAGAACCCGATGTAGCCAATATGGTAATAGTAAAGGTGCCCTGCGCAGCGCTTGGCAATGCGGTAAAGGTTACAATAGAAGTGGCATTAGGTGTTACATAACTGTTGCTGAAGTTTACCAGCACACCTGCAGGTACCCCCGATGCTGATAATACAACCGGTGCTGCAGTGCCTGATAGCAGCGATACCGTAATGGTATCACTAACACTGTTAAAGTTAGAGCGTAGTAAGCAGTCTGATAGATGGCTTAAGGAAACGCCATAATCAAACGAACAAACGGTTTGCCCAACATTCACCCAACAGGTGCCGTTCCAGAACTGGTGCACGTTTAACGTATTATTATAAATCGTTAAGCCTACCATTGGCCCCGCAATAGCATCGCGCTGCACCGTAGTTAATGAAGGGAACAACACACCTTTGGTAGTGCTTTGTATATCCAGTATAGAAGTAGCATTAGGGTTTGGCTGGTTAATACCAACTGCGCCGTTGGCTTTTACTCTTACCTTCTCGGTGTTATTGGTGCGGAAAACCAGATCCTGGTTATCAGTAGTTCCTACAAAATTAGTGGCAGGGTTAGTGCCGGTGTTGCCTTTCAATGCCCAAAAATCGCCAAGGGTATCTACCGGCGTCCAGGCCGTGCCTGTCCACATTAAAACATCGCCATTTTGTGGTGTGGCGTTCGACACCGGATTCCCCTGCAAACCTACCACTGTAGGGTTAGGGTAAGTGCCGCTTAAATCACCACCCGCCGGCCCAAGCGGGCCCGTAGGCCCTGTTATACCCTGCGCACCGGTAGCGCCGGTAATACCCTGTATACCTTGCGCCCCTGTTGGGCCGGTTATACCCTGTATGCCTTGTATACCCTGTGGTCCTGTATCACCTGTTGCACCGGTAACACCTTGTATGCCCTGGGCACCTGTTGGTCCGGTTATACCTTGTATTCCCTGAATGCCCTGTGGCCCTGTTGCGCCTTGTATACCCTGTATGCCTTGCGGGCCTGTATCACCGGTAGCGCCTGTTATGCCTTGTATGCCCTGCACACCCTGTATACCTTGCGGGCCGGTAACACCTTGTATACCCTGTATGCCTTGTGGCCCTGTATCGCCGGTAGCCCCCGTAATACCCTGTATACCCTGCGCACCGGTAACACCTTGTATGCCTTGTGGTCCGGTTGGGCCTGTAGCGCCATTAGCGCCGGCTGCACCGGTGGGTCCTGTTGGACCCGGTATACCGGCAACACCTGCAGTGCCGGTTGCCCCTGTAGCACCTGTTGGGCCCGATAACTGGCACAACGAAATCCAGCCGTTAGCGGTGGTGTAATAAAAGAAACAGTTAACGCTAGTGTCATAAACCAACAAACCATTGGCCGGGGTAGGTAATGCATTGCGCTGTGCACTGGTCATACGCGGTACGATCAAGCCCTTGTCCGTAGCTTCCAAATGAAGGATAGCGCTGGGGTCGGGGTTAGGTATACCAATACCAACGTTATTTTGAGCAAAGGCGCAAACGCTTAAAAGCAAACACAGTAGGGTAGAAATTTTTTTCATGACACTGTTTAGGTTCTTCCCATCATATGTCTTTTAGATGGGTGGGAGATTGAAGATATAAATTTAAGACTGATTTTTCCGCATGGCGGTTTGCTGTTCCTTATGGTTTTATGCGGTTAAGCTTTAATGGCTTTAGTATCAAGGTGGATTGGTAAGGCCTTTATACTTCCACAACAAACAATTACCCCCGATTTAACATTGGCCTAATATACAGCATATAGCCTCTTTACACCTTTGTAAAACAAATTGAAATGGAAAAGCGCAAGCTTAAAGTGGCTGTTATTTCCGATGTGCATTTGGGCACTTACGGCTGCCACGCCGAAGAACTGAACCGTTACCTTAAAAGTATTGATCCGGAAGTGCTGATTATCAATGGCGATTTTATCGACATCTGGCAACTCAGCAAATTTTATTTCCCTGATTCGCACTGGCGCGTTATTCAACGGGTTATTAAAATGATGATGCACGGCACACAGGTTTATTACTTAACGGGTAACCATGATGAACTGCTGCGCAAATTCAGCGGTTTTCGTTTAGATAATCTTCACCTGGAAGATAAATTGGTGTTAAACATTAACGGCGAAAAACATTGGTTCTTCCACGGCGATGTTTTTGATGTTACCATGAAGCACAGCAAATGGCTGGCTAAAATTGGCGGAATGGGGTATGACCTGTTGATATTGCTGAACCGCGCCGTAAATCACCTGCTGCAAAAATTCGGGCGCGAAAAAATTTCTCTTTCCAAGCGGGTAAAGGATAGTGTTAAAGCTGCTGTAAAGCACATAAGCCAGTTTGAAACCACTGCGGCTGATATTGCTATTGCCGAAGGTTACCAGCACGTTATATGCGGGCATATTCACGAACCTGTTCAACGCATAGTGGCTAATGATAAAGGCAGTGTGCAATACTTAAACAGTGGGGATTGGATTGAAAACCTAACTGCCCTTGAGTATACTACGCAGTGGCAGTTAATACATTATAAAGACCTTCAATTTAAAGATAACACAGATAAAGAAGAGGACACTATTGTTCGCCATCTTTCACCGGATTTCGAAGCTATGCAGCAAGCGCTTGAAACCCACAGAACGGCAAAAACTGCCGCTTTTAACCAAAAAATAACGGCTTGAGAAATTTCGCTGGAAACACTTCTCACTTAGCCGCCTACACCTTAGTGCCCTTTAGTTACGCTTCGCTTAAGCTTGCAGCCTACCCTGCAATGCTGC
>CAZUHU010000115.1:10573-12057 GCA_964620645.1 uncultured Chitinophaga sp.
TTAGTGCCCTTTAGTTACGCTTCGCTTAAGCTTGCAGCCTACCCTGCAATGCTGCTCCTATACCTTCGTTTTATCAAAAACCACCACCATGAAGATTCTTTTCGGAATCCAGGCAACCGGTAACGGCCACATCAGCCGCTCTACCGAAATTTACAAGCTGCTGAAACAACACCCTGAAATTACGCAGTTGGATGTGCTTATCAGCGGCGGTAAGGCGCAAATGAGTTTACCCTTCGAGGTTAACTACGAGTATAAGGGCCTTAGTTTTTATTACGGCAAAAAGGGGAAGATCTCTGTGCTTAAATCCATCGGCAAGGCTAACTTCCTTTCCATACTTATCGCCTTGTGGAAGGTGCCGTTCAAAAAGTATGATTTAATCATCTCCGATTTTGAACCCATTACACTTTGGGGCGCAAAAATTGCAGGGGTTAAGCGGGTAGGTATTGGTAACATGTACTCCATGACCTCCAAAAAATTCCCGAAAACAAAAGGTGCAGGCCTTACTAAGTTCATTGCTAAAATGATGTGCCCTGCCAAAAACAAAATTGGCATGCACTTCCGCAAGTTTGATGATTTCATTTACTACCCCGTTATCCGCGAGGATATCCGCGAGGCCATTCCTTTTACCCGCAATTTCACGGTGGTGTATTTAAACTCTTACTCCGATGCTGAGTTGCTGAAGTGCTTCACCCAGTTTCCGTTGCGCCATCACAAGTTTGTCATCTACTCCAAAACCGAGAAAGAAGAGAAGCACATCCAAAACTGCATTATCCGCCCTTTAAACAACGAAACCTTTACGCAGGATATAACCTCCTGCAGCGGTGTAATTACAGCCGCGGGCTTTCAAACCATTTCCGAAGCGCTTTATCTCGGTAAAAAACTGTTTGTAATTCCTATCAAAAAGCAAAGCGAGCAGCTTAGCAATGCCAAGGTATTGGCCGAAATGGGTGTTGACACCTCAACCGAGTTAAGCGCGCAGCAAATTGCAAAATGGGTGAATAGCGAAAACAAAGTGCAGATTAAGTTTGATAACGACTTGCCAAACATCGTTAATGCTATTTTAAATGCGCCGCACGTTCCGCGCCGCAAAAGAAAGGCGGCATAATTTGCATCACTATTCTAACTTAGGGCTGGCGGAGGTCGCCTTGCATAATAACCTATGAGGTATTTTCTTTTCTGTATGCTGATGTTTAGTGGGGCTTCTTTAGCTGCGCAAATTCCCTATCCGCAGCAGTTACAGCTAAGCGGCGCAACCAATTTTACTTACACCACTGCCGATATACCCGCCAACAAATTGCACTTCACCCTGCTTAACGGTTCCGATTCGGTAATAGGCACTGAGGGCTACCGCATACAGGTAACACACGAGGGGATAGAGGTTTCAGCCAATACCTTTTGCGGGCAGTTTTACGCCATGCAAACCCTTAAGCAAATGGCCGTTAACCAAATTGAATGTTATGGTATACCGGCCTGCAGCATTACTG
>CAZUHU010000116.1:0-12037 GCA_964620645.1 uncultured Chitinophaga sp.
CATACGTTAAGAACTTCTTTAACAATGGTATGGAGTACCGCAGCTTCCGCGAAGTGTGGTTGGATAAAAAGTAGCTATAAAGCTGCCGGCGTTTTTAAGCCTTTTATAAGC
The DNA here is from genome assembly GCA_964620645.1 of uncultured Chitinophaga sp. Lineage (GTDB taxonomy): Bacteria > Bacteroidota > Bacteroidia > Chitinophagales > LD1 > Bog-950. The sequence goes on from CAZUHU010000116.1 coordinate 112, forward strand.
ACATAATCACTGTTAAAAGAGTCGTAGTGATATAGCGTAGCCATGTCATACTTTTCTTCCATCAGGTGCTTGGTCCATTGGTCAAACACCAAGGCCTTTTCTCCCGCCGCCAATTGGTCCGGTTGCCTATATTCCACAGGCAGGCCATGCTCATTCATCATGCGCTTATAACAGTTTAAAATATTATACGCTCCAAACGATTCAGGCGAGCTGAGGTCTACCACTACCTTATACTGTTCAAGTTTTACCTGGTCTCTTACCGCAAACTGAAAGAACTTACAGTTTTGCGAAAAGCCTTCATCCCAGCTCTCACCCTTAGCGGCATATACTTTTTTAACTGTTTCGTAATACGGATTGGCTAAAAAGCAAAGGCATACAAAGCCTGTAATTGCGGTTGATGTCCATGGTTTTAAATTCTGTGTCCTTTCTCTTAGCGACAAATACAACTGAAAAATAAGGCTCGCCATGATTATAGCTAAAAAGGGAAAGAGTGGCGCATCATAATGGCTAAGCTTTGTTTGTGCCGTTGAAATTACCAACAGAAAAAAAACACTTATGCAAAAAGAGAATGCGGTAAGCCGTTTTAACGCAGGCTCTACAATCAGCAGGCCGCAAGCAAGTGCAGCGGGAAAAAGAAATTTATAGTACTCAAACTGCCATTCCAATATTTCGCGGACGTAGAATATAAACGGCCCAACGCGTCCCTCATTGGGTTTCCCAAACCTTCCGCCCAATTCGTTTTCCCATACGGCAACTAAATAGCCCGGGTTAATTGCTTCTCTTAAAAAATAATAGCCCAGCCCAAAAACAAGAAAAATGCCGAGGCCCAAATAGGTGTTTCTTTCCTTCAGAAACAGCAACAGTTTCTTTCGGACCAATACATATAAAAACAAACCGGGAGCAAGCATCATGCAAGCAATACCCTTGGTTAATACTGCTAAGGTTAAAAAAATGAAGAAGAGCAACAGGTGGCGTCTCCGTTGCTTGACCTCATCTGCCTCCGTAGCGAAAAATAAGTGAAGGGAGAACAACGCCGTAAAAAGTACCAGCAGTGAATCGTACTCGCCCGTGCGTATTACGTGGTTGCGCACATATCCCTGGCAACTAACCAACACAGCAACCACCAAAAAGCTAAACACATAGCTGCGCATATATTTACCGAGTGCAAAGAACAGGTAGACACACAAGGTAAAAGCCGCCAAGGCCGATGGCAGTCTAAGTGAAAACTCACTAAACCCAAAAACTTTGCTGCATAGCGCCATAAGCCAAATGGCTAAAGGCGGCTTGCAATTACTCATATCGGGCTTGCCATAGAAATAAGTAACAATGGGATTGTGGTTATCCATCATTTCCATGGCGTTAATACCCAGGATAGATTCATCCCATGGCCGCATGGGCATTACATCCATGCGCATAAAAACCGGGAAATAGATAAGCACTAAAAGTGGCACAAACAACCAAAAGCGCTCTTGTTTCCAGATAGGTTTTTGCATGCAGCTAATCTAAGCCGAGCCTGCCATAAAAAAAATGTTGCCCGCCCTGGTATTCAACTATCTTAAAAAACATTTCATCTTTGATTTACATGAATTTTGTAACCGGAGCTACAGGCTTGCTAGGCTCCCATCTTGTAAAACTGTTATTGAGCAAAGGCGAAAAAGTGCGCGCCCTGCGCCGCAGCACCTCTTCGCTTAAAATGCTGGATGAGGTTAAGGATAAAATTGAATGGGTTGAAGGCGATATACTGGACATAAGTTGCCTGCAACAGGCCATGCAGGATGTACATACCGTTTACCACTGTGCCGCGGTAATTTCGTTTATACCGGCCGAGGCCGATTATATGATAAAAATTAATGTTGAAGGAACAGCGAATGTGATGAATGCTGCCCTAACTGCCGGGGTTAAAAAAATGGTTCACGTAAGTTCTACTGCAGCTATGGGGCTGGCTGCTCCGGGCAAAGTGATTGACGAAAAATACAGCGACGCTAACATTAACAAAGCGCCATGGTATTACCGCAGTAAGCAATACGGAGAACGCGAGGCCTGGCGCGCCAATGCCGAAGGGCTAGATGTAGTGGTAGCCTGTCCTTCAACCATACTGGGGGCCGGGAACTGGGGCCAGGAGCCGGGTTCTTTGTTCCGCGATATTTATAAGGGCCTGCGTTTTTATACTACAGCCACCAACGGCTTTGTTGACGTAGATGATGTTACAGCCTGCCTTTACTTTTTAGCCAAAGGCAACTTTAATGGCGAGAAGTTTATAATAAGCACAGAGAACATCTGTTTCCGCGATTTGATGTGGATGATTGCGGATGCCCTTAAGGTTAAGCGCCCCAATGTTAAAGCGGGTAGCACACTTATAGGCCTGGTTTGGCGGCTGGAGGCCCTGCGTTATGGTTTGGGCCGACTGGTTGGTGGAAACCCCAAACGCCCGTTGGTTACCAGGGAAAGCGCCACAATGGGTAGTACTGATTTTTTTTACAATACCGATAAGATTAAAGCTGCCACCGGCATTAAGTTTAAACCCATTGGGGAAAGCATTCAGCAAATTGCCAGGGCCTACCTGGCCGGTAAGCCCTAAAACCCTGCCTTTGTTGCAGTTATATTACAGTGCGTTAAAGGCGTTATTTTCCTGCACTGTTTAGCCCTCAAATTTTATCTTCGCTGCCCTAATTTACCATGCAGGATACTTACGAAATTAAGCTACCACAGTTTGAAGGCCCTTTTGACCTTTTGCTGTTTTTTATCGAGCGGGATGAGCTTGATATCTACGATATTCCTATTTCTAAAATCACTAACGATTTTCTGTACTACATCAACCAAATGGAGCGGCTGAACATTGAGGTAGCCAGCGAGTTTATTTTGGTTGCAGCCACCCTTATGCGCATTAAAGCGAAAATGCTTTTGCCACGTAAAGAAATTAACCCGGAAACAGGTGAGGAAATTGACCCGAGAGAAGAACTGGTAACCCGCCTGATTGAATACAAAAAGTACAAAGAAGCAACCGAAGCTTTGCGGAAAATGGAAGAGGACCGCCAGAACATCGCCAAGCGTGGTAATGCTCTTTCAGAAAATAAAGAAATAGCCGCCCTGTTTGAAACGGAATTTGAAATGCAGCATTTAACCATGTTCCGTTTGCTTAAGGCTTTCCAAAACGTATTAGACCGGGTAGCCCGCGAAAAGAACAAGGTTGTACACACCGTTGAAACGCCTCCATACACTATGGGCGGCGAAAAAATGTTGCTGCTTGATAAAATCCAATTTGGCAAGAAAAGCTCCTTTGAAAGCGTTTTTGAGGACGTAGAAAACAGGCTGCATGCCGTTTTCGTTTTCCTGTCAATACTTGAATTGGTTCAGGAGAAAAAACTGCTGATTGTTTTTGGCGAAGGTTACAACAACTTTTGGTTAGAGCGCCAGGACCCTAACGCAGAAGAAGAAATTACCCTTGAAGGACAGGAGAACTAATTAATTCTGCCCCTCCTTTTTTCTACTCCATTTTAAATTACTTCGCAGCGGTGGAGTCTAAAGAAACCATACCGGCCATAAATTGGAAAAACATTGTATTACCGGTGTTGTTGGGTATAGGTTTATCACTCTATCTCATCCTCAGCACTATTAAACCCCAACAGCTTTTTGATTTGCCGGTGTCGGGCAGGTTTTATTTAGGATTGCTGTTAGCCTTCTTAACCGTTATAGCACGCGATAGTGCTTACATCTACCGCATTAGAGAGATAACCGGGCGGAAGCTCAGTTGGTGGAAATCATTTGAAGTGATAATGCTGTGGGAGTTTGGCTCAGCAGTTACCCCCGGAGCGGTGGGCGGTATCGCCCTTGCCCTTTTCATTTTAAAAAAGGAAGGCATTAGCTACGGCCGTAGCACAGCCACCATTATGCTAACTACCTTTTTAGATAACCTGGCTTTTGTACTTGTATTCACTTTATTGTTTTTTACGGTAGGCAGCCAAATGTTTTTTGTGCCGGCCAACTGTGCTGATCTTAAAGGAAACGCCCTGCTTCAATCGGTAAGTTACGTGGCCGGCAAGGCATGGATTGGTTATGCCATTTTATTTGGCGCTTCTTTGTTTTTAGGCGTAGCCTTATTTATTGTACCTCACCGTGCAAAAGGTTTTTTTCATGGGCTGGCCTCCTTTCGCTTTTTGCAACGCTTTTCAAAACCGCTGCTTAACCTGGGCGATGAAATTGAAATAACCTCCAACGAGTTTAAGAATCTCTCCGCACTGTTTTATTTAAGGGTTTTTGGCGCTACGGTAGTTAGCTGGGTGTCGCGCTATCTGTTGGCAAACGCCCTTATTTTTGCATTCAGCAATCTTCCGCTTAACCAGCTCGAGGTTTTGGCGCGGCAATACGTAATATGGGTTTTTATTATCATACCATCCACTCCGGGCGCCAGTGGTATTGCCGAAATATTTTTCCAGGTATTCAACTGCCCCTTTATTCCTGAGGGTTTGGGGCTTTCAGCAAAAGCAGCATTTATCTGGCGGTTGTATTCTTACTACCTGTATCTGGTAATTGGGGCTATTGTACTGCCTAAATGGATTTCCAGAGTTAACAGAAACGCAGCAACTTCTAATTCATAGTTAGGTAGGGCCATTCGGCAATTACGCTTTCTCCGTCCACAACTGTTTCGCCCACTGTAGCTTTTATAATTGCATCATGCGGTAGTATAACTGTTACCTGGCTACCCAGTTTAATTAAACCCCAAACATCGCCTTGTTGCAGGGTTTGATTAACATCTACATAGTCCTCAATACGGCGTGCAACAAATCCTGCAATTTGTACCAGCTTAAACTTTTTGCCTTCCGGTGTTTGAAACAGCAACTCATTATGCTCGTTCTCGAAACGGATGCCATACTCATTGCTCATCCGCACGGCATTATTAAAATCTCCCTTTTCGTAATGCTCTCCAATTATTGTTGCAGTTAAAGGTGCGCGCTGGTAATGCACATTGGTTACATCCATCTGTATGGAGATTATGTAACCGGCTGTATCTACATCCCGGGTCCATATATCTATAGCCCCGTTATCTTTTTTCGTTTCTATTACGTTTTGCGAATGCCATGGCTTAATGCTTACAATAGTTCCATTGGCAGGGCTAACAAACTGGTTTTCGTTATGCGGAATCTTTCTATCGGGCTTGCGCAAAAACCAAACGCGGTAATAAGCTACCAATAAAATGCAAAGGACGGCCAGCCCATAACACAAACGCGTAAACCATTTCATACTTACAATATTAGGCAATACAAGCCAATACTAAGGTGGGGAGGAAAATATAATTACCGGCTGGAGGCCTGCGCCTTTGCCGGATCGTAGAATTTATAGTACCCCGAAGCATCAACAGAAACTTCAGGCAAACGATTGTTAGTTTCAAAGAATAAATAACCTTGCTGAATGTTCTTCCAAAGCTTCACGCAGTCCTTAAACTGCACCACACGGGTCCAGTAGTTCATATTCGTTTCGTTCATCTTAAACGGAAAGATATGTACCGGTATGCTGGTTTGGCCCTGACTGCGGGCTTTTACTGCAGCTATATAAATATCCTCGATGTAGTAATTGCTCATGGCCAGGCATCCGGCGCTTGCGGCACCGCCATGAATAAAGATGTCGCCACCCTTTCTTGTCGCGGTACTTAGCTTCATGTCCGATTCATTCGGATAGTTTACGCCCAGCGATAAATGATAATTGCTTACCGGGTTAAATTCGTTTACAGCATAAAAACCCTCAGGCACTTGTGCATCGCCTTGCTGGCGCTTTGGCCCCAATGTTCCGGATAATGCGTAAATCTTGTATTCGTTGAACTTAATGTATTTGCCGCCCGGGCTTTTCTGCACCCATAATTCCATTATCCCTTCCATTTTAAAGGCGCGTATGTATATGTTGCCGAATGTTTCCGGTATTTCCTTGGAACGGCACTTCATATAGAAGAGCTCTTCTTTTCTTTCGTAAGCATCCCGCACACGCTCAAAACTCTTTTGGGTTTCCTCAAAAGAAGCATCAGGGCCGGCCACAAAGGCGGACCCCAACAATAATGAAAGCGCAAGAAGAAAGGTGCGGTACAATTTCATTCGAAAGAGAAACGCAGTGGTTTGGTTTTAATTGTTCAACAAAAGGCTACCATAGTTTACGGCAACCGTTAAAAATAGATACCTGAGCCCCAGCCTGTTTTTCCACAAAACAGTTCACGAAAGTAAGACAAAATTCGCGAAACACTTAAGCGGCGGCAATCGTGTTTGTTAATGCTCTTCGCATTTTAGCCGGGTAAATTACTGTTAGCTGTGCCATACACGTATATATTTGCGCCACAAAATCAATGTACTTATGTTGGAAATTGCGGTTTTAAGAAACAACCCGGACTTTGTAAAAGAGCGCCTTGCCGTTAAGAGTTTTAAGCAATTAGAGCTGGTAGACGAGGTGCTTAAAACGGATGAAAACCGCCGTTCCGTGCAAAAGCAATTAGACGACAACCTGGCCAAGCAAAACGTACTGGCTAAAGAAATAGGCGATTTGTTTAAACAGGGGAAAAAAGAAGAAGCTGAAGGCAAAAAAAGCGAAACCGCGGCCTTAAAAGAGGAGTCAAAAAAGCTGGAAGCCGATTTAAATGCTGCAGAAGAACAGATGAAAAACATACTGGTTCTTTTGCCTAACCTGCCTAATGCAAGGGTGCCGAAGGGACACAGCCCCGAGGAAAATGAAGTGGTAAAGCAAGTGGGCGAGATACCGGCACTAAGCGAAAAAGCAATGCCGCATTGGGATTTGGCTGCCAAACACGGGTTGTTTGATTTGGAGTTAGGCGTTAAGATTACCGGTGCCGGCTTCCCGGTTTATAAAAAATACGGGGCTAAGTTACAGCGCAGCCTGGTAAACTTCTTTTTAGATGAAGCTATAGCAGCAGGATATACTGAAGTAATTCCACCGCACATGGTTAATGAGGCTTCAGCCTATGGCACCGGTCAATTACCTGATAAGGAAGGCCAGATGTACTATATAGGTTTAGATAACTTTTACATGATACCTACGGCCGAGGTGCCTGTAACCAATATTGTACGCGATGAAATACTGGATGACAAAAACCTGCCGGTAAAATTTGCTGCCTACTCTCCTTGTTTCCGCCGCGAAGCCGGCAGCTATGGTAAAGACGTACGCGGATTAAACCGTGTGCACCAATTTGAAAAGGTAGAGATTGTGCAGATAGCCAACCCCGACAAGAGCTACGATATACTTGAAGAGATGATGAAGCACGTGGAAGGCCTGTTACAGAAGCTGGAACTACCCTACCGCATTTTGCGTTTGTGCGGTGGCGATATGAGTTTCGCTTCTGCCCTAACGTATGATTTTGAAGTGTACAGTGCCGCTCAAAAGCGCTGGTTAGAGGTTAGCTCTGTTTCCAACTTCGAAACCTTCCAAAGCAACCGTATGAAAACGCGTTTCCGTGATGAAAACAAGAAAACGCGTTTAGTACACACCCTTAACGGCAGCGCGCTTGCCCTACCGCGCATTGTTGCGTCCTTATTGGAAAATCACCAGCAGGAAGACGGCAGTGTACGCATACCCAAAGCGCTGCAGCCGTACACCGGTTTTGAGTTTATTAAGTAGGCTATACCTTTTCCACTACCACAGCGGTGCCGTAAGCTAACACTTCGGTTAAGCCCTGCATTACTTCGTTAGCATCGTAGCGCATATTAATAATAGCGTTGGCGCCTCTTTCATTAGCATGGCGAACCATTAACTGAAAAGCCTCTTCGCGGGCGTTTTCACAAAGCTCCGTGTAAATGGCGCTGCGGCCACCAAAGATGGTCATAAAGGAACCGGCCATGTTGCCCAGTATACTGCGCGAACGTACTGTAATGCCCCTTACAAGGCCAAGCTGTTTGGTAATACGGTAGCCTTCAAGGTTGGTGCTGGTGGTTATAAGCGAAAGATCGTTCATTTCGAATTTTGATTTGTGGTTAGATAATGTGCTTACTGATGACGTTGTCCGTGTCATGAAATTGTAATTTTTTACAATTCGGGTATTGTGCAGTATTGTATAAACATGTGGAGTACTCTGTAAGGTTTTTACTACAAGCCGGGCAATACAACGGCTGGCGGAAATGTTAAATATGACGGCTTTGTAAGACCGAGTGTTAGCTATAAATAACTTAAAAACAAGGGTTTATTAATATACCCTTCACCTAATGTTTGTAAACAAAAAAACAGGAATCCATGCTGGCACTATTATAGCGCTTGTGTGGATAAGGCACTTGGACAGATTGGGTTGTTGACAGCACCCACAAAACATTGATTACAGAACTACGTTAGATTTATACAAAACCCTAATCATGAAGACCGACACCTCTATGAACTTAATGCTTGTGGTTTTCTGCCTGGTGCTTATCGGGTTTGTGATGCTTAACAATAAGTTAAGCCACGACCTTAACAGAAAGCAAGCAGAGTTGGAAAACCGAACGCAGATTAAGTAGACAGCGCTTAGCGAAGTATGTTTACTTTACCGGTAGTTACATTACTGCCGATAGTTAACTGCACTACATACATGCCCACGGGCAAGGCACTTCCATCTACGCTATTGGCGCCCATATCCAGCTTTTGTTGCATCACCAGTCTTCCTGCCAAATCAAACAATTTCATTTCAGCATTTGCGGCCTGTACCTTTACAATAAAGTAGTCGTTCGCCGGGTTTGGGAAAACCTGCCAGCCATTTTCGGTACGTTCGTTTTTTGTGGTTGAATAATCAAAGGCAAAGTGTACTGCGCGGTTTGCATTTACGCGGCCGTGGCCTAATTCAAAACTGTATGTTCCGTTTCCATCTACCGAGCCGTAGTTATACCCTCCTACCCTATCGGCGCTTTGCGCCAGCATATTGCGGATGTCGTCGGCTGAAGCATCGGGGCGCAATGTCATTACCAAAGCACCTACACCAGCTGCATTAGGGCAAGCGGCTGAAGTTCCGTTAAACGAGTAGTAGTAATCATTATTTGAAAAACCCTTTCCACCACGTATATCGGTAGAAGCGATTTTTACACCCGGTGCACTAAAATCAAGGCCGTTGCCATAATCTCCACCCCACCAGTTTTCGCTACTGCAGTCGTTCGGGTTCTTGCGTTCGTCGCACATGCTGCTGGCGCCAACGGCAATTGTTTCAGTTAACTTACTTGGCCAAATAGGTTCCGGTGCATCATCGTTACCGCTGCTGAAAAACATAGGGCAGCCTTTGCCATTGCGGCCCTGCGTAAAGCAGGTGTGTATGGCATCATCCACGGGCGCCATGCCGCCGGGCAAAAACGGAATAAGCGTATCGGGCAAGCCCCAGGAGTTACTTAAAATGTCAGCACCCGCATCGCTCCAGGCCCAGCCAATAGCATCGGCAAAAATGGCGGCTGTAGAAACAGGCAGGGGGTCGCTTGCACCCTGTAGTAATACATAATAAAAACTTCTTATGGGAACAATCTTGCACGAGGGCGCAACACCTGCAATACCCGCATTGTTGTCTTTAACTGCGGCAATTATACCTGCGCAGCAAGTACCGTGGCCATCGTTAGCGTAATTAGGTGTAGGGTAGCCGTCTGTAGAATCGCCTACGGCATCGTGCCCCGGCAATATATTAGCTACCAAATCCGGGTGAAGCGTATCCACACCCGCATCCACTACTGCTATTTTTAAGTTAGGGTCGCCCGTGGTTATCATCCAGGCGCTGTCCACATCCATATCTGCATCGGCTGTGCCGTTACCCTGCAGGCTGGTGCCGTTATTTTCCAGGGCCCATTGGCGGTTGTAAAGCGGGTCATTACTGCACACTTCCGGGTTCAGCAAATAGTTTGGGGCTGCATAGCTGCACCATCCTTCATTTAAAAACCCGGCGCAAACCTCTACGGTATTTAAGCTTTGCGTATTGATCAGGTGATACAAATTAGGGATGTACTTATCTGCAGTTGCCGTGCCTAAGTGTTCGCGTTCCAGCTTTGCGCGCAGCAGGGGCTCAAAACTTTTATCGGCTATTTTTACAAAGTAATCGTTCATTACCCCTGCGTAATGCTGGCCGTCTGTAATAAAGAAGGATACAAACTTTACGCCCGGTGCAGAAGCAAAATACCTGCTTGCTTTATCGTAATCCGTAACCATGCAAACACTAAGTTGCGGAGAAGGGAGATGGGTAAAACTGCTTACACAACCTGCCGCATTTATTATTTCGGCCTTGCGTTCGGCCGTGGTACCCTCATTAAATATTACCAGTAGTCTGTCCTTGGCAATGTGGTCCTTATAGTTGGTAAAAGCGTTTGCATAGGTTAGGGTTAGCGCACACAACAAAACAGCAATAAGCGTAAAAAGCTTCTTCATTCAATTTGGTTTAGGAAACACTAAGATATATATAACGGCCTTAAGTACCTTAAACCAAACCAACACAAAAGGGAAAGTGTTTATGCGCTATTTTATAACTGCCGTCTGCCAGCCATCGTATTGGCCACCCAGTTCTTTGGCCATTTTGCGCAGTGCTTTAGTGGTTTTGTTAACGCTTTCTATATCCACCATTTGGGTTTTATAAATGCGCAACTCAAACGGCAACTCCCATTTACGGTCGTATTTCATCTGGCGCTCTACAGTAAACCCTTCTGCGCGGGCGTAATTCATAAATTTCTCACGGGCTTGTTTATCGGCAAAGTATAAGAAGTGCTCCAGTTTGTGCGGGTCGCGCAGGTTATCGCCGGCCTGGCGCAGTTGAAGAATTACTTTTTGATCGGCCATGTATTCCTGCATTTCCGGCGTAGGGTACAAAAAGTCGTGGTAGGCATGATGCGTTACATCGCGCTCAATACGGATAAACGTTTTATAGGTAGGGAAGTTTTTAGCCACAGCTACCTGCACGGCCGGGCGCAGCAAGGTAGTATCGGCCATATAATAGTAGCACTGATAATAACAGTCGTTAGTATAGGTGCCTACCAAAAAACCATTAGGGCTTTGCTTTACTATATTTTCAACCGTATCAGCAATAGCATAAAGGGTTTCAAATTCCTTTTTTTCAGGAAAACGCTGTTCATCGCAATCTTTAGCCTGAGTGGTAAAAACCAAAAGATAAGGATAGGCCTTTCCGGTGTCGCGGGTAGCAAAATCCATGTTAACAGTTACTGAGCCCGGACCATTGCTAAACTTACTGATATACACCTCCCAATTATCCCCGGACCCTTGCGCCAGGGCGCAAAAACCCGAAAACAATAAGCTTAGGCCGGCAATAATTTTTTTCATACGGGGTGAAGAACGTTAAAAGGCGGCAAATGTTGCCGCTTACCTGCGCCAAAATTCCTTAAAGCAAAAGCGGGAATAAGCGCTTGTAACAGCAAGGCGCTTATTCCCGCAAAAATTCATGGTGCGCTGTTATCGGGCAATCACAAACGTACGACTAACCGCTTTTGCTGTTTGCTTTAAACGGAAAGAGGCAAAGTAAGTACCGGCAGGCATTGCTGCTGAATTTAGCTTACCGTTTACTTCAGCGGCGGTAACCGCGCTTATAAGTTTGCCGCTTATATCATATACCTCTATACCGCGCACTTCTTCAGTAAGTTCTTCAGGCATGTTATAAAATGCATAACCCCCTTCGGTAAACACCCGCAGTTCATCATCTAATTTGTGGTACTCGCTCAAGGACGAAAAGTTGCCCGCAACCTGAGCAGCAGATAGCGTATCGCTATAAATAACCAGGTCATCAATACGGCCAACAAATAAAGCGTTGTGCAGGCGGTCGGCACCTACCACTGCATTATTAGTGCCATTGGCTGAGTGGGTTCCATCAGGGTTAGCAGAAGTATAAACCAATGCACCGTTTACATAAAACTTTGCCATGGTAGGGTTTCTTACTACAACTACCTGATACCACTGGCCTGTATCCATGGTGGTGTTATAAATGGCATTGTCCACTCCCAGC
>CAZUHU010000117.1:0-12025 GCA_964620645.1 uncultured Chitinophaga sp.
AACGCTTGCCATAGGCATAAATACCTGCACCTACGTTAGGCACAAAAAGGCTGGCACCCAAATCAAGGTTTTCAGGATTGTTAGGATCGGCCTTTGCACCGTTTTGGTAGAAATAGTTGAAAGATGCCTGAATACCGAAGCACAAGCGGTTATCTTTTGGTAAACGCAAGCGATAAGCAAACGCCGGTGTTACGCTAAAGTTGTTGCTTAAGCCCAGTTTATCATTAGATACAGTAAGGCCAATAGCATATTGGTCTCGGCGGAACGGCATATGCGCACTGATGTTAGCCGTGCGCGGCGCTCCGTCAATACCTACCCACTGGTGGCGGTATATACCCATAAGGCTAATTACTTCATGGCTTCCTGCATATGCGGGGTTAATAAACAACCCGTTAAACATATACATACTGTATGCCGCATCCTGTTGGGCCCGAATGCCCGCAAAAACTGCAACGGCCAGCAAGGTTGTAAGGAGTAATTTTTTCATACTATATCTTTTTCAGGATTTTGAATTTTATAAAGCGCTTCCTGCTGTTTGGCAGGAAGCGCCTGTTTTACTGTTAGCGTTGGATTACTACGAATTTCTGTTCGCGTTTTCCTGTGCTATCGTTGTAAGAGTAAATAAAGTAGTAAGTACCGTCAGGTAACTCAGTGCCCTGTTCGTTGGTGCCCTTCCAGTTGTTACCGTAGTGGCCGCGGCTGTTCCAAACCTCAGCACCCCAGCGGTCGTAAATCTTCAGGTCTGCCTTCGGATTGTCCTCGTTACAAGGTATTACAAACTCATCGTTCACACCGTCACCGTTAGGTGTAAATATGTTCGGTAAGTCGCAATGCACCGCTGTATCTATTACTGTTATACATATGGTTGCTGTATCACAGAACGAGTATGGTCCGGTTACTACACAAACTTCGTAACTCAACTGCACCACACCGGTTGAATCCTGGTAAGGAGCGAATGTTACCGAGTTATCGGCATTAAGCGTAGCAACACCTATAGTTGAAGTTCCCATTAATGTTACCACAGTATCGCCGCCAAACGGTATAATGTCGTTGTCGAGGATATTGATAGTTACAGGAACGTTCATCACTGTAGTATCCAGGTCGCAAGGCTCATCAACTGCCTGAATTAAGGTATCCAGAACGGTGATGTAAACCGCTGCAGTAGAACAGTTACCTAAACTATCGCAAACAGTTACGCAGAAGGTATCTATTCCGAAGAAGCCCGGATCAGGAGTGTAAGTAAAGCATGAATCTGTTGTAATCGTTACCGTTCCGTTTTGCGGATCGCAGAACGAAGTGATAGTAAAGCCGGTTGCGCTTATTACCTCAACGTTAGGCTCCAGGCAATGTGTTACCGGAGTATTCACAAAGGTAGTATCGTAGATAGGGTTAACCTGTATTGGAGGACAGTTGTTAACCTGTATAAATACTGTTGCAGTATCACACAGATTAGGTGTGCCGTCATCACATACTGAGTAAGTTAACACAAACAAGCCGGACTGTTGAGTAGCAGTGTAAGTAACCGACGTTGAGTTGAATGTGGTAGCGCCTGCAGCAGGAGCATTCACAATCTGTATCACCGTCATCTGGCCTCCGTTCGGATCTACGTCGTTTGCAAGAACCGGTATAGTAATTTGAGTGCCGGAACAGATTATCACACTATCGTTAGCTGCGTTAGGAGCTGCATTACAGTTCATTGTTGCAATGAACAACGCAGTGTCAAATCCGCAGGTAGTCTCTATCTGGTAAACCACCGTATCCGAACCGCAATAGGTATCAACCGGATCGTAGTGGATAGTGCCTCCAACCACATAAGCTGTTCCGTTAGATGGGCCGCTCAGCAAGGTTACAATTGCTGCATTACCGCCCAACGTATCGTTAGCCAACAGGTTAAAGTTAGAAGAGTCAGTAGGCAGAATGCTTACTAAGTCATTAACTGCCGTAGGCTCAGGACAACAGATGATAGTTACACAAACGGTAACTGTATCGGTGGCACCCTGAATATCGCTTACTACGTATTGGAACGAATCCACAAATCCGCAGGTATCAGGTTTAGGAGTGTAATTCAATGTTCCGTTCGCGTTCAGGGTAACAGTACCTTGAGTGATTGGCATATTAATTACAGCCGATACAAAGATGCTGTCTCCTTCCGGATCAAAATCGTTGGTTAATACATCCCAGAACTTAATAGCTCTGTGGTAGCCGGTCAGGTTACATTCCGGGTTACCTATTACTGAATTGTCAACACAAACTACAACTGTAGCTGTATCGCACAGGTTAGGAGCACCATTATCACACACTACATAGCAGAATGTATCGCAGCTTAATGAATTAGCTGTGCTATCAGGTGTGTATATAATAGTTCCGTTAGCTGTAATCAGCACGGTACCGTTAGAAGGTAAGCATGGTGTAGACACCACGGTTATCGGATCACCATCAGGATCAGTATCGTTACCCTTAACATTAATGTTAATTGGTGTCAGATACTCAGTAGAAGCAAAGTCATCCGTTGCGGCTGGTGGGTGGTTCGTGTTAAGAACAGAATCTACACATGGATAGATAACTGCTGTATCACAAGCACCCAGCGGATCGCAAATACTATACAATATTGAATCGCAGCCAAGAACCGGTGAAGTATAGGTTACTGAATTATCTGTATTCAGAACGATAGTAGCACCCGGTAAGGTTGGTGAAGTCAATATAGTAACCGTTAATGGCTGGCCATCCGGATCGAAGTCGTTAGCCAATTCATTAATGATTGTAGGTGTATTCGGTGTGGTAGTAATTGGATCATCAGTAGCAACCGGTGGAGAGTTGTTGCCGTTACAGTTCACAACATACACCACGATTTGGTTGGTATCGCACAGTGAGTACTGTGGTATCGCACTTGAATCGCAAGCATAGTATGGTATGAAGTAGTAACCCGGAACATCGCCCCAGAATACTATAGTACCGTTACCGGTTATATAGAATGAGCCGTTGCTTCCTGCAGGGCCGGTCATCGGACCGTAGCTGAAGAACAATGGATCACCATCAGGATCAGTAGCGCCTGATGAAACGTTGATGCCTTTATAGGTACTGTCACACACTGTAGCATTAACCTTAACAGTATTCGGAGCACGGTTACCCGCTAACACCTCTATACTGCTGGTGCATATTGAGCAGGCGCCGGTGCTATCGCAAGCCTGTACCTGTATCAATTGCGTTCCTACAAAGTTTGCATTAGGCGTAAACACTATACAGTTATTAACCAGCACCGCAGTACCGTTAAGGTTCTGGCCGGTAGGTATGCTTAATGTTACTGCATCACCATCAACATCGTTTGTGCTGATGCAAGCAGTATCAATCTGACCCTGGTAAATAGTATCTACAACACATACGATTGTAGGAGTATCATTTATAGGGCATATTGACACGGCAATCAATGCTGTATCGCAAGCATTAGCACAGTTGCTGTTGCATGTTTGATAAACCATGGTATCGTTACCATTGTAGTTCAGGTTTGGTGTGTAAGTAACGTTGCAACCGTTAACGGTAGTTGAGCCGTGTTGTGCAGAAAGCACCGTAATTACCGCGCTGTTGCCTTCCGGATCGTTATCGTTAATACATACATCCACAGTTACAGCCTGTTCTTCGCAGGTAGCAGCTTCATCATCAATTGCAACAGGAGACTGGTTAACATGTAAGCAGATGGTATCGCTGGTGGTGCAACCATTAATGTTAACGGCAGTTGCCATTACACAGTAGTCAACACCGGTAGGTGATACCGTAATCGGGTTAAGGCTTGCCTGCAGAACCGGTCCACCCAATTGTCTCCAGATGATGTTCACCACATCAATGCTGTAGTTAGGTGTAAGGGTTATTGAACCGCCGGCACATGTTGTATCGCTTGATGAAGTAATGTTGAAGGTAGGAGCACCTTTAACATTGGTTACAAACGAAGCCGTGTTAGAACAGCCGGTCTGATCGCTGTAAGTATAAGTAATAGTGTTATTACCTATTGTGGCTTGTGCAGGGCAGAATTGGTTACCGCTTACACCAGGACCACTGAATGTGCCACCGGCAGGAGTTCCTGTCAATGTTACACAGCCATCAGATGTGCAGTAAGTGCTATTTAAGCCGCTAAGCGTTACAACAGGAAGCGGGTTAACAGTTACACATACAATAGTGTCATCAGTACAACCTGTAGTTGGGTTGGTGTAAGTGTAAGTAATACACCAGAAACCTGCACCTATAAACGAAGGCTGGAATACATTGCCTGATACGCCAGGGCCGCTGAATGTGCCGCCGGCAGGTATACCAGTCATGATAACATTACCTGAGTTTACACAATAAGCAGAGTTCAATCCGCTGATGCTTGCTTCAGTAGGCTGGTTCACGGTAACGTGAACTGTATCAGAAGCCTGACAGCCATTACCGTCAGCAACAATCAAGGTATAAGTAGTAGATACCAGAGGACAAGCCTGCGGATTAGCTACCAGTGAATCAACAACACCACCAAACCAATTGTAGGTATAAGGAGGTTGACCACCGGTTGCAGCAGGTGCGCCACCTAAGGTCACACAACCGCCAACGTTTGCACACAAGCTGCCTACAACACCTGCTTCAGCAAACACAGTGTTTGGAAGAACAGTTACGTCAACACAATCAGTTGCTTTACAACCAAAGCTATCGGTAACAGTTACACACAATTGCGTGGTGCTTCCCAGTTGCTTAATAACAGGGTTTGCCGCAGTAGTGCTGCTTAATGTTGGAGGTCCGAATGGCGGAGTCCATGAGTAGGTGTAAGGTCCAACAGTGCCTGAAGCAGTTGGGCTACCACCCAGTATAGCGCTATCACCGCTACATGCAGTAATAGCCACCGGAGTGCCGGCCTCAGCAATTGGCAGAGGACGTAAACCTATGGTTACATTATCTGAGTTAGAACATCCCAGTGAATCGGTTACAGTTAAGGTGTAAGTTATATTAGAAGTTACACCCTGTGCTGTTGGGTTAGCTATGGCTGAACCATTCAGGAATTGTGAAGGAGTCCATGCGTAAGAGTATGGAGTTGTTCCACCTACTGCAGCAGGGCTACCACCTAGCACCACGTCAGTACCGTAACATATCAAGGTATCTATACCTGCGTTAACAGCTATTTGCGGACTTACCGTAACGGTTACTGAATCTACTTCAGAACATCCGTTTTGGTCAGTTACAGTTACATAGTAAGTAGTAGTGTTAAGCGGAGATGCACATGGATTAGCCGTAGTAGCATTAATCAATCCAAGTACCGGGCTCCACTGGTAAGTGTAAGGGCCTGTGCCGAATTGAGCAGTTGGGCTGCCGCCTATCAACACACAGTTAGCCAATGCACCGCCCGCACAGAATACTTTGTTCGGACCTGCATCAATTTGCAGGGTGCTTGGGTTAACCACAACAACAACCTGGTCAGTACCGGTGCAGCCTGTTGCATTATCTGTTACAGTTAATGTAAACAGGGTTGTAGTATCTAAGCCAAGGATAAGCGGGTTAGGCTGCGTTGGGTTAAATACAACCTGAACACCGTTAACAGTTGTAGGGGTCCAGCTATAGCTGTAGTTATTAGAACCGCCAGTAGCTGCAGGTGAACCACCTATAGTTACAAACGAGCCAGGACAAGATACCATTGACTTATCAGGTCCGGCATTGGCAGTAACACCACCATTTACAGTTACAGTTTGGCAAGTGCTGGCTGAACAACCAACAGCATCGGTAACAGTTACACAGTAAGTAGTAGTAGTAGCAGGTGTAGCAACAGGGTTAGCCGAAACGGTACCACCATTGTTTAAGCCCACACCTGGCGCCCAGTTATAAGTGTAAGATGGAGTTCCACCACTACCTGTTGGGTTACCGCCTAATAAGGCAGCACCGCCCTGGCATATTGCTGTATCCGGTGTTACAGAAGCTGTAACTGCAGGATTTGCAAACAATACCATTGAGTCGATAGCGATACAACCGTAAACGTCCTGAACTAACAATACATAAGTAGTAGTATCAGTTGGGTTAACAGTTGGGTTAGGAACGTTATTGAAATCGCAAATACCTGCAACAGGGCTCCAGTCAATTACATAAGGACCGGTACCGCCGCTAACAGCATTTGTTCCGCCGATAGCAACACAGTTAGGCTGACCGGCGCAGATGCTCTTATCAGGTCCTGCGTCAGCAGTTAAGGTGCTCTGGGTTACGTTTACGCAAACCTGGTCGGTAGCGGTGCAACCGTTAACATCTGTAACAGTTAAGGTATAGCATAATGATTGTGCTAAACCGCAAGCTGAAGGATTAGATAAGCCTGTGTTATTTAAGCCAGCGGCAGGAGCCCACGCATATAAGTATGGAGCCGTTCCGTTAGTTGCAGTAGGTGTTCCACCTAATTGCACACACGCGGTAGGACAAGCTACCACTGTTTGATCGGCACCTGCATTAGCTACAGGGTTTTGATTAACACGTATGGTAACGCTGGCGTTGTTGCTGCAACCTAAAGAGTCAGTTACAGTAACGTTCCAGGTTACAGTATTAGTAGGACAAGCTATCGGGTTAGCAACGTTGTTTGCTGATAAGAAGATACCCGGAGTCCATGTATAAGCGTAGTTAGAACCGGTTCCACCAGATGCAGTTGGAGCACCACCCAGGGTTACACAAGCGCCGGCACATACTGTATCAGCTAAGCCTGCATTTACCACAGGGCGTGGGTTAATGGTAATTCTAACGGTATCAGAAGCTATACATCCTGTTGCATCAGTTACTACTACTGTATAGGTGGTAGTTTGCGTTGGAGTTGCAACCGGGTTAGCAATATTCGGATTGCTTACTGTTGGTGTCCATGAGAAGCTGTAAGGCAATGTTCCGCCTAAGGCTGTATTAGCACCACCTAGGGTTACCGATACCGAAGCACCTTGACAGAATGATACATCGTTACCTGCCTCAGCCACTAATGTGCTGTTAGCTACGTTCACCAGAACCTGGTCAGTTGCAGAGCAACCAAACTGGTCAGTTACAAGCACAGTGTATGTGGTAGTAGAACCAATGTTCTTCACATACGGATTAGAAGCAGCAGTATCAGTTAAGCCACCGTTAGGGTTCCAATCATAAGTGTAAGTACCACCACCGCCTGTAGCAGTAGGTGAACCACCTATCTGAACGCTGTCCTGAGAACAAGCTGTCAGAGATTTATCTGGACCTGCATCAGCAACCGGGTTAGAACGCACAGTTACAACCACAGCATCGTTATCACGACAACCATTTGCGTCAACCACAGTTACAGCGTAAGTAGTGGTTACAGCAGGTTGAACAAACGGATTAGATGCTGTAGCGCCTGCACCAATAATACCGGTGGTAGGGGCCCATGAGTAAGTATAGCCTGCAGTGCCGCCAGAAGCAGTTGGAGAGCCCCCTAATTGAACGGTGCTTCCGAAACATATAGCTGTATCAAGGCCGGCATTAGCTGTTGGCTTAGGATTAACAGTTACAGTAGTTGAATCTATTGAAATACATCCTTTAGCGTCTGTAACAGTTAAGTAGTATTTAGTAGTTGCAGTTGGGTTAGCGGTTGGGTTAGCAACAGATGTGCTGCTTAAGCCTGCACCGGCCCATGTATAAGTGTATGGAGATGTTCCGCCCACAGCTGTAGGTGCACCACCTATGCTTACTCCGTTTACAGAACCGGCGCATAATGAACCGCCTGTTCCTGCATCAGCAGAAAGGGTACTTGGAACAACCTGAACAGTTACCGCATCTGTAGCAGTACAACCATTGGCATCAGTTACCACAAGTGTGTACTGGCTGCTTGAAGTTATACCGGTTATTACAGGACATGTGCAGGTGTTACAGCTTAAGCTTGGGCCACTCCAGAAGTAAGTGTAAGGGCCTGTACCACCGCTGGCTACAGGAGAACCGCATATCGTTACGCTATCTCCGGCGCAGCTGGTTATTTGCTTATCAGCACCTGCATCAGCAACCGGTAACGGACGAACGGTAATAGTTACCTGGTCAGTAGCCTGGCAACCGTTAGAGTCAGTTACCTGAACAACGTAAGTGGTAGTTAACAACGGACAAGCTAACGGATTAGCTGTGTTGTTAGCATTCAAGCCCACAGTTGGTGTCCAAGAGTATTGCAGAGGAGCAGTGCCACCTGAACCGGTTTGTGTAGTACCTAAGCTTACGCAGAATCCTTGACAGATTGTGCTATCGGCACCGGCATTTGCAGAAGGTGCAGGGTTTTGGCTAATTGTTATTGTGTCGTAAGCCACGCAACCTTTGCTATCGGTTACTACCAGATAATAAGTGGTAGATGTTGTAGGTGTTACAACCGGGTTAGCAAGGCTGCTGGTAAATGTAGTATCAGTTGAAGTCCATGAGTAAGTGTAAGGTGTAGTGCCGCCGGCCGCGGTAGGTGTACCACCAATTTGTACCGGAGTTCCTGCACTTGCACAAACATGAGAACTGTTACCTGCCTCAGCCTGTAAGGTGCTTGGTGTTACATTAACAAGAACGTAGTCAACACCGGTGCAACCGTAGGCATCTGTTACCAGAATTTGGTAAGAGTAAACACCTATTGGAATATTCTTAACAACCGGGTTCTGTATAGTAGAATCGCTCAGGTATTGGCCAGGTGTCCAATCGTAAACAAACGGAGCTGTTCCGCCACTAACTACTACCGGTAAGTTACCGATAAAGGCAGAGTCGCCACCGCAGGCCACGATTGTTTTGTCAGCGCCTGCATCTACTACAGGGCTTACACGTGGTGTTACAGTTACCTCATCAACCGCAGCACAACCTTTGCTATCAGTTACTACTAACTGGTAAGTAGTAACAACTATAGGCGCTGCAGCAGGGTTTGGAACATTAGGTAACGATAGACCTGTAGTTGGATTCCATGAGTAAGTGTAACCAGGTGTGCCGCCGCTTGCAGAAGGCGTACCACCGATAGTTACAGTGCTACCATTACATACTGATGTATCAGGTCCTGCATTAGCAACAGGACGTGGATTAACCGTAACAGTTACATCGTCTGTTGCAACGCATCCGTTAGCATCAGTAATTGTTAAGCCATAAGTAGTAGTGTTGCTTGGGCTTGCAACAGGATTAGCAGTGGTAGAATCGCTAAGTGTATTTCCATTATTCCAGTCAAATACATAAGGAGCGGTACCACCAACAGCAGTTGGTATGCCACCTAACTGAACGCTGATACCGGAACAAACCTGCGCATCGTTACCTGCATGTGCACTTAAGTTATTAGGTGCAACAACAACAGTTACGTTATCGCTTGATGTGCAACCTGAAGCATCAGTTACAACTAAAGTGTATGTTGTAGTGCCTGCCAGGTTCTTAACCACAGGGTTTGTGCAGGTAGTGCAGCTTAAACCTGTAGCAGGAGACCATAAGTAAGTATAGCCCGGTGTGCCACCTACAGCTGCAGGCACATCACCAAGTATTACGCTGTCGCCAGCACACTGGAATAATGTTTTGTCGATACCGGCCTGTGCAACAGGGGTAGGACGAACAGTTACCTGTATAGTATCAGTTGCGCGGCAACCGTTACCATCTGTTACTGTTACTACATAAGCAGTGCTTGAAGTTGGAGAAGCAGTTGGATTAGCTATTGAAATATTGATGCCACCTGTGGTAGGAGACCATGAGTAAGTATAGCCGCTGCCGCTACCACCAATTGCTGTTGGATTACCACCAAGTTGAGCAGGGAAGCCTGCACAAATAATAGTATCAGTACCGGCGTTAGCAAATACTTGCGGATAAACAGTTACAAGGGCAGAATCTACTGAAGTGCATCCCAGTGCATCAGTTACCGTTAAGTGGTAAGTTGTAGTGCTGGTAGGATGCGCCCATGGGTTAGCCGGGTTAGTTAAGTTAAGGCCGGCAGGAGCCCATGTGTAAGTATAAGGTGGAACACCACCTACAGCAGTTGGGAATCCGCCAAGGAATACGCTGTCGCCACTGGCTGCGCAGAATGCGCCACCGGCACCGGCTTCAGCTACCAACGAGCTTGGTGTTACAGTAATCAATACCTGGTCGCTGGCTGAACAGCCATTGATGTCGGTTACTACTACGGTATAGGTAGTGTTTGTAGTTATGTTACAAGCCTGAGGGTTAGCTAAAGCTGTATCGCTTAGGCCACCGTTAGGGCTCCAATCGTAGGTTAATGCACCGCTACCGCCTGAACCTGTTGGTGAACCACCAAGTGTTACACAGCTTGAAGCACATGCAGTTACTGACTTATCAGTACCGGCGTTAGCTACCACTGCAGGACGAACCACTACTGTTGAAGTAATAGTGTTTGCAGCGCAACCGTTAAACTGGCCGTTGATAGTGTAAGTAACCGTTATGTTACCGCTGGTAGTGTTAGTAGGGCTATCGTTAATAGTTAAGCTGTTACCGCTTACACCGTTGCTACCGGTCCAGTTTACAGAAGTGCCTGCTACAGTAGAAGAAATAGCTACAGTTATTGGCGTGCCGCTACAAATGGTTTGGGTAGTTGGGTTAGCTGATAGAACAGGGCGTGGTTTAACCACGGCATTAACTGTAAGTGTATCGCCATTGCAACCTCCAAATGAAGGGATGATGGTGTAGGTTACAGTAATGTTGGTGCTACCGCTGTTGGTTGGGTTGTCAGAAATTACACTGCCAGTGCCGCTGGTGCCGTTGCTTCCGCTCCATGCGTAAGTGGTACCACCGATATTAGAAGACAGGTTAATTACCACGTTATCGCCGCTGCAGAATTGAGTGCCGTTAACTGAAGCGCTTGCTATTGGGCGAGGCTTAACAGTTACAGGTATGCTCAACGTTGTGCTGCCGCAACCACCAGGTGCAACACCGGTTACGTTATAAGTAACGGTAATGTTGCTTGTGCCGGTATTGGCCAATACAGTATGGATATCGCCACTGCCGTTAGTGCCGTTGGTAGCACTCCAGGTTATAACAGTACCAGGCACGTTTGAAGTGAAGGTAATGTTCACGCTATCGTTGCTGCAGTTAGTAGCTGAAGCAAGTGAAGGCGTAATAACCGGGTTGCCGCTAACGTTAATAACTGCCATTGCAGTATCGCACAGTGATGGTGTGCCGTTATCGCATATACGGTAAATTAAAGTATCAGTACCGTTAAAGGCGTTGTTAGGATCGTATAAGTAGATGCCTAATGAGCCTGCAGTTAAAGTGCCGTTGTTTACGTTATCCAGTATATTTACTGAAGTAATAGCATCACCGTTAGGGTCTGCATCATTAAACAACAGGTTCAACTGTACAGTTGCATCAGCACAGATATAAGCAAAGTCATCAACTGCAACAGGCGCATCGTTCGGTATAGAGCCACCATCCGGTGAAACATATATTACAACAATTGCATTATCGCACAGCGGACGAGGCAGGGTTGAACCTACAGGGTCGCAAATGGTGTATGCAATAGTATCGTAACCGAAGAAGCCTGCATTAGGGTTATAGTTAATTGTGCCGTTAGCATTTAAGGTATATGTGCCATGGTCAGGCGCATTGGTGATTGTTACCTGCAATGCATCGCCATCCGGATCGTAATCATTCGCTAATTCGTTGATAACAATTGGAGGAGAGTTGAACGGAGTAGTTACATAGTCGTTATTAGCAACAGGCGAGTGGTTGTTTAAGGTATCGCTGCTTGGCAATACGGTAACAATGATAGCTGCGCTGTCGCAAAGTGTATTAACCACATATGGACTAAGGTCACAAACGCTGTATGGAATAGTGAAGGTGCCGGTAAATCCTGGGTTAGGAACTACATCAATTGCCCCGTTACCTGTTGAAACAAACGTACCGTTGTTAGGCGTTACCGCACCATACGAGTAGGTAAGCGGGTTGCTTTCAGGATCGGTAGTAGCTGAAGCTACGTTCACTCCTATTGTCTGATCCTGATACATGGTTACGTAAATAGTATCAGCAATCGGAGGATCGTTAACCGGATCAACAATGATAGTAATGTGGGTTGTATCACAAGCCTGTGGTGTGCCGTTATCGCACAGTATCA
>CAZUHU010000118.1:0-11908 GCA_964620645.1 uncultured Chitinophaga sp.
TTGAAGAGGATATCGCCGTAGTGTTCCAGTATAGTGCCGCTTTTATCGCCGCCGGCTTTCATGGCTTTTTCCTGCCACTCTTTAGCGCTTTTAAAATCGTTTAGCTGAAACAGTATCCAGGCATAAGTATCAAGGAAGGAACTGTTGCCGGGGTCCAACTGGTTGCTGTAAGCGCTCATTTGCTTGGCGCGCTCCAGGTTTTCCTTACGCAGGCTTAAGTAGTAGCTGTAGTTGTTCAGCACAAAGGCATTATCAGGGTCAAGCTTTAATGATTTCTCGTAAGCGGTATCGCTCTCGGCATTTTTATTCAGACTATGGTAAACATCGCCCAGGTTAGCTAAAAACTGCGCCTTAAGCTTCACATTGTCGGCGCTCATTTTTTCGCCCTTACTGTAGCTTTTAGCCGCTTTTTCGTACTGGGTCAATTGCTGCTCGGCACCACCCTTAAAAAGGTATATAGCAGCCTGGTTAGGGAAAAGCTCCATAGCCTGGTTAGCTATATCCAATACGTTGTTCCAGTCCTTTCGCTCATTATAAATCAACATTAGCTGCTGCCATACCTCAAACACATCCTTGCTTTTTGATAGGGAGTTTTTGTAGGCTGCAATAGCATTGTCATTCTGCTCGTCCATAAAGTACAGGTCGCCCAGTACGGCAAACGATTTGGCTTCATCAGGATGTACACGCGCTAAGATTTTTGCCAGCTCAATTCCTTCTTTGCGCTTGGCACTATCTTCATTGTTCATTTGTATGTACGAGATAAGCAGTATGCTAACCTTGGTATCTATACCTACTTTAGGGTTTTCGAAAATCTCCTTCAGGTTTTGTTTGTTCTGGCCATCGTCCCCGGTTTTCATGCTTAAGCCCGCCATAGCTAACTGCGCTTGCGGGTTATCAGGTTCTATAGCCAATACCTTCTGGTAAATTTCAATGGCCTTATCCTTCATTTTATTGGCGCGGTACAGTTCAGCCTCCTGCAACAAAAACTCTGTTTCTCCGGGAAATTCATCCTGCAGTTTCTTCACCTCATTAACTGCTTCGTTAAACTTGCCCAGGTGCAGGTAAATGTTTTTCTTCTCTGCCACCACCTGTTCGTCAACACCAAAGTTTTTTTCAAACTGGTCGTATACTTTAAGCGAGTTTTCCAGTTGGCCCATTTTGGCATACAGGTAGGCCAGGTTCAAATAGTAGTCCGGGTCGTTAGGGAATTTCTCCAACAGGGTGCGGAAGGTTTCAACGGCTTCTTTGCTTTTGCCTTCATTAAGATAAAGGTTGGCCAGTAGCTCCTGGTACCATTTATTGCTGCCATCCAGCTTAACAGCTGCCTGCGCTTCGCGCTCGGCATCCTGCAGCTTGCCCTGGTTAAAATAAATCTGCGATAACTGGAAGTGCGCATTGGAATTTGCAGGGTCCAACTCCAGCAGTTGTAAATAGTTTTTAACGGCAAGGTCCCAATCTTCAATAACCTTGGCGCGCTCGGCCTCCATAAAAACATTATCCCGTTTTTGCTGCTCCTTTTGGCTTATTGCAGGGGCAGTCTGAGCCTTGTCGCCTTTGCCTTTCTTCTTCTTGCCATCGGGTGCGGCCTGCGTATCAATACTCAGAAAAAGAATTGCTGCTGAAAGAAATACTAACGGGATTGATTTATTCACTAGTTGCTATTACGTCATTCAATATTAGTCCAACAAAACATTGTGGTCGCCAATGCTAAAGTCGTCCATCTTTCCTTCAATTCTAACACTATTTCCAATCATACTATTGGCTATTAACTTATTTTTTAAGGTTGTTTTGCCCTGTATAATGCTGTTCTTAACCACACAATTTTCAATAATCGTGCCCTTACCTATGGATACATGGGGGCCTACTACCGAATTTTTAATTACCACATCCTCTTCAATATAACATGGATGTAAAACCACCGAATTCTCCATAACAGCCTTACCGCTAACGTTATTGCCGTCTTTTATAAACTCCAGCACGCGTTGATTAGTGTACACTGTGGCATCTTTATTTCCGCAATCCAGCCACTCAATTACCTCGCCTTTATAAAACTTAGTGCCCTTGGCTTTCATGTTTTCCATGGCATCGGTAAGCCAGTATTCGCCTTTTTGCTTAATGCCGTTATCTATCAGGTATTGCATTTCCTTACGCAGGTAAACGCCATCTTTAAAATAGTATATACCTATAATAGCCAGGTCCGATACAAAGTCTTTTGGCTTCTCCACAAACTCAGTAATAACACCGTCCTTATCCAACTTAACCACACCAAAGGCTGATGGGTTATCTACCTTTTGCACCCATATAATGCCGTCTTTTGAAGCATCAATTTTAAACTCACTGCGGAACAGGGTATCGGCAAAAGCTACAATCAGGTTGCCTTCCAGAAAATCGCCTGCGCAAAGTATGGCATGTGCGGTGCCCAGTGGTTCTTCTTGGTAACGTATGTGGCCTCTACTTCCGCAATCCTGCGCTACCTGCAACAGTTTTTCCTCAACGGCTTTTCCAAAATCCTGTCGTATAACAAAAACAATGTCTTCTACTTTTTCTACGGTGCTTTTAACCAGGTCTTCCACCAGCCGCTGCACAATGGGCTTACCGGCAATAGGTAACATAGGCTTGGGAACAGTTAAGGTGTGAGGCCTTAAACGGGTGCCCCAACCGGCCATAGGAATAATAATTCTCATTTTCTCTTTGCTGTTTTATTTGGGTTGAACAAATAGGGCTTAGCTTTTGCCGGTTGAGCCAAAGCCGCCGCTGCCCCTGTCGGTAGTGTTTATTTCTTTTACTTCAATCCACTGCGCTCTTTCGTGTCGGGCAATAATCATTTGTGCAATGCGGTCGCCCGATTTAATGGTGAAGGTTTCGTTTGATAAATTTATAAGTGCCACTTTGATCTCGCCGCGGTAATCGCTATCAATAGTTGCCGGCGAGTTTGGCAGGCTTATGCCATGCTTTAATGCCAGACCACTGCGGGGCCTTATTTGCGCTTCAAAACCCTCGGGTAACTCCATAAAAAGCCCGGTAGGCACCAGTTTTCTTTCAAGCGGTTTTAGCTCAATATCTTCTGTTATAAAGGCACGTAAATCCATTCCGGCTGAACCCGCTGTTTCGTAAGCAGGCAAAGGGTTGTTGGATGTATTGATGATATTGATTTGCATGGGGGCGGCAAATATAGTTTTATTGAATTTACAGCACTTAAACTATGGGTCGGGCTTTTCTTACATCAATAAGATATACTACGGCAAGAAATATAAGCATAAAGAGGGTGGCGGTCCAATTGCGCGAAACGCCGGTAATATCATTCACCTTTTCAAAAACTACCCATAACACCAGGCCAAAGGCAACGTAACCGCCTATTTTCTTAAGGTCGTATTGTACCGGGTAATACTTTTGCCCAAGAAGGTACGACGCCAGTGCCATGCCTCCGTAACAGGCCAGGGTAGCCCAGGCGCTGGCCATATAGCCATACTTAGGTATAAACAACAGGTTAAGCACAACCGTAAGCAAGGCGCCGCCAATAGAAACAAAAGCCCCCAGCAGAGTGCGGTCAGTAAGCTTATACCAAATGGAAAGGTTGGTATAAATACCAAGGCAGAGGTTAGCCATTAGCAGTATGGGTACCACCTTTAACCCTACGCGGAACTCCTTACCGATAAAATACTGAAACCAATGCAGGTAAAGCATTACCAGTAAAAAAATGAACACACAAAATATGGTAAAGTATTTCAATACATCGGCGTATATGCGTTTTGCATCTTCCTTATTGCTTTGGGCAAAAAAGAAGGGCTCTGCCGCAAAACGAAAGGCCTGTATAAACAGCGACATGATGATGGATATCTTATAACATGCTGCATAAATACCTAACTGCGCCAGGTTGGTAGCCGTGTCGTAAGGCAGGGTATATTTCAATATCATGCGGTCAAGCATTTCATTAATTATACCGGCAAACCCTATCAATACCATGGGTAGTGAATAGCGCAGCATTTTATTGAACAATTCCCTATCGAAACCATGCGCGGCTCCTTTAAACTGCGGAAGCAACAGCAATAGCTTAAACGCGCTGGCGGCCAGGTTAGCAATAAAGATGTAGCCTACACCAATTGCCGGGTTGTATAACGATGCAAGGAAACTGCCCGGGTGGTCGTAGTAGGCTTTACGGCAAATAATCAGGAAGAACACATTAAGCGAAAAGTTGACTGCTATCTCCAGTATTTTAACGGTGGCAAACCATTTGGCGCGGTTTTCGGCCCTTAATTTTACAAAGGGTATAGCGCATACCGCATCCAACGCCAGCATCCATCCAAACCAATAAATGTACTCCACATGGTCAGGGTATTTTAAAACATCTGCCAGTGGCCGGGCGAACACATAAATGAGTACCAGAAAAAGAGCCGAGGTGCCTATTATAAAGTTGAGGGTAGTGGAGTAAACCCGCAAGGGGTCTTTAGCATCCTTATGAAAACGGAAAAAGCCGGTTTCCATACCAAAGGCCAGTAGCACAGTAAAAAAGCCACTGTAGGCATAAAACTCTGAGTTAACGCCAAACTGCCCGGTGCTGAAAACCCGGGTGTACAGGTAGGTGAGTAAAAAAAACAGGAATCTGCCGGCTATACTGGGTATGCCGTAAATAGCTGTTTGCGATGCAAGTTTCTTTAATGGATTCAATTTCTTTTCAGCCGTAGGGGCTTGATTTATAGGTTGGTTGCCCGTTTTGCTGTGCTAAGTTCAAAAGTTTTAGCCTTTGGCATACTACCATTTCAACCCCCCTTACCCACTATTGTAGATGTTAAACAACACGTAACATTTAAGCCATCTTTCCGTATTTGTATGTTGAGAAGCGGTTTATGCCCCCGCTATGTCAAACAAGTTTGAAATGAAACGCGCACTATTCCTTCAGATTATACTTTTCACTGTAATTTCTTTTTCCGCATTTGCCGGCGAAAATCCGCAATACGTAAACGGCAAGTATGAGGGGGATTACAAGGACGGCCTTCGCCACGGGCAGGGGCGCGCTATCTACTATGATGGTAGTATGTATATGGGGGAGTGGAAGATGGACAAACGCAACGGAGTGGGGCGGGCAGTGTTTAAAGATGGCTCATCCTATTATGGCGACTGGAAAGATGATAAGCGCCAGGGTAAAGGTGTGTATGAGTTTCCTAACGGCGATAAGTACACCGGCCAGTTTGCTAATGATGAAATGCAGGGCTGGGGAACCTACGAATACGCAAATGGCAATAAATACGTGGGCGAAATGACCGCAGGTATAATTACCGGCAAAGGCACTTTATACTACGCCAACGGAGAGCGCTATGAAGGCGCTTTTGTTAACGGCCAAAAATATGGCAAGGGAGCCTATTACTACAAAAGCGGCAACATTTACGATGGCTACTTTGTAGCCGACAAAAAGGAAGGTTTTGCAAAATTGACATTTGCCAATGGCGACCAGTACATGGGCGAGTTCAAAGAAAATAATCGCACCGGAAAAGGGGTTTTTGTATGGGCAAATGGGGATAAATATGAGGGTGAATTCGTTAATGGTAACATGAACGGGTTCGGCACTTTTACCTGGGCGGGTGGTGAAAAATACACCGGCACCTGGACCAACAATAATCGCGATGGCAAGGGTACATATGTAAGCAGCGCGGGGGAAGAAAAGATTCTTTCCTACGCCAACGGTGTGAAACAATAGAGAAGGTAACGAACAAGCTATCTCCAACTTCTCGGAATCCGCACGGCCATCGGGCGGATTTTTGTTTTGCCTGAGCCTGTTGATTTTTACTGTGGGCTTTAACATTCCAAAGCTTTTTATTTGCTGTAGTGCTAAAGCGGTTTTACCAGAACGAGCTTATTGAAGTTGGCTGCGACGAAGCCGGGCGTGGGTGCCTGGCGGGGCCGGTTTTTGCCGCTGCTGTAATTCTACCGCAAGGGTTTAAGAACAAAAAGCTGAACGACAGCAAACAACTGCAACGCAAAGAACGCGAAGAACTGCGGGCTGTTATTGAGCGGGAAGCAGTTGCTTTTGCGGTTGCCTCCTTGGATAATCACAAGATTGACGAGATAAACATTTTGAATGCATCCATAATGAGCATGCACTTGGCTTTGGACCAATTGCAGCAAAAGTTTCAATTTATTATAGTGGATGGTAACCGTTTTAAGCCGTACCAAAATATACCGCACCAAACCATTGTGGAGGGCGACGCCAAATACATGAGTATTGCGGCTGCATCTATTCTGGCAAAAACCTACCGCGATGAGTTTATGGAAAAGCTACATGAGGAGTACCCGATGTATGACTGGAAAAGCAATAAAGGGTATGGCACCCAATTCCACCGTAACGCAATGCTTCAATTTGGCAGTTCGCCTTACCATAGGCGCACGTTTGTTTTGAAAGAATTGCAAATGGAGCTGTTTGTCAAATAGCTAAAATCAAAAAGCCCTCCGATTGTTCGGGGGGCTTTTTGACAATGACTTGAAGAAAGAGCTTACTTTTTCTCTTTTATTTCAATTACACCTTTGCTAAGTTTCATGCAAATAGCGTTTTGGTTACCGGGCGCTTTGGTGGTTAGCTTAACTGTAAATACCAGGTCGCCGCTTTTTACCAGCTCGGCTATTTCAGTACCGTTTATAAGGAAGTCAATAGTGGCGCTTCCTGCGCTGATATCAGGTGTGTAGGCTACCTGCTCACCATCTCCTGAAGTGCCCGCATTTTTAGCATACAATTGAACTCCGGCAATTTCGTCGAATGTGCTGGCGCCTGAAGTAACCTGCAACTGTATAGCGGTTAACTTGGCTGACTGTAAACGTCCCCAGGCGTCACTAACACCTGCGTTTGTTATAACGCTTTTAATGTCGTTTTGCGAAACCGGGAATTCATAAGTGGTGGTGCCGTATGTGTTAGGCGAAGCCGGAATACAAATTGGGCTAAAGTCTGACAGGTTGTAGGGGATAGCAATAGGGTCTTTACTACAAGATGAAACGCCTAAAAATAATACTAAAGCAAATAGAGGGTAAAACAGATTCTTTTTCATGATTGTGGTTTTGTTTTGTTAAGCCAATATACAAATTGTCTATTAAACACAATTAAATAATTTCTATTTGTCGGGCTACCTTCTGCAGTATCTCAAACACGGTCTCGGCCATTACGTTTTCGCTGTCCAGTGTGGGGTTTATTTCGGTAAACTCCAGGCAGCAAACCCTTTCGTTTTGCACCAGTTCCAGTATTATATCCGCGGCTTCCCTTTCGTTTATGCCCCCTTTAACCGGGGTGCCGGTACCGCGCGAAACGCTGGGGTCTAACGAGTCTACATCGAAAGACAGATATACCTTATCGCAAGGGGCAAGATATTTCATGGCTTCTCTGCTTACTTTGGTAACCCCTGTTTTGCGTATTTCTGAAGAGGTAAAGTTCTTAACCTTATGTTGCTTTAAAAGGTAGCCTTCCTGTTCCTCGAAATCGCGCATGGTCATATATAGAAGATCCCGGTACTCCACTTTCGGGCTTATGCCTCCCACGTTTTTCAGCATCTCCCAAAGCTCAATGGTGTCGTAGTCAAGGTCGTTCACCTTGTTCTCAATATTATCTTCGCCTAACGATGCCGCCAGCGGCATGCCATGCATATTGCCCGATGGGGTAGTAAAAGGACTATGCAGGTCGGCGTGGGCATCAACCCAAACCACTCCAAGGCGGCTTTCGGGGTAGGCCATTTTAATACCGGCAATAGTTCCGCCGGCGCTGCTGTGGTCGCCTGATAATACAATAGGGAATTTGCCATCCTTCAATGAGTCGCGCACTGCTGCACCCACCCTCTCATACATCTTTAATACGCTGCGTATACGCTTGGCGTAGCGGCTTTCCACCAAACCATGCAGGGCAGCATTATCATCCGGTATATTCAGGCTGCGGTGCTCCTTAAAAAAGTTACTTCTAAAGTCCAGGGCGGCAATTTTAATGGCATCAATGCCCAGGCTGGCACCACGCGTGCCGGCGCCTACTTCGCTCTTTACTTCAATTAACCGAATTTGCCTTGTTTTTTTCATAACCCATTGTTTTTCAAAGGGCGACACTTTTATACCCGTTAGCTTCAGGTTGTTAAAAAGCCCGGTTTTAAGGGGCCACAATAAGCTGGATTAAAATTTTTTTGTAAGTAA
The DNA here is from genome assembly GCA_964620645.1 of uncultured Chitinophaga sp. Lineage (GTDB taxonomy): Bacteria > Bacteroidota > Bacteroidia > Chitinophagales > LD1 > Bog-950. Next base: position 8,152 of record CAZUHU010000118.1, read on the forward strand.
GGGTATATGAGTATTAACTCTTTCTATATTAGTTGCTAAAATATTCATTCTCCGTTAATCGGCAAACATGGCAGATAATAGAAAGTACATCCTGGCTCTTGATCAGGGTACTACGAGCTCCCGCTCTATTCTTTTTGACGACCAAGGGAATATTGTGGCAATGTCGCAAAAGGAATTTACCCAGATTTTTCCGCAGCCGGGTTGGGTGGAGCATGACCCCGAAGAAATTTGGAACTCACAATTTTATACCGCAAAAGAGGTAATGCAAATGGCCGGTATTGAAGCCGGGCAAATTGCAGCCATAGGTATAACCAACCAGCGCGAAACCACTGTGGTATGGGACAAACAAACAGGCGTGCCCATACATAACGCTATTGTTTGGCAGGACCGCCGCACAATGGATATATGCAACAACCTGAAAAAGAAGAAGGATTTTGAAAAGTATGTAAAGGAGAATACGGGCCTGGTGGTTGATGCTTATTTCAGCGGGCCTAAAGTAAAATGGATATTAGACCACGTTAAGGGTGCCCGCAAGCGTGCCGAAAACGGCGAACTGCTGTTTGGCACTATTGATAGCTGGCTGGTATATAAACTTACTGATGGCGCTTTGCACGTAACCGATTACAGCAATGCCAGCCGTACCATGATGTTCAATATCAAAACCCTGAAGTGGGACCCCAAACTGCTTGAGGCTATGGAGGTGCCATCGTTGATGTTGCCTTATGTAACTGATAGCAGCCGCATTTACGGCTTTACGCATCGGGCCGTTTTTGATGTTGAAATTCCTATCGCAGGTATAGCAGGCGATCAGCAGGCTGCTCTTTTTGGCCAAACCTGTTTTAATGCGGGCATGGCTAAAAATACGTATGGTACCGGTTGCTTTATGTTGATGAACACCGGCAACAAAATGGTAAAGAGCAAACACGGTTTGCTTACTACTATAGCATGGGGCATGGGTGGAAAAGTGGAGTATGCCCTTGAAGGCAGCATATTTATTGCCGGCGCTGCAGTGCAGTGGTTGCGCGATGGTTTAAAAGTTATTGATACAGCCGCTGATTCAGAATATCATGCCTCATCTGTTCAATCAACTGACGGTGTTTATGTAGTGCCTGCCTTTGCAGGGCTTGGTGCCCCTTATTGGGATATGAATGCCCGCGGAGCTATTTATGGTTTAACGCGGGGCACGGGTAAAGGCCAGTTTGTACGGGCTACGCTTGAATCGTTGGCATACCAAACCAAAGATGTGTTGGGTGCAATGGAGCAGGACAGCGGTATTAAATTAAAATCGTTAAGGGTTGATGGCGGCGCATGTGCCAACAACTTCCTTATGCAGTTTCAGTGCGATATATTAGGCGTGCCCGTTGATAGGCCAAAGGTTACCGAAACAACAGCTCTTGGCGCCGCCTACCTGGCAGGCCTTGCTATTGGCTACTACAAAAAGCCGAACATCCTTAAGCAATGGAAAGTTGACCGGCAGTTTAAACCGTTGATGAAGCCCACTGACCGTACCAAGCTTTACGACGGCTGGAAAAAAGCTGTTAAGATGACCATTGAGTGGGGTAAGGCAAAATAATCTGTTCAGCCTGTTACAAATCTCTATCTATGCCGCGTGGTAAAAACCTTTACAGCGGCTTTTTTATTTATCGGGTTCTTTCAGCTTACCATTGCCCAGGGGTATTCCGTTGATGCGGACAGTATCCGCAGGGTGTATCATATTCCTGAATTGGCATATGCGGTTATCTCGTCAGATACGATTTATGAAATGCAAGTGCTGGGCTTTAAAAGGGTTGATGCAAATGTTGCAGCCGAAACAGACGACCGCTTTCGTATTGGGTCAAATACAAAGGCAGTAACCGGTTTAATTGCTGCCTTACTGGTTAAGCAGGGCAAAATAAAATGGGATACCAGGTTTTTTGATTTGTTTCCTGAATTAAAAAAAGGCAGCCGTAAGGTATATCACAGCCTCACGTTACTCCATTTACTCACGTTTCGCACTAAACTCTTCCCTTACACTTATACGTACAGCAAGCCTGATACTAACCAGTTTGCAGGTAACGAAGACGAACAGCGCTACCAATTTGCCCGATGGTTTTTTAAGCATAAGCCACGTGTAACTGATGACAGCATTAACTTCTCTAACCTTGGTTACGTGGCCGCAGAGTTAATGCTTGAGAAAGCAAGTGGAAAGAGCTATAAGCAGATGGTGCTTGATTTTGGCCGGCAATTCGCAATAAACTTTGACTTTGGTGCACCTAACAGCACGGATAGTTTGCAGCCCTGGGGACATAACGCCCAATTGCAACCCGAGCCGCCGGGTGATAACCGGAAACTAAATTGGCTGCTGGCAGCTGGCAACATTAATGTGGATCTACCTAGTTATGTGAAGTTTATACAGCTGCAATTGAAAGGGCTATTGGGCAAGGGAGCACTGTTATCCAAAGAGGAGTGGTTTTTTTTGCATCGGGGGTTAGCGCGCTTTGCAGTAGGATGGTTTTCTGCTATTGATGAAATGGGGCGGCCATATTCATATAACATTGGCAACCCCGGCACCTTTCTTTCGGCGGTTTATGTACATCATCAATCTAATTTGGCTTTTGTGATTTTTACCAATGCTCAAACGCCGGAAGCGCAGAAAGGTATTGATTTACTGTACGCCAACCTGAAGAAAAGGTATATGCGCTAATTTTCATTGGCAAATCGCGATGTATATTTATCCCGTTAAGCGTCTGTTGTGAAAGACATTGCCACCATACTCACGCATCTGGTTGCATCCGAACAAGCCCCATCGGTTCAGTACGTTTTCTTTAATAAAGAAGAAGTGCTTCATTCCTTTAGGTACGGTTATGCCGATATCGCTAATGCAAAAGCTATCACGGAGCACTCCACCATTAACTGCTACTCCATTACCAAAACCTTTACCGCTGTTGCCATTTTGCAACTAATGGAAAGCGGTGCACTAAATGTGGATGCACCGGCCTGTAAGTATTATCCCAACTTTCCTTACAGTAATGATATTACCATTCGGCATTTGATGAGCCATACTTCGGGATTGCCCAATCCGCTTCCGCTAAATTGGATTCATTTGCCCGAGGAGCATAAGAGCTTTAACCGGAATGTTTTTTTTGATAGGGTGTTTAAGCAAGCAAAACAGAAAGCTAAACCCGGTGAACGGTTTGCCTACAGCAATCTTGGCTATGTTTTACTGGGCCGCATAATAGAAAACGTAAGTGGCAAATGCTATGAGGATTATATAAGCGCTAATATCCTGCAGCCTATTGGTGTAACGGATGATGTTCTTGGTTTTAATATCAATCCCGCCAATCATGCCAAGGGCTACCAAAAGCAATTCAGCTTTATGAACCTTCTGCTTGGCTTTATGCTGGACAAAAAGAAATATATGGGAACAGCCGAGAACGGGTGGAAACCATTTGTGCCCAACTATGTAAACGGCACCTCCTATGGCGGTTTGATTGGCTCAACAGAAGGATTGGTAAAATATATTCAGGCGCTTTTAAGCGATAAACATCCACTGCTTAAACCCGAAACGCAAAACCTGATGTTTTCTGAAAACCTGACAACTTCGGGCAAACATACAGGCATGTGCCTGGGCTGGTATAAAGGCGAACTGCTAAACAAACCCTATTACACCCATGCCGGAGGAGGTGGTGGTTATTATTGCGAGATGCGTATTTATCCGGAACAAAAACTGGGTAGCGTAATAATGTTTAACCGCACAGGCGTTAGTGATGAACGGTTT
>CAZUHU010000119.1:0-2376 GCA_964620645.1 uncultured Chitinophaga sp.
GTCCACATTCCTTTACCGTATTCGCCATGTATGTAACGCGCCTCGTTAGCAGATTTATTTTGACCCATTACCAATACGCTGCTCTTTACAAATTCCTTTTTAAAAGCGGTGGTTTGGCCTAAGAAACCCTTTACCGTTTTAGTGTGGTTTTGGCAAAGCATGGTGGGTACGGGGTCCCATTTGGCGCTAAAATCAAACAGGGTAAAATAATCCAAATCCTTTTGAACTGTCCTGCCGAAGTTAGCGTCTATATCACTGTATTCGTATTCGTAAGGGTTGGTGCGTAGGTGAAATTTTTCAAAGGCAAAACACTCCGCATAATCCAGTTTGCTTTGCGCATTAGGGTCCTGCGGGTCATGATCATACATCACGTCGCATATGTCTGTATTCTGCGCAGCAAGTGCAATATCATAGGAATCTGTTGCGCTGCACATGGCAAACATAAAGCCTCCGCCAAAAACAAAATCGCGGATGGTTTTTGCCACGGCAAGTTTCATCTCACTCACTTTCTTAAATCCGCGGCGGTTAGCGCGGGCTTCATTATCCGCCTGGTCTTCCACATACCATTGGGCGCTGCCATAGCTTTGGTAAAACTTTCCGTACTGGCCTGTAAAATCCTCGTGGTGCAGGTGCAGCCAATCATACTGCATTAACTTGCCATCTAATATTTCATCGTCATACACTATATCATAAGGTATCTCGGCATAAGTTAAAACCATGGTAACGGCATCATCCCAGGGCTGCTTGGTTTTAGGCGAATAAACAGCCACCCGTGGCGCCTTCTCCATTTTCATTACGTCCATGTTCTGCTCGGGGTCGGCAATTTCAGTAAGCACCGCGGTATATTGACCGTCGGCCAGCACTTCGTAGCTTACGCCTCTTATCTTACACTCACTCTCAATCTTATCGTTATAAGGTACCGCAAAACTTCCTCCGCGGTAGTTCAGTAGCCAATCTACCGCTACCCCTTGCTTTAACAGCCAAAAGGCCACACCATAGCTTTTCAGGTGGTTTGCCTGTGCTAAGTCCATCGGTATCAATATCTCCGATGCACGCGCGGCAAAACCCAGGCAAAATATAACCACCGATAGTAAGGATGCTCTTTTCAATCTCATCACAGTAATCTACGTAAAAGTGATGCAAAATTTTCACTTTTCTACATAACGTTTTCCGCTGTTCTTAAGTATTAACATTCTCCTACCTTTGCTACAGTTAATATTTAGTCAACTTTAAAGTGCAAATTGACGTCTTAATACTGGCATGAAGTTCCACCGGTTCATCTCAATTCTGCTTCTGGCTATAACCAGTTTATGCGGGCTTAAAGCTCAAACATCGCATATAGGGGGTGTAATCAATGCTTATGCCGCCGTAAGCGCAATAGACTATTGCGAGAATAAGGTCACTGTTTCTTCAACTACCGGTTTTACTGTGGGGCAAAAAGTGTTGCTTATTCAAATGAAAGGCGCAAGTATAAACCTGGCAAACAATACAGGTTTTGGCGATATACTCTCCTACCTCAATTGCGGTAACTATGAAGTGGAAAAGATAAAGTCCATAACCGGCAACGATATTGTTTTCGAATTCCTGGTAGAAAGGCTTTATGACCCTGCATCGCAGGTGCAGTTGGTATCCATTCCCGAATATGCCACTGCTGTTGTAGATTCTACCCTTCGCGCTAAAAACTGGGACGGTGCAGCCGGCGGTGTTTTGGTTTTAGAATGCGACTCGCTAATTCTAAACGCCAATGTAGATGTAAAAGGCAAGGGTTTTCTGGGTGCTGCGCGCGTAAACGATAATGCGGGACAGGCCTGCTATAATGGTGGCAATGGCGGCGCTACCGATTTTTTCTGTTCAACCGTGGTATGCGGCGCACCAAAGGGTGAAGGTATCGGTATTACACCTTACTTTTTTGGCCGCGGTAAAGCCGGCAATGGTGGCGGGGGTGGTAATGACCATAACACCGGAGGTGGTGGAGGTAGTAACTTTGGCGCAGGCGGCCAGGGAGGCATACGCTCTAATGTTTCTCAATTCTCATGTCCCGGCCCGGCACCGGGCCTTGGCGGAGCACCGCTCGACTATAACAATGCATACAATAAAACCTTTATGGGTGGCGGTGGTGGCGCCGGCGATGAAAACAACAACGAAGGCACCAGCGGTGCAAACGGTGGCGGCATTTTTCTATTAATGGCAGATGTATTGGTAGGTAATAACAGGCGTATTATGGCCGATGGTGATGATGTAGGCGCCTTAGCCCAAAGCGACGGGGCTGGTGGTGGTGGCGGCGGTGGTACGGTCATGCTTTCGGTAAATACTATAGCGGGTAATTTGATTATTGATGCCAATGGCGGTGACGGTGGAGTGCTGGATAATGCCGGA
>CAZUHU010000119.1:2386-11770 GCA_964620645.1 uncultured Chitinophaga sp.
ACCCGGTGCTGGCGGTGGTGGTGGTGTGCTTTGGCTTAAGGGCAGCTCTTTACCTCCTAATGTTACCTATCGCGATACCGGCGGCATTAATGGCCGTAATGTGTTTGGCATTGGTTCGCCACAGTGCCCTACAGGCACCACTAATTTGGCAACCCCCGGAGATACAGGTGGTATTGTTACAGGCCTCATAATTCCTATTGCCGATACGCCCTATATAAAATTAGAAGCCAGCGTTTGCTGCGATACAACAGTATGCTCCGGTGCCCCGGTTTCCTTTGCAGCTACTGCCACAGGCATGCAGCCCATAACCTACACCTGGAGCAATGGCCAAACGGCGCCAGCCTTCGTTGAACCAGTTGCTGCCAGCACCTTATATGTAGTTACCATAAGCGATGCAGGGCATTGCCAACTACCGTTTACTATTGTAGTTACCGTTCAAAACAACCCGCCCGATTTAAATGTATGCTGCGATACCACTGTTTGCGCGGGCAACCCTGTTTTGTTTAATGTTATCAATAACTCGGGTACACCGCTTACTTATCTGTGGAGCACCGGAGATACTACTACTTCCATTAACCCTTCGGCTTATTATACCCAGGGCTATTTTGTTAGCGCTACGGATGCAAGCGGCTGTGTGGTGGCAAAATCTGTTTATGTAACGGTACCCAACACGCCGCTCACCGTTATTGCTAACCCCGATTCTGCTATTCTGTTGGGCCAAACTGTGCAGTTAACGGCCTTATCGGATACTACTTACTCTTATCACTGGAGTCCTTCTACCGGGCTAAGCAATCCAGACATTTATAATCCGATTGCTGCGCCGGATGCAGCTACCAATTACTGCGTTACGGTTACCGATGCTTCGAACTGCTCCTCCTCGGCTTGCGCCTATATTGAACTTATCATTCCGGATATACGGGTGCCGGATGCCTTTAGCCCGAATGGCGATGGCAATAATGACTTGTTTGTAGTGTTCCCGCTAAAGTTTGCAGAGATTTTTGAAATCAATATTTATAACCGCTGGGGCGAAGCTGTTTTCCATGCCACCTCCAACCAGGCGTGGGACGGTTATTACAAAGGCAATTTGCAGAACGAAGGAGCTTACGCAGTTACCGTTAAGTACGGTAGCCCTCTTACCCCCGGCAAGGCAAACCTGCTTACCAAAAATCTCATTCTTATCCGTTAAGAAAAGAACGGATTATTGTTTCTTCCTCGTCAAACGCCAAACCGTATTCAGATTTTAAGTCAGCTATTTGATTCAAGGTTTGCTGAAGAAATTTTTGGTGCGCTTCACCGGCCGGATTCCTCGGCCTGTGTTTAACTGCATGTGTTATGGCTGTTACTTCCTTTATAAGCTGTTGTGCCTTTGCCGATAGCATTGTGTCAGTAAGGTTCTTCCAAACGTATTCAATTGCCTGGGCATTGGGGTGCAACATATCCTCGTTATAAAAGCGGTAGTCACGTAAATCATCAATCACCATCTCATATGCCGGGAAATAATACAAGCGCGTGAAACGTTGTTGCAGTTGGTGTATGGCTGTAAATAAATGGCCCTTGCTTACCGAGTTTTCATAATGCCCGAAAGCAAAATACCGAACAGGGCTAACAGTTAGCACTACGTTTACATCAGGCAGCTTAGCCCATAATTCTTCTAACGCTTTTTGAAGGTAGTCTGTAATTTCCTGCACGCTCAAAAGCTCCCGTTCAAATCTATTGCCCGGTATTTTATGACAGTTAGAAACTACTTCGCCGCTTTCCTTATACCTGAAAACATGGGCGCTGCCAAAGGTCAAAAACAAAACGCCTGCTTGTTCTAATTGCACGGCGGCGCGTTTCATTTCTGCATTTATAACCGCAACAGTCTCCTCTCCTGTTGCGCGCGAAAAACTTCCATGGTGTTCCATGCTGTGGTAAAGCCCTTCATGCAACACCAAATTTTTCGCTTCAAAATCAACCGGGTTTAGTAGGCGTAATATTCCCTTAGAAATTGAAAGAGGATTATACTGCTGTCCGAAAGGATTGATAACAATATCAAATTTATGTTCGCTGAATTTCTTGCCAATGTGTTCCGAAAAACAGGAGCCGATGCTCAATAACTTATCCTCAAGGCCAATAGTAAAACCCGGCTGGCTTGCTTTAACAACGGTTCTGAACGCTTGCATACTCACTTAGTTGGCTTCAATTATTTTACAAATATGCCTTTTCCCCGCCAAGCTTTAATGGTGGACCCTACTTCTCATAAAGCAATCTTTTATCTTAGCAAAAAAACACAATGCCCCAATTCATTTATATACTGCAGTTGAAGCCCCATTTCCGCCAGCAGGAAAACTGGACTGACGAAACCCATGCCATTTTAGGCCAACATTGGAACTATCTAGTCGGCCTTCATCAAAAAGGGCAAATAACCCTGGTAGGCAGAACCAATGTCGACATTAGCAATGAAGAAAATCGTGGTATCGCCATTTTCGAGGCCGCAGACCTGGAAGAAGCAACAGCCATTATGAATGCCGACCCTTGCGTTGTTCAAGGAGTAATGACTGCCAAAGTTTATCCTTTTAGTCTTGCGCTGTTTAAAGGCGTCCCGCTGGCCTCCTGATGGAAATAAACGAAGTAATACTACTTACTGATAAACTCTCAGCCGTAAAGGACTTTTATACGGACGAATTGGGGCTTGCTGTACTTAGCGCCTCAAAAGATGAGATTTCCTTTACCGCCGGAACCTCCGTACTTACCTTTAAACAAAGTGAAGCGGCAGCGTATTATCATTTTGCGTTTAACATAGTGCCCGGGCTTTTTCAGCAGGCGCACTCGTGGGCGCAACAGCGTTTTAAACTGCTTGCCTTTGAGGATAGTACCGTCATCAATTTCCCCAACTGGAATGCAAGCTCTATTTATTTTATGGACCCGGTAGGCAATATTCTGGAGTTCATTGCGCGGTACGATTTACCATCCCTGCACAAAAGTGTATTTGACACTACCTGCATTTTAAATATCAGCGAAATAGGCATTGTAACCGATCCCGTTTCTGCCACAAAGCAACTTTTGGAAGACAACTTCGGCCTTTCTGTGTTTCATCGCCAACAGCCAACAGAGGAGTTTTGCCCAATGGGTGATGACAATGGCCTGCTGATTGTTGTTACGCAACACCGTAATTGGTTTCCTACCCGGCTGCCTTGCCGGCCTTACCCGGTGAAGGTAAGATTCACTAACCATGAGGGTAACTCTTTGCTGTTTAGTGTACATTAACTTCCTTTCTTATTTTCATAGCTATGAAAAACCTCTTTCTGCGCTCTCTTATAGCGCTGCTAACTATTTACCCTGTTCTACTTAAAGCACAGGTAAGAGGTGCAGGTATCAGTAACGAGGCCACAGTTACCGCTTCGGGCAAAGTTTATGCGCTTGTGGTAGGTATATCAGATTATAAAGAGCTACCCAAACTTAAGTATGCCGATGTTGATGCTAGAACGTTTGCCGGCTACTTAAAAGCAACCAACGGTGCTGATACCAATAATATAAAGTTGTTGACCAATACCGACGCCAACCGGGTTAACCTTATAACGCAACTGATGTCAATAAAGAAAAGCGCCGGTCGCGGTGATAAGGTATACATCTACTTTGCCGGGCACGGCGATATTGAAACGGAGATTTCCAATGGTGGTATTCTGTTGTTATACGATAGCCCTAAAGAAAGCTACTACATGAACCCCAATGGTTTTTTACATGAAACCGACCTTAAAAACATTATCAGCCAAATCACAAAATCCGATGCACAGGTTTTTCTCATTACCGATGCATGCCATTCAGGTTCTTTTAGCGGAGGTACTGATGGCGCAAGCAAAAACCTGTTGGCGCTAAAGCAGGAATGGGGTAACGAAAACAAAGTATTCTCCTGCCAGGCCAACGAGTTTTCCATGGAAGGCGCTCAATGGGGTAATGGCCGGGGCCTTTTCTCGTATCACCTTGTAGAAGGGCTTACCGGGCTGGCGGATGAAGAAGGCGAAAAAGACGGCAAGGTTACTTTGTTTGAGTTACAGGCTTATTTGCAACGTTACGTGCGTCAGCAGGCTGCCCCCAATAAGCAAACGCCCTTTGTAGTGGGCAACCTTGATAACACTATTGCTACTGTAAACCCGGCATTGGTTGCAAAACTGAAGGACAGCAAAAACAACAACTATCCGCTGTTTGCAATGGCAGGCGGCAGGGGCATAGATATACTGGCAGATTTAGATGCCGCAGTTTACAACAACTTTAAAACAGCAATGACCGAAAACCGTTTGGTAGAACCTGACAAAAACAACGCTGTTTGGTTTTACAGCCAATTAACTGCTAAAACTAAAAACGATGCTGCCAAAGATTTGCTTACCCGCGACCTTGTTTCTGCGCTTTTAAATCGTTCTACTGAAATCATCAACCCGCTTTTGTCAGGAGAAATTACTTATACTTCTTCATCAAAAGTTGCCTTAGCGGTTAAGGAGATGAATAAAGCAATGGAACTGTTAGGGCCAGAGCATTACTTAACAGCTAATTTTAAGGCGCGCAAGTTGTTTTTAGAAGCCGTGCAACTAACACTCAACAAAGAGGATGAAAAAAATCCCGGCAACATTTCTAATGCTTTAAAGAAATTACAGGAGTCCATTGCATTAGAGCCATACGCTTACTACGCCTACTATCAAAGTGGTTACCTCTATAACCTCCAGAAAAAATCGCAACAGGCTATTGATAACTATACAAAATACTTAAGCTTTTTACCAAAGGACCCTGAGGCGCTCAATAACGTTGGTGTTTCGTACTACAACATAGGTGATTACACTAAAGCAATAGAATATTACAATAAATCCCTGGTGCTTAAACCTTCGGCCCGTGCGTATACAAACATCGGCCTGGCTTACATTAAAACTAATGATGCAGTAAAAGCCAACGACAACTTCGACAAAGCCATCGCACTTGGTAAAGACAATTTGAACACTTACTTCATTGTCGGCAAAAATTACTTCGACAATAACACACCTGATAAAGCCCTTACCTATTTAAACAAAGCGGCTGCATTAAACGCCAACCATGCACCAACGCTTTATTACCTGGGCCTTACATCCCTGGGTAAAAAGGACACTACTAAGGCGCTTGATTACTTTTCGAAAGCAATTTCAGCCGACGCGCGCTACGCTGAACCCTACCAAAAACGCGCTGAAATTTATTCAGCCAAAAAGCAATTTGACAAAGCGGCGAAGGATTATGATAACGCTATTATGCTTAATCCTAAATTGTGGGATTGTTACCAGGCACTGGGTAAAGCTTACATTGAATTGAAGCAGTACGACAAAGCCATTGATGCTTTGGAGAATGCAGTGATGACTGACCGCCGCCTTGGCAAAACTCTCTACTTAACGCTGGGTAATTTATACCGCGATAATCTTAAGTCGTATGAAAGGGCCAATGGCTATTACCAAAAATACATTGAGCTAAACCCTATGGACGGCAAAGGGCATGCAGAAGCAGGTATGAACTTTATCTACCTCAAAAATTATACAGCGGCTGATCAAAGCATTCAGCGGGCTTCTACCCTTAGCCCTTCCGATCCGCTCGTTAAAACCTATAGCGATGCATTAAGCGCAGCCAAACCAAAGTAAGCTATGCAACGCAACAAAGAAGGATTGCTGCCTTATATATTCTATTTGCTTTTGTTTACCCCCTTTATATTTTTTACGGTGCTTATGTGCGCCAAGGTTATCCCTTACTTTAGCTTTGCACATGCCGTAAATTTTCTTTCCACTAAAACCGAAACAACACTGCAAAGCCCCTTATTTCTTACGGGCTTTTATGTGCACATTACCTCAAGCGCCATTGTACTGATAGCCGGTTTGCCGCAATTTTTACCGGCATTGTTGCGCTCTTATCCAGTTGTTCACAGGTGGTCGGGCCGGGTTTATGTATTCACAATACTTATACTGGCTTCTACCTCAGGCCTCGCAATAGCATTGTTTGCAAACGGCGGCTTACCGGCAAAAACCGGTTTTGTAATGCAATGCATTTTATGGTGGCTCCTCACCTTTATGGCCTATATCAGGGCCAGGCAAAAAAACTATCGCGAACACATCAATTGGATGATACGTAGTTACGCCATTACATTGGCGGCCATGAGCCTGCGCACCGAAGGTTACCTTATGCATTATTTACTGCATACTAAGCCCATTGAAACCTACGTTACCATAACCTGGCTTTCGTGGGTGGGCAACTGGATGATTGCTGAAATATTAATTACATTAGGATTAGGTAACTACCTGTTTAAGAAATACGTTAAAGATTGAACTCATGAAAAAAGCACTCCTGTTTTTTGCAACGCTTATCGCCCTGGCATCCTGCAATTTTATGCGCCAAAATGCCGATAAGCCGAAAGCGCAATTGATAACCCATAAGGAATCGGCCGACACCATGCGTATCGCCGGTATTGATAGCAGTGCTATTGACTCTTTAACGGCGCTTATTGAGTACGGTCAGTTATCACAGGAACGCACTAAAGAGGTTCTTCAAAAAGTAAACTTCCATGATATATTGGGCTCAGGCTCTGCTGATGCAGCAACAATATTTAATGGCTTTTACGGCACCGATAGATACCGGATTGAGTTTTACATAAGCGATGTAGTTACAGATACTGCAAACCCCTTCGTTATTCAGTTAAAGGGCAAGAGCAAATACAAAAAGAATATTACTGATTTTACAGGCAGCATCGTCATTGACTCCGTGTTTGGCTTTAAGGATTTAACCTACGACTACCAGGATTTCCTTACCTATTATGAAGGAGATACTGCTGAGAAATTTGAAGGCGATACCTTCATTGGAACTTACCATGCCAAAGGCCACTTTAAACTCGACGAAAACAGCAACCAACCCGGCGCAGGTTCCTTTGCAGGAAATTTCTTTATGGATTTCTTTCCTAATTATGATGAAAACCATGAGCTACAAGGATACAACCTATGGTACAATACACACAACGAAACACTGCGGGGCGGTTTCTTATTTGATGGAAGTTGGATTTCCTACAAAACCGCCGAAACAAAACCACTGCTTTTTGCCGCAGATCTTTTCATGTTTGGCAACGAAATTCTGGAAGACTTTAGTTACGGCGAGCGCGAAATTGAAATAAACGAAAAGTATCGCAACCTGGGTTGGGATAATTACTGGGAAGCGGAAGAATGGTGGAATACTGAAGCCGATACCAAAGCGCTATAAGCAGTAGGCGCCAAACCTCCTTCTATCAAGTTTAGTACAGATTATTTTTCAAGGCTTAACCAGCGCCTGAGTTTACTGCGGTCACGGTCCTTTCTGCGCACATCGTGCAGTTCATGTATCATTTCCAATAACGATTCTTCTACTTTTCCCTTAATGGTGTCAAGCGCTTCATCATTATTCACTTTTCGCTTCATTCCCTTAGTAGAAATTCTCTTTCCGAATTTGAAATACAGTTTAACCGGGCGCGGTATTATAGTATCTCCCACGCCTTTAACTATCGGAGGTATCAACTCCCCATCTTTAAAAACGCTGTGCGATACACCGATAAACTTTAAAAATTTACCAACCGGTGTTTTCAAAAAATCCTCCGCATCCTTCACTATAGTAAAAGCTTCTTCGGCACCCACTGCAGCAATAGGTATAATATCATAACCGTGCTTGGCAGCCATACGCACAAACCCTTTTCTATCCGCCCATTTCAAAACATATCGCTCTCCCTTTTTTCTGCATATCTCGCGTGTGCCACCGGGGTAAACAACAATACTTTCGCCGGCCTGCATTAATGCATCGCAATTAGCACGCGATGCCTCTACAATACCCAGCCTCTCTTTTACAAAATCCTTCCACACAGGTATTTTAAAGTGGTTAGAGTCAGCAAGGGCACGCAGTATAATTCCCTTTTTTAGATAAAGCTCCGTACCAAAAGGATAACCATCCAACACGCCCAACACATTGTGATTAGTAACATAAAGGGCCGGCCGGGTAACATCCAACTCCTTTAAGCCGTAAAATTGAGGGGCAAAGTAAAACTTGAACGGCACCATAAAGCTTCGTACAAACGCTTTGGATGGCGGGTCAAAAGCAAAGGGGTCCGTTTTCTTTTTCTTTAGGGTTCGCTTGGCCATTTCGTACTAAGTTTAAATGCAGTAAAGATGCCTTTTCAATACAAATCTTTCAAGCCCGGTGGAAAAAAGCACCCCATGGAACATTTTTTGAAACCTGCGGTTAACCTTATCTTAGTTATGTTAACCTATCAACAAAAAAAAATTGTTGCAGAGTTGAATTAAATTTCAAACTTCGATAACGAATCAAATGCGAGTAATGGATAAAACCATATATCTGATCCCCGGTGTAGGTGCAAATGATAAAATCTTCCAGAACCTGGATTTAAGCGGTTACGAGATCGTTCATCTTAAATGGCCTAAGCATAAAAAAGATGAAACCATACAGCAGTATGTAAAAAAGCTGTTGCCTCAAATAAAAAAGGACACACAGCCTGTGCTGATCGGCATGTCCTTCGGGGGTATTGTTGCGGTTGAATTGGCTAAACTGGTTAACCCATGGAAAACAATAATTATTTCCAGCATTAAAACCTATCATGAACGCCCCTTCAAAATCATGTTCATGAACTCCGTTAAGTTTCATCGCCTCGTTCCCGGTAAATTGTTCTTAAACCTGCGTTTTTGGATGCAATTGGTTTTAGGAAAGTTAAACCGCCACGATTTTGATTTAATTGAGGACATGATACAGGACATCAATATCGACTTCAATAAATGGGCGGTAGACCAGGTAATACACTGGAAAAACGAAACTGTGCCTGATAATTTAGTGCACATTCACGGCACCAGCGATTGGATTTTCCCTCAGCATTACATCGACAATTGCTACTGGATAAAAGGCGGAACCCACTTTATGGTAGTAAACCGCGCTAAGGAGATCTCCAAAATCCTTAGAAAAGAGCTGAAAGGTGGCCGCCAGGTAAAGCTGGAAAACCGCTTCCTAAAGGCATCTTAATGACTATTTTTTAGGATTTTCTGCACGGCTTTTTAGACACTTTTCACCCCAAACGGCAGCACCTCAAAAAGCGAATTCTGCTAACCTGGGCTACAGGTCGCTATTTGTAAAAAAAATATAGAAATTCATCTCATTTGGGGCAATTTTTGCTCCATATTCGCCCGCCTTTTGTGACACACGGTATTTAATGGCTTTCATGATTTGCAATTCATAGAATCGCGCCTGTTCGCGTAGCATTCTTCCCCCAATTTTATTATCAGGGGTTTGCCGTCTTAGGGTTGTTAACTGCTTTAGTAACATCAAACAGAATATCTAAAATTCCCATATGCGCTTTAAAAGCCTTACCCCTGCAAAATTTGTTTT
>CAZUHU010000120.1:0-11737 GCA_964620645.1 uncultured Chitinophaga sp.
TCATCACCCCCGCCATTACCGGCAACACCAACGTTTGCGCGGGCTTTACCACTACTTTAACTGGCAGCAACACCCCTGCCGCTACCAACCCATGGGTATCCTCAAACCCCGCTATAGCCACTATCAGTAGCACCGGGGTTGTAACCGGCGTAGCGGCAGGCAGCACTACCATTACTTACACTACCGATTTGGGCTGCACGGCTACTAAACAAGTAACCGTGCTTGATGCAGGCACCACATCAGCAGGCACTTTGGCGGCAGATAAAACCACCGCCTGCAGCAACGGCTCTGTCATACTTACTTTTACTCAAAACCAACTGCTTACCGGCAGCATAGCCGCCTGGCAGGTATCTACCGATGGTGGCACAAGCTGGACGGATGTTACAGGCGCTAACCTCGCTTCAACTAATTTAGTTTACGATTTAAGCGGTAAGGCAGGAGATGTTCAGTTCAGAATAGCGTTTGCCTCGGGTACATGCGGCAACCTTTATTCAAGTACCGCAACGGTAACCCTTACCCAGCCGCCAACTGCTATTAAGGCAGTTGGTAACTATACCATCTTTTGCAATGACGGTAGTTTAACCTTAAATGTGGAGCCCGCAAGCCCCAACGTGGTATGGTCAGTAAACTCCACCAATTTTTTTGACATAACGCAACAAGGTGTAGTAACCCGTAAGGACAACACTGACCCGCAAGAATACGGGCTTAACGTAACCGCAACGGTAAATGGCTGCTCTACAACACAATATTTTCAATACGGCCCCAATTTAACGGATGAAGCCTTGCCTTTATGTGTGGGGCAAGCCTTTGAGTTTGCCGACGAGATAGATTTGACAGCATTTTCAACCAGCAATAATGATGTTGACTTTTTCAACTCTCTGCAAAGAGACAACGATGGTGCTAAAACAAAAATTACCCCAGCACCTTTTTCCAGCCCTGAACAGTTATCTAATACAGGAAAAATTACCCGCAACTTTATAGGGGGCTCACCGGAATGTGCCATTACATATACCTTAAACATTTCTGCTTCGCCAAAAATTGAACTGGCGCCCGCTTTTTGTGGTGAAAACAATGAGGTGCTCATTAGCCCGGTATATTCCTTAGGCAATAATCGTTCGGACGATTTTATTGGGTCTGATGTAGAACTTGGGGAAGTTGGTGTAAACTATACCTATAGTTGGTCTGTTCCGGCCAATTCAACAGGCGCTACAGTGTTACCTACTTTTGCTGCTAATCAGCCCGGCACGCACACGGTCAATGTCACTTCAAAGCAATACATCAATGGCCAGAATGTTACCTGCCCGGCTTCGGCTTCTACTGAGGTGAAATCGGGTGCAGTTCTTCCTCTTCAGGCAGTCGCAGCACAACCTAGAGGCTTTCCGCCAGTTGAAAAATTGAAATATATATATGAGGCTGAAATAGGCAGTGCAGTAGTTTTAGTAGGTATTTTGAATTTTCAACCTAATCCCGTTTATCTAATGGCTGATATATCTAAGGCTGTGGATTGGACTGCAACAAACCCAGAGAATGACCTTACACAAGCTATATACGCGCCACAGCAACCGATGTTTAACTTTAGAGCCAGCGATGTTTTTACGGTTACCGTTACTACTGCCGAAGGGTGCAAGCAGAGCGCTTCGGTACAAGTAGATTGCATACCTGCCATCATGGAAGGTTTCAGCCCCAATGGCGATGGTACAATTGACTTTTTAGAATTAACAGATAATTGCAACCGAAATTTAACCAATGCAGAGTGGTGTATTAAAGATCAGAATGGTGCCGATGTAGCCTGCGGCAAGGGCCCGCTTAAATGGGATGGCAAACATTTTCAAACAAAAGACATTTGCCCCAACGGCCCATATCTGGTAGAGGTTAAGATAAATGACAATGCAAAATGGCCGGATGGCGAAGCGAAATTGAATGTGTTTAGAAAAACAATAGAATTGAGAAAGTAACATGGAGCGACATATCAATTTAACAGCAAAACGATATAGCATGCAAAAAATAACCTTGTTTTTGGTAGCCAACCTGCTGGCTATGGCAGCCGGTGCGCAGCTAACGGATATGCAGACCCAACTGTATTTTACCCGCCTTACCACCAACCCTGCTTTAACGGCCTACAACGGCAGCACCAATGTGCATGGCTTTTTCCGCGACCAATGGTCGGGCGTGGCCAACCACCCGCGCATAGGCGGCGCCATTGGCGAAATAAGTTTGTGGAAGGACCGCATTGGTACGGGCGTAGAAGTAATGGCGTACAGTGCGGGGGTCAGCAAAATTATTGATGCCAAACTATACTATGCCCAAAAAGTAAAGCTGGCGCCAAACCATCAGCTTTCCATTGGCGTAGCTGCCGGTATTTTGCAGCATAACACTAACTATGATGCCAACCGGGTTACCGAACTGGTGGGCGACCCCAACTTTAACCAACCGGCTAACATGCTGTTCGACCTCAACATTGGCCTGGCTTACCAGTGGAAAAACCTAACACTGGGTTTTGCTATACCCAACCTGCTGGATGGCAACACCCGCGTTTACAACAACCAAACCAAACTAAGCGGCTTTAACCGCACCTATGTTGTTAACGGCAGCTACGAAATAAACCTGGCGAAAGGCAGGTTTAACCTTGAGCCGCTGGTGGTATTTAATGTAAACCAAAACAAAGCCTTTAATATGAAAATGCAGGTAATGGCCGATTACAAAAAGATAGTGTTTTTGGGTGCCGGCTATAACCTGTATGGCGGGGTGCCTGTTACGGCAGGGGTGCGTATTTCAAAAATATTTACCCTGGCCTATGGCTACCAGGTACCGGTTATGCGCAACATACCTACCACCGGTATTTACAGCACCCACGAGGTAATGATGAGCGTTTGCTTTGATAAATGGGTGAAGAAAGCCGACAACCCTAAAACCGCCAATGCGGCCATCGCACCGCAACAAAGCGCTTACGACAGCCTGTTGGCGCGCCAGGCCGCGGCCGATTCGCTGGCAATAAGCCAAAAGGCCGCCGTGGAAGATTTAACGCAAAAAGTTAATGCATTGCAGCAGGCATTAGCCAATGCTGGGCAACAAAATTCAGAAAACGCTGCGCAAAAGAAAGAACAGGAAGAAAAATTAGAGGTGCTGAACAAGCAAATTGAGGCGCAGCAAAAACAACTGGCAGAAACCAAAGCAAAAGAAGAAGCAGCAAAAGCCGCCGCTACCCAACAACAGGCAAAAGAGAAAGAAGCAGCAGCGGCAGAGCAACAGGCCAAAGAGAAAGCAGAAGCAGCTAAGGCAGCCGCAGCGGTTGAACAACAGGCCAAAGCGAAACAAGAGGCAGAAAAGGCAGCCGCCGAACAAAAGGCAAAGGCTAAAGAAGAAACAACACAGGCTGCCCCGCCTGCTAAAACAGAAACAAAGCCTACAACACAGGGGTACGAGATTATTGCTGAAGCGCCGGCCTTACCTGCCCAAAGCGAAACCAAAGCAGCCCCGCAGGTAGGCGAGCGGTTTTCGCTGGGCAATATAAGTGTAGAAAGAGATGGCAGTAAACTGAACCCGGAGGCCTATGCCGAATTGGATAAACTGGTAAATTACCTAAAGCTGCACAAGGACATACGCGTGCGCATTGTAGGCCACGGCGATGGTTACGATATGGAAGAACAAAGCGGTTTCCGCTCGTACAAACGCGCAAGAAGAGTGGCGGAATATTTAGAAACAAAAGGAATACCACTTACCCAATTTACGTATGTTGGCATGGGCCCGCGCAAACCCATTGCCGATAACAGCACCGAAGAAGGCCGCGCCAAAAACTTTAGAATAGAAATAGAGATTATTAAATAACCCTTACAACACTTTTAAAAACAACGTATATGCACATTAAAAGTTTTAAACCGGGCCACAAAACAACATCGCTGCTATCGCTGGTAGTGTTGGCCGCATTGGCTGCAATTGGTGTTAGCTCCTGCACTTGCAACCCCAACCTGCCCGCACCGGCCGATTATAAAATACGTACGAGGCAAATAGGCACGAATCAGCCTATAGAGAAGTTTACGTATTATGATGATGGTAGAGTAAAGTCGAAAGAAGCATATGGAGAAACCAGAGTTTACAACTATAACCCGGGCAATGTTACGGTAGCAAAATTAGGGAGCTCCGCTACCCTAACCATGCCCCTTAACGCCCAGGGTTACATTAGTGTAGATGAAGACAACAATTATGCTCGTACTTACGATGCCGAAGGTCATTTAATAAAAAAAGAACTGGTTGATCCCCTTAATACAGGTTTATTCCCTACTTATTACACTTATAACACTGATGGCAACCTTGCAGAAGGTACGACTTTAGTACCAGGTTTTAGTTTCAAAAAATCTTACGAATACTACGAAAAACAAGACACCCGATTAGATGGCTTGGATTGGTATTATGGCAAGCGTAGCAAGAATTTAGTAAAAGAGGAAAAATATAACGGAGTTACTGTGTGCCATTATTCGTACGACTTTGATGACCGTGGGCGGGTTATAAAAGAGCTACAGGATGATCCAATTAATCAACAAACTTTAGTTACTACCTACACTTACTTTAATTAGCAGCTATAACAACTGCTAATAACAGCACCAAAGAGGGCCGCGCCAAAAACAGAAGGGCGGAAGTAGAAATTTGAAGCAGGCAACTGTTATAGTGTAGGTAGCTGCTTATTGTAGATGATGTTACCTCGTTTATTTAGCCCGGTGTGGGTAACTAAAAAATAAACCATCCTCGTAACACCCTCTGCGAAAATAAAAGCCCTTGAAAGTTAATCTCTTTCAAGGGCTTTTATTTTCAGCAGTAACTAATTGGCCCCATGCAGGTTCCAAACATTAAATCGAAAACAATCGATTTAAGAGGATATTCAATTCATACACTAAACTCAAATTTATATACAATAATAATAACATGTAAATGCGCATGTCATTTTTCCTGACGCCATCAAACAGAAGCGAAAATTCGGCTAACCCTAACCGTTAAACGGGAATTTGCTAGTAATCAACGTTTAAACAAACATGAAACACTTATCCACCTTTATTTATACAAAAAAATGTAACATGACCACTCCGCTTGCGTTAAGGCAAGTAGGCTAACGCTTACCGAGAGAGCAGGTCAGCAGATTATTCCCTCGAATAATTTACTGAGGAAAGCAGTGGCCCTGGCTGCATGAATTATTGTTTCACATGAAACTTACACTGCGGTCTACCCATGGAGAATTTGAAACTGCCCCTCGCGGTGCTTTACGTGGTTCTATGTTCCGAAGTAACATCTGCCCAATGCACGCTCAACGCCGGAAACAATCTTACACTTTGCCAAAACGCTGAACAACAGCTAACTGCCACCCAAACAGGTAATCCCGCTGTTGTTTGGTTTTCTCAGCCCCCCGGTGGCATTTTATCGGGAGACAGTACACTAACACCAACATTAAACAGCAGCATTGCGCCACAAAACTATACGTTAACAGCCGTGGGCAATAACGGGCAATGCAGCACCGCAGTTGTTGTATCAGTTATAGCTTCGCCGCAGGCAGGTTTAACATCGCCGGGTTCCCAAGCCACATTCTTTAATGGCGACACTACTTTTTACAAATGCTCCAACGGCATACAAACATTCTCCAACTTTACTTTTGACAATGCTTCCGTTGCTCCGGCAGGTTCTACGTACACCATCATTTGGGGAGACACCGGTGCCGTGCAAACGCTTAACAGTTTAACATCCTTAAGCCATGTTTACTCACGCGGCATTTATAATCTAAAACTGATAGTTACCGCCCCTTCGGGTTGCGCAGATACTGCCTCCTATAAAGTATTTTTTGGGAGTAACCCTGCCGGCGGTATTGTGGGGCCCGGTAACACAAGCGGCTGCAGCCCGCAAACATTTGTCTTCAATATATCGGGCACACAAAACAACACACCGGGCACCATCTACACCGTAACCTTTAATGATGGCACACCCGCGCAAATATTCAACCACCCCCCTCCTACTTCTATACCGCACACCTTCATACCGGGCTCGTGCGGCACCACAAGTTCCAATGGCATTATCTCTTTCCCTAATGCGTTCTCGGCAAACTTTGTTGCTGAAAATCCTTGCGGAGTTTCAGCAGGCTCTGTAGTTCCTATTTACATATCAGTACCCGTAGTGGCTGACTTTACCGTTACACCCGCCTGCATAAACAGCCCGGTTATGTTTACGGATGTTTCATTGGGAGAAGATATTATACCCAACGGTCAGAACGCTACCTGTAATTCTAACTTTCCAAGAGTATGGAGCATTTCTCCACCCATCGGTTGGAACATAACCACCGGCTTACTTGGCAGCACAGGAATATACACAGGCCCCAACTTTGACCCCTATATGTGGACCAGCGGCTCCACTACCCTGGGTGTTTCTTTTACAGCGCCCGGCACTTACACTATGCAGTTAATTGCGGCCAACAGCTGCGGACCGGATACTATTGAAAAAACATTTTGCGTTCAGGCGCCGCTGTCCACTTCTTTTGCTGTTGACTCTAACTCGGTTTCGGGTTGCGGTCCCTTAGCCGTTACACTCAATAACACAACACCGGGCACGGACTCTACTTTAGCTTGCGGAAGTATCTCTTCGCATTGGAATGTTATGCAGGGCGGCTCATCCTGCACTCAGGATTCAGCCCAGGACTTTACCTTCCTTAATGGCACTAATATAGCTTCACTCAACCCGCAGATTTTATTTAATAATCAGGGCACCTACCAGCTTTCACTATCGCTAAGTAACAGTTGCGGCACTTTCATAAGCCAAACACAAACTGTAGTAGTTAAAAGAAAGCCGCATGTAACTATCAACAATGTTCCATCATTTCTTTGCGCAGGGCTTAGCATAAATCCCACAGCCAACGTTCAGCAATGCCAGGGCAATAACACGCAATACAGTTGGAGTTTCCCCGGAGGCTCACCTTCAACTGCTGCAACTATCAACCCCGGCACCATTACCTATGCTGCATCAGGCACTTACACCATAACCCTACAGGTAAGCAACGAGTGCGGCACAAGCACAGCTACTAAAACTATCACTGTGCAAAACGCTCCCGTTGCTGATGCAGGCGCTGACCAAAGCTATTGCAGGGTTGCTAATACTTCAATTGGCACTTCAGCAATAAATGGTTACAGTTATTCATGGAGTCCTTCATCCGGCTTAAGTTCCCCCAATGTTGCCAACCCCATGGTAACATTAACGGCAAATGGCAGTACAGTAGTTTCGCAAACATATACCGTTACGGTAAGCAACCAGGCAGGCTGCACTGCAAGCGATGCTGTAACAGTTACCATCTACCCACCGGCAATAGTAAGTGCGGGGCCTTCTCTATCCTTGTGTAATGTAAATTCAGCTACACTGGCCGGCTCAGTTGGTGGTGGAGCCACTTCCGTTGTATGGACATCAGCAAACGGCGGCACATTTTCCGATTCAACATCTACCGTTTCAACTTACACGGCCTCACAACAAAGCGGCACAGTTATACTCACCATATCTTCTAATGACCCTGCCGGCCCATGCCCTGCAGTTAGCGATACAATGACGGTAGCTATTTTACCGCCCCCTGTAGCAAATGCGGGACCCGATCATACAATCTGTGGCGGTTCTTCAATTCAAATTGGCAGTAGCCCGCAAAGCGGTTACAATTATACCTGGATACCGGCAACAGGGCTTAGCAATGCGCATGCGGCAAACCCTATACTCACATTAACCAATAACTCCTCATTGGCAGTTTCGCACACCTACACCTTAATAGTAAGCGCAACTGGCTGTTCCGATACTGACCAGGTTACAATTACTGTTGATCCAACAGCTTCCGTTACAGCCAATGCTCCCACCGGTATTTGTGCAGGCGATACAGTCCTGCTTTCAGCCACCGTTACCGGTGCAGCTACATCTGTTCTGTGGTCATCAACTGCCGGTACTTTTTCTGATACCACTTCACTGAACACCGTCTTTTATCCGTACCCGCAGGCAAACAGTGTGGTTGTTTCGGTTACTACTAACACAACTACCGGCTCCTGTCCTGCAGCAGTGTTAAACCTGCCTATATCAATAAACGCCGCCCCCTCAGTAAATCCGTTAAGTAATCAAACCGTTTGCGATGGTGCAGCTACTCAAACTGTTCAAATCAACTCCGCGGTTCCGGGTACAAATTTTAGCTGGAGCGCAACGGCTACAAGCGGCATAAGCGGCTTTATGCAATCAGGCAACTCAAGCACCATTCCTTCGCAGGTACTGCATAATGGCACCAATGCCCCGGGCAGCATCACCTATACGGTAACACCTTCAAAAAATGGCTGTGTTGGAGCACCTGCCACCTTTACTGTAACAGTAAATCCTTCTCCTGAAATTCTGCTTCCTGCACCACAGGTAATTTGCAATGGCGATACCAGCGCCGAAGTAATCATTCTATCCGGCACGGCAGGCGTAACCTTCGCATGGTCCTCATCGGCCTCACAAGGCGTAACGGGAAACATACCATCAGGAACAGGCAACATCCCTTCACAAGCTCTTTACAATAACGGAAACACTAATGGTACTATCACCTATACCATTACAGCAACTGCAAGCGGATGCTCAGCTACTGAAACATACCTGTTACAGGTAAATTCAGGCGCTGGTACAACATTTTCTATACCGGCTCAAACCATCTGTTCAGGTAGTACAACTACACAGGTTGATATAACCTCTCCTGTTCAAGGTGCATCTATAAGTTGGATGGCTAACATTCCTACAGGAATAACAGGCGCCGTTAACTCAGGCACTTCCACAATTCCGGCTCAAACCCTTATCAACTCTACAAACCAAGCGCTTACTATTACTTACACGGCCCAAAGCAATTTAGGTAGTGGTAATTGCAACGGCGGTGGCGGAACATATTCAATCACGGTAAACCCCGCTGTAGATTTATCAATTATTTCAGCGGACGACACTATATGCTCAGGCACGCAAACCAGCATACAGTTAAGTTCATCCACACCGGGGGCTTCTTTTAGCTGGTCGGCAAACCCAAGCGGTGCGATAAACGGCCAATCTTCGGGTTCGGGAAACTTAATAACGCAAACCTTAAACAACACTGATTCCGTTTCAGGAACTGTTACGTATACAGTTACAGTTAGTGCAGGTAGTTGTCCGCCTAAAACAGACTCCGTAAGTATAATTGTCCCTCCTGCTCCAACTCTCACTAACCTGATACCCGCACAAACTATTTGCACAAACAGTTATAGTGCACCTATTGAACTTAGCGCTAATGTTAACGCCACAACTTTTGAATGGACTTCAACCAGCACATTTGTGAATGGCGCACTAAGTACAGGCACCGGAGATACTATACCACCGCATTTGCTAACAAACACCAGCCCGCAGGCAGATACCGGTGTAGTGATATACCACATAACGCCTTATGCCAATGGCTGTGCCGGCAATAGTGCAGATGCATCCATTACGGTAATTGCTGCCCCTGTTGCCGACTTTGCCTTGTCCATCAACAGCGGCTGTGCTCCTCTCCTGGTATCTTTTGCAACAAACAGTATGGTTACAGGGCAACCGGATTCTCTTGTTTTTAACTGGGGCGATGGCAGTGCTAATACCATTCTGTACCCCAACCCAACACAACCAGTTTGGAATACAGTTCAACATGTGTTTGCTAACAATACTATACAGGCCGTAAGCTATTCTATTTCCTTAACGGCAGCCAATTCATGCGGTTCATCTACCACTTCAAAAACGCTGGTAGTGCCACCGAGTGCAGTTCAGGCATTCTTTTCTCCATCGGCTACTCAAGGCTGCGAACCATTGACAGTTACTTTTAATGATTATTCAAGCGGCAACACTTTTTCAAACTGGTGTTTTGATTTCGATACTATAACAGGCCTATGTAATGGTGCACTAACAGGCACTGCCCCGGGCACCACCGTTCAACATACGTTTACTGCAGGCGATTATATAGTAGCGCTTTATGTTAGCGATGGTTGCTCGCAGGATACGGTTTTCCAAACAATACACGTTAATCCTTCACCGATTGTTGACTTTAACTTCGCCACTGATGCCTGTGGTAAAGAGCCCGTTCTTTTCACCGCTCAATCCAATCCGTCCCCGGGCTCTTTTCTGGTAAGTTACTTTTGGCAATTCGGCGATGGGGATTCCGCTGCACAAAATAGCAGCACACACCTTTACGACACTGCCGGGATATATAACGTTTGCCTTACCGTTCTGGAAAGCAACGGATGTTCGCAGAGCCAATGTCATCCTGTTACAATAGGTTCTCATCCTACGGTTAACTTTAGTGCAAACAGTGCTTGTGTAAATGCACAACCCATACAGTTCATCAATAACTCAATTAACAGCGCTTACCTTCAATGGAATTTTGGCGATGGTAACACTTCCGTAGCCCAACAACCATCGCATACTTTTTTAACCGATGGCGCTTATACAGTTACACTTATAGGTACCACTAACGGCTGCAGCGATACTATTACCCATACCGTAGATATATTTCCTAAACCACAGGCGGCGTTCACCGTTGCCGCAATAGGCAATAATTGCGGCCAACCTGTTTCTGTAAACTTTATCAACGCTTCTACCGGGGCATCGGGCTTTAACTGGAATTTTGGAAATGGAAGCGGTTCAACTAATGTCAATCCTGTAGCAGCTTTTCCTAACCCCGGTACCTATACAGCAAACCTGGTGGTTTCAAATCAGTTCAACTGTAGCGATACGGCCAGCCAACCGGTGGTAATTAATCCCGCGCCATCCTTCAACCTCAACTTTACCGCGTCAAATGCATGCGTTAACGGTGCGCCTATTCAATTCACCAACAATTCAACAGGTGTCAACTTCTTTCAATGGAGCTTTGGCGATGGAAACACATCGGTAACCCAAAGCCCCGCCCACCATTACTCCTCACCGGGAAACTATGATGTATCATTAATAGGCTCAGTTAATGGCTGTAGCGACACCCTAACAAAAATTGTAACCATATATCCTAAACCACTTGCAGCATTCAATATGCCATCTACTTACTTATGCGGCGAACCGGCTATAGTAGCCATCACAAACAATTCAAGCGGCGCATTGGGGTATAACTGGAACTTTGGCAACGGAACTTTTTCAACCGACGTAAATCCTACAGCTATATTCGATTCCGCAGGTAGCTATACTGTTACGCTGGTGGCGGCAAACCAATACGGTTGCAGCGATACTACCGCTCAACCCATTACTGTTTATCCTGCACCTGTTATTAATAGTATAGACATTTCTCCTTCGGACGGATGCCAGCCTTTTGAAATTACGGTAAACGCTAATGCCACAAACGGCAATCAATTTATCTGGGATTTCGGCGATGGCACAACTCCTGTAACATTTAATGCCCCTAATGCTAGTTATACATATAATGATACCGGAACTTATACTATTAAGTTGCAGGTTATCTCTTACCAAACTTGCGGAGACACGGCAGTATTAAGTGACACAGTTAAGGTGCACATACGCGCAATAGCCGATTTTGACTACCTGATGAACACTACTACCGAGCCAATTAACGGCACGGTAATGTTTACCAACCAAAGCCAACATGCCGATAGTTATATATGGAATTTTGGTGATGGCTCCATAGGATATTCTGCTAATACTGTTCATTCCTATCTGGCACCAGGCGTTTATACAATTTCATTAATTGCACTGAATTCATGTGGAAGCGATACTTCTGATTATA
>CAZUHU010000121.1:0-11698 GCA_964620645.1 uncultured Chitinophaga sp.
GCAAATGCGGCCTTTTTTTATGCTGTTGCTTCTTCTGAACATCCTGTGGAAGCGCTACCCAAAGATATGGAAGCCGAAAAGCCAATTACCTAAGGTGCACATAAATATGGTGAGCAGCACAATACCAACTATATCCAATATTACACCGGCCCGCATCATTTCCTTTGTATCAATAGCGCCTGTGCCGTACACTATGGTGTTGGCTGCTGTGGCTACGGGCAGCATATAACCCATGCTGGCAGCAAAGGTGGCGGTTAGCATCAATAGCAAAGGGTTAATGTTTAGCGTTGCTGCTAAAGGTATAAGCACCGGTAACACTAATTGTATGCTGGCCGTATTACTGGCAAACTCGCTTAATATGGTTACCAGTATAATTATGCCCAGCAGTATAAACACAGTTGATGAGCCGTTAAGCACCTGTAATTGGTTGGCCATCCAGGCGCTAAGCCCGGAGGTTTCAAAACCCTTTGCCATGGCAAAGCCGGCACCAAAAAGCAGGATAATGTTTAAAGGCAGCCTGCTAACATCTTTCCACTCCAGGATATTCTCGTCTTTGGTTTTTACTGAAGGAATAAGGAACAGGAAGAGGGAAGTGAATATAGCCACGGAGCTATCCTTAATGTAAGCAGCGTACTTGCCGAAGAAGGCCGGGGCCCAGCCCGGTACTTTTACAATGCCAAGGTCTAAGTCTTCGCGGAAGAACCATAACAGCACGGTAATGGCAAAAAGCGACAACACCACTTTTTCTTCCGTACCCATTTTACCCAGTGTTTTGCGCTGCTCCTTTATGGTAGCCATGTCAAACGGAAAGTTGATGCGCTCCGGTATAAACATGCGTTTCAGAATAAAATAGGCGCATATTAAAAATGTAAACGAAAAAGGCACGCCGAACATCATCCAATGCAGGAAATCAATCTTTTGCCCTTCAGGAAATTCGCGGTTATACATACCGAAGAATATCATATTAGGCGGTGTGCCTACCAGCGTAGCCATGCCGCCAATGGTTGCCGCAAACGAAAGGCCCAATAATATTGCGCTTGCTGCACCCTTTCGTACATCCTCGTGGTAAATGTCCTTTTGATTTATTATAGCCATAACAGCCGCAATAAGCATCATTACGGTGGCCGTGTTGCTTACCCACATACTTATGATGTAGGCAGTAAGCATTACACCCATCAACACTTTAGATGGTTTGTTGCCCATCAGAATAATAATGCGGTAGGCAAGTCTTTTGTGGAGCCCCCATTTTTCCATGGCATAGGCTAAAAAGAAGCCGCCCATAAACAGAAAGATGATCTGGTCCATATACTGCATAGCAGCCTCTTCTGTTTTCATTATACCCAGTGCGGGCATCAATAAAAACGGCAGTAGCGATGTTACGCCAAGGTGCAGAGCTTCAGTTAACCACCACACGGCCACCCACACTACCACAAGGGCCATTAAAGCTGCCTGGGTGGGTACGCCTTTAGAACTTAGCAGGTAGTATGCTGCAATAGCTAAAACGGGCCCTGCAGCTATACTTAACCATTTCTTCATGCCGTGGTGTTATATTATTATGCTATGTTAAAATACTTTGCGCACTAAGCGAATTTTTTGTGGATGTTAATTGGATAAATTCTTGTTGCCTATTGAATTCACCTGATAGCTAAATCCCTATATTCACCCTTGTAAAACCCAGATATGAAAAGGATATTTACCCTGCTTGCCCTGCTGTTTACGGCTAATCTTTTTGCGCAAACGGTAACACACGGCCCTGTGGTGGGCGGTGTAACCGCTGCTTCGTGCCGAGTTTTTGTACGCACCAGCGCTGCCACCAACTTTACGGTGGAGTTGAGCACTACGCCAAACTTCAGTTCTATTGCGGCAAGCACCTCATCGGCCACTATTGCTGCTAAGGATTCCATTGCCATAGCCGATGTAACAGGACTTAGTTCCGACACAAAATACTACGTGCGTATAATGATAAACGGAAACCAAAGCGGCGACGTAGCTTCTTTCGAAACCTTTCAGAATCCGGCATCGAGTAGCCACCAGGTATTCGTAGGCGGTTCATGTATTTACGATTTAACATCTGCTGACTCTGCGCTATTTGTGCGCGCCCGTATGGATAACCCAAAGGCCTTTATTCAAATGGGCGATTGGGGTTACCCAGATGCTGACGAAGGTTGGTTCGATATTTATTTTACCAATCCACCAACTACATGGGCCAAAACCTACAGCAAGGTGGAGGATGTTTATAAGGAGCGTTATGTAAGCCCCAGCCATTCTAACTTTTTAAAGCAACAGGCAGTTGATTATGTATACGACGACCACGACTACATGAACGATGCTGCAGGTAAGGATGGGGCTACAGGCTTTGTGATTAACGCTTTTCAGGGTAAGCCACTGGGCGCACCGGAGAACTGGGATATGCCAGCGCAAGGGCGCGATAATTCGCTATTAGGTTACCATGATTGGTTTCCGGGTTATAGCCTGGTAGATAGTACGGAAGGGCTGTATCACAGTTTCCGTTCGGGTAATGTGGAGTTTTTTGTATTGGATTTAAGAAGTATGCGTGTGCCTCAGGCTTTATCCATAAACTATGTCAATAACCAATGGACTTATACTCCGCCGGCCGGTTATACCTTACTTGGCTCAAATCAATTAAACTGGTTGTTTAACGGCTTACAGAACTCAACCGCAACCTGGAAGATTTTGATAAGCAGTGATGCTTACAACCTGGGCGGCAGATTGGCTTATGATACGCTGTTGTTTAAAATTGGTAACGGTAACGTGCCTTACTGGGCCCCTGATGTTAACGGTATTACGCTGCCAAACAAGGGATATACAGCCGTTCAAAATTTTGCGGATAACTGGAGCGGTTACCGCGAAGAGGCTGATAGCCTGTTGCACTTTGTAATGAACAACAACATCAAAAATGTATTTTTTATAACTGCTGATTCGCACACAGTGGGGTTAGATGATGGCACCAATTCAGGTATTCCTGAATTGAACAGTGGCAACCTTGCCAAGGCCAACTCTCAGGATTGGTTAATTTATCAAAAGTTTATGGGCTTTAATATGTGGAACAAAGGCGGTAGTGGCCTGTGCGACCAGGATAACTTCAGCAGCACTTATGCCCGTGTTGAAGTTTTTAATAACGATTCAATGCGGCTAAGCGCTGTTGATGCTGCCGGTAACGAAGTGGTGGGCTATACTTTTATGGCTAACACCCCTTACAAATACAATCCGCTTTACCATGCCGACCGCTTGCCTGTTGCGGCTAACGATGCGGTGAGCATGATTGAAAACGATACTGCAACAATTAGTGTTTTAACTAATGACACCGACCCTGAAAACGAGCCGCTTTATGTAAACATTAAAAGCGGCCCTGCCCATGGTACCGCTACAATGGATAATAACAACGTTATAACCTACATACCAACAGCTAACTATGTAGGCACCGATACCATATACTACCGTGCCTGCGATAACTACAATGCAAGCTGCCCCAATTGCAGTAATGCCGTGGTAATTATCAATGTGGCCCAGGAAACCGGCGTAAAGAATTTTGATGCTAAATACTACGCCAAAGTGTTTCCTGACCCTGCTGACGATGTGCTGAAGATTCAAACCAATGTAGATAAGGAAGCCCTGCGCATTGAGATAGTAAATACCTTAGGGCAGAAGGTGCTTACCCAGAACTTTACTACCAATGCCTTATTGAATGTTAAGGCTTTAGCTACCGGCGATTACGTTTATTACATTAAGGGAGAAAAGAGTGGCCTGCTGAAGAGCGGGCACGTTAATATCCTGCACTAGTGCTTTAATTCATAAGCCTTACCTTTGCAAAGGCTATGGAACTGAACTCAATACTTACAGTAACCTTTACGCTGTTTGCCGTTATAGATATTATAGGCAGCTTGCCGGTAATAATTACGGTAAAAAACCGTGTGCCGCATTTTAAACCCTGGTTGGCTACCTTCTCTTCAGGCGCTCTCATGGTTTTCTTCCTTTTTATAGGCGAACGCTTTTTGAATATGATGGGGGTTGATGTTCGCTCATTCGCTATAGCCGGCTCCATAGTGCTTTTTATACTGGCTCTGGAAATGATTTTGGGCATTAACCTATTCCGCACTAACCCCGATGAAGGGCGCGCCGGTAACTATGTGCCTGTTGCGTTTCCGCTAATTGCGGGCTCGGGCACCTTAACCACTATTCTATCTCTTAGGTCAGTTTATACTTCCTCCGAAATTTTGGTGGGCATAGGCATTAACCTCATAGTGGTTTATCTCGTTCTTTTATCCAGCGATTGGATAGAGGAGAAGCTGGGCGATACGGCCCTTGCAGCCATTAAAAGGTTCTTTGGAGTAATTCTTTTAGCAATCTCCATACGCATATTTACCAACTACATCAAGTTTTAAAAACAGGGTCTTTAAGAAAACCCTTTTGTCAATTTTAAGTAACTACTTACTTATACCTAAAATGCTATCTTGCGCCCCGCATAATTTACGCCATGAAGCGATTATTACTTTCTCTGTTTTTACTGGTAATTATAACCTCTGCAGCCCTGGCGCAGAAGGGTTCTATAAAAGGGTTTATTTATGATAAAGCAAGCGGCGAGGGTATCCCCTACGCATCGGTAAAGGTGGATGGTTCCGATATAGGTGCCTCTACTGATGACCAGGGCTTTTTCTATATCCCTAACCTTGAGGTAAAAAGCTACAAGCTGGTGTTTACTTACGTGGGTTACACCAACCAGGAACAAACGGTGGAAGTGAAGAAAAACCAAACCGTGAACCTTAAGATTTATATGGAGGTAAAATCGGTTGAACTGGGTGGGGTAGAAGTAAGTGCCGAGAAGCAACAAAAGAAAACAGAATCGCGTGTATCGGTTATATCAGTAACCCCCGGAGAAATGAAGCGTTTACCTTCAGTAGGTGGCGAACCGGACGTAGCCCAATATTTACAGGTAATTCCGGGCGTGGTTTCCACCGGCGACCAGGGCGGCCAGATCATCATCCGCGGTGGTACCCCGATACAAACCAAGTTTTTGTTAGATGGTATTACTATCTATAATCCCTTCCACTCTATCGGCTTGTTCTCCATTTACGAAACCGACATTATTAAAAACGTGGACGTTTATACCGGCGGTTTCCCTGCACAATACGGCGGCCGTATATCGGCTGTAGTGGATGTTAGCACCCGCGATGGTAACCGTAAAAAGTTCAGCGGTAAAGTAGGCGCCAGCCCTTTTATGGCCCACGCCCTACTTGAAATACCCGTTATAAAACTGAAAGAAGACAGAAAAACAACCGCTTCTTTAATTCTGAATACAAAAGTTTCTTACCTGGACCAAAGCTCGAAAGTGCTGTATAAATATGCGGGTAGCAATGGATTGCCCTATAACTTCTACGACTTCTATGGTAAATTTTCATTAAGCACCGGCCAGGGCAGCAAGTTTAATATCACCGGTTTTAACTTCCGCGACAATGCCAACTTCAGCGCTGCTAAATACCAGTGGAACACCTTTGGTATTGGCGCGAACTTTATTGCCGTGCCTAAGAATTCAAACCTGTATTTTAATACCCACTTCAGCTATTCGCAATACGAGATTAAGCTTACCGAAGCGGACAATAAACCGCGCAAGAGCCTTATCGGTGGTTTTGATATCGGTATGGATTTTACCTATTACCTCAAGAATGGTGAGTTGAAATACGGCTTGAATGTAGAAGGTAACCGCACCGAATATTCATTCATCAACCAGTTTAACCAAAAATACGAGCAGAATCAGAATACAACCGACTTAGGAGCCTATTTTACCCTGCACAAATACATTAAGCGTTTTGTAATTGAAGCAGGCGGTCGTATTCAATACTATGGCAACATCAGCGCTTTCTCAGCTGAGCCGCGTTTAAGCATGAAGGTAAACGTAAACGACTTTCTGCGCTTTAAACTGGCAACCGGTATGTATTCGCAAAACTTTATCAGCTCAAAGAGCGACCGTGACGTTGTGAACCTGTTCACCGGTTTCTTAACAGGTCCTGATGAATCGGCTACTGATGCCAATGGCAAGCTATACGATAAGATACGCAACATGCAGCGTAGCGTGCACGGCATTTTTGGTGTGGAGATTGACCTGCCTAAAAATGTAAGCTTTAACATCGAACCTTATTACAAATATTTCTGGCACCTGTTTAATATCAACCGCTTTAAGCAGTTTAACTCTGACCCTAACTGGTTGTTAGAGAAAGGTGATGCCTTTGGCCTTGATGTGCTTGGTAAATGGGAGTTTAAAGGGCTTTATGTATATGCCACTTACTCTCTTGCTTGGGCGCACCGTAATGATGGTGGCCAGGTTTACGCCCCTCACTTTGACCGCCGCCACAACGTAAACGTAATGGTTAGCTACACCTTTGGTAAAAAGAAGGACTACGAAGTATCAGCACGTTGGAATTTTGGTTCAGGCTTTCCTTTTACCCAAACCCAGGGCTTTTATGAAAACCTTAACTTTGGCAATGGTATAAGCACAAATTATACTACTGACAACGGCGGGCCCAACCTTGGTATATTATACGACACCAAAATTAACGGCGGACGCCTGCCGAGCTATCACCGTTTGGATGTAAGCTTCCGCAAAGTGTTTAACATTAAGGATAAACTGAAGATAGAATTGAGCGCAAGTGTATCAAATGCCTACAATCGTCAGAACATTTTCTACTTCGACCGTGTTACCTTTACAAGAGTAAACCAGTTGCCTATTATACCAAGTATGGGCCTCTCGTTTGCGTTTTAGGTAATTGATATCAACGATGAGGAACATAATAGTACTGCTGGTTTTATCCTGCTCGGCCTTATACGCTAAAGAAACTGCTACCTATGATATGATTTTGTGGGGAGATAAGGTAGGCAAAATGCTTGTAACGCATGATGTTGCCCCTGATGGTACCGAAACCTATTACATGGAAACCCACAGCCGTGCAAAGGTGCTGTGGATTGACAAGGATGTAAGCACCTGGCTAACTTCCATTTATAAAAACGGTAAACTGATTTCTTCTACTGATAAAGAAATTGAGAACGGTAAAATTACCCGCTGGACGAATGTAAAGTTCAATGGTACCAATTATACTGTTGAAGGTTCAGGTGGTAAGCGCACCTTTACTGAGGCTCCCGTGTTTTCTATTTTAACCCTGTATTTTAAACCGGTAGCGGGTATTACACGCATTTTTCACGAAGGCGAAGGGACATTTTGCGAGTTGAAAAATACCGAACCCGGCACCTACGAATTTAAAGGAGAGGATGCCCGCAATGTTTATCATTATGTAAACGGGCGGTTAAACAATATGGAATTTCATGTTTCCATTGCTACAGTTAAAGCAGTAAGAACTTCATAAAACATAAATATGAGCGACTATCAAAAGAAATTAGATGAAATGCGCCAGCGCCAGGAGCAATTGCTTTTAATGGCTATGGGCGAATTTAAAGCCTACGTGCAAAAGTACTTTCCTGA
The DNA here is from genome assembly GCA_964620645.1 of uncultured Chitinophaga sp. Classification (GTDB taxonomy): domain Bacteria; phylum Bacteroidota; class Bacteroidia; order Chitinophagales; family LD1; genus Bog-950. The sequence goes on from CAZUHU010000121.1 coordinate 7,490, forward strand.
AGCTAAAGGCACCCCGAGCGGCTTACACTACATTATTGAACAGGAAGGCAACGGCAAGGCACCTAATAAAATGCAGAATGTAGATGTGCACTATACCGGTATGCTTACCGATGGCACCATATTCGACAGCAGCTATGGCCGTAATAAGCCTATTACCTTTCCTTTAGGTGCAGGCCGTGTTATAAAAGGGTGGGATGAAGGCATTGCTCTTTTAACCGAAGGCGCTAAGGCTAAGCTAATTATACCTTACTTTTTGGCTTATGGCGAACAGGGCCGTCCGCCTGTAATACCTGCTAAGGCTACCCTTATTTTTGAAGTAGAGCTGGTTAAGGCCGGCTAATAGCGCGCTATTTTTATTTTTGCGCGCGATAAAATTGCGCCATGTCGAAGTTTCATAAGTTAAAAGTGGCAGAAGTAAAAAGCGAAACTGCTGATGCGGTATCGGTTTCTTTTGCCGTTCCCGAAGAGTTAAAGTCCAGTTTTAATTATAAGCCCGGCCAGTATACCACCATTAAAATGGTTATTAATGGCGAAAATGTAAACCGCAGCTATTCCTTCTGCAGTTCACCTTTTTTAAACGAGTTGCCTACTATTGCCATTAAGCGCGTAGCAGGTGGCAAGGGCTCTAATTACATTAACGACAACTTTAAACCGGGTTTAGAAGTGGAAGTAATGGAGCCTATGGGCAACTTCCATTCTGAGTTAAACAGCGATAATGCAAAGCACTATGTGCTGTTTGCTGGCGGTTCCGGAGTAACACCTGTTATATCCATCCTTAAATCTGTTTTAGTGAAGGAACCTAAAAGCAAAGTCACTTTGTTTTACGGCAACCGTAACGAAAACAGCATCATTTTTAAGGACCGTTTAAGTGACCTCAGTAACCAATATGCTGACCGTTTGAAAGTAGTGCATGTATTTGATGTGCCTTTAGATAGCACTTACAAATACGCCGGTTTTATGGTTAAGGATATGGCCCTGCGTTTATTGCGCGAGAACACCGACCTTAACTTTCAGCAGGCTGAGTTCTTTATTTGCGGCCCAACGCCAATGATGAAGGAGGTAGAAAACGCCATTCAACTGTTGGGCATACCTAAGGAAAGGACCCACATTGAATATTTTACCGCTAAAGCTGATGAAGATAAACAGGCTGCCGGTGTAGGTGCTGCTACAGTAAGCGAAGTGCCTTTTACAGGCAAAACCAAAGTGAAGATTATTTACGATGGTAACACGCGTGAGTTTGAGGTGAACGAAAAAGAAACTATACTGGAAGCTGCACTGGATGCCGGTTACGACCCGCCTTATAGCTGCATGGTAGCAGCTTGTTGCACCTGCCGCGCTAAACTGCTTAGTGGTAAAGTAGAAATGGATGACCGCGAAAGCTTAACCGATGCTGAAATAGCAAAGGGGTATGTGCTTACCTGCCAAAGCCATCCTAAAAGCCACGGTATAGTATTGAACTACGATTTATAATTAAAGTGTTTTATAAAGGCGATGCCACCCCGTATAGATTCAGGGTGGCATCGCTTTTTAACTATGGGCATTATTGATTTGGCCCGAAGAACAAAGCCTTTAACTCCTTGGCATCACTGGCTTTCATGCGGCCGGCTAATACCAGGCGTAGTTCACGGCGGCGCATTGCCCCTTCGAAATGGTTTTTATCCACTTCTGTTTCAGGTATAACTGGGGTTACTTTTTTGGGTTTGCCGTTGCTATCTAAGGCTACAAAGGTGTAGAAGGCTTCATTGCACTTATAACGGGTTTGCGTTGGCAGATTCTCTGCCCACACTTCGGCAAACAACTCCATGGACGTATTAAATGCGCGCGTAACCTTAGCTTCAATAGTTACCACGTCGCCAAGCTTAATAGGGTTTTCCCAGCTAACATTATCAACGGAGGCAGTAACCACTATTGAATTACTGTGCTTGCCGCCGGCAATAGCGCAGGCTATATCCATCCAGTGCAAAATTTTTCCTCCGCGTAAATTGCCCAATGCATTCGTATCGTTAGGCAATACAATTTCTGTCATTATTGTTGTTGACTCTTTCGGTGTTTTTCCCAGCATTTTATTCTTTAGGTTTTGTTCCATAATGATATTCGTAAAGCGAGACAGGCTTACGCAGTTTATCCAACGTAAGCGTACATTTCATATTGCTGATAGCCTCCTGGCGGTTGGCTGATTTAAATACCATACTGGTACCGCTCAACCTTTCGCGCGGTATGCCGTTATCGTAAAGGTATTTTACAATCTTCATGGCACGCATCATTTCCGGGCGCAGATATTTTTTCCTTACTGCATCGGGATTTGTTTTTTGATAAGTTGGAATAGAATCTATAAACGCAAGAATTGAATCATCATACGTTTTGTTGTATTCCCCTTCATCGGCCCAGCCATTTACCTGAATATAGATATCGGGGTTCAGTTGCAGCCAATGCAGCAGGTTTCTTAATTGCGTTTGGTTCTGCTCGCCTTCAATATCCGTTACGTTTTGGCGATAGGTAAACACATAATTATTTACGTTGGCGTCCAATTCAATAAAGGTAGAATCAATACCCAGGTCTGCGCGGTCGGCCTTGCTGATGTAAAGCGAGCTCACATGCGGGCTTTCGCGCAGGTATTCAATTACGAAACGGCGGGTTTCTGCCTCGGTAACCGACATAACGCTATCATTCAATGTGCTGAAATACGACTCATCTTTAAATGGCCAGTAACGAATCGTCCATTCGGGATAAGCCGCCGAAGAAGTAAGGTAGGCATATTCACTTTTGAACTTCACTTTGCCGGCATTTACCATTGTTTCGTTTACCAACGTTTTATCAAGCCGTTGCAGTTCGTTTAAAATAAAGTTATAGGTGGCTACAAGGTTCTTTTTATCAGGTCTGAAAACTACCCTGAAAAAGCCGCTGAAGTTGTTTGGCTCATATTGGAACTGCAGGTAATTGCAACCCATTTTACGCGCCTTGGCGTGTATAAAGTTGTTGTTGTCATTTAGCATGGCGCTAACCAGGTAAGCATTATAGGCCAGTTCAGGGCTTGATGCGGTACCGGGAAACTGCCAGCATATCTGAAATTCCGGCTGGTCGGTTTCGCCTTCCACAATAAACTGGGTGGAATACAGCATTGGCTTAAAGTCAATAATCTTGGTTATGCTTTCCGGGTCAAACTCCGTACGGAATACCGTGCGAAAGGTATTTTCAAAATCCTGTTGAAACTGGCCATTGTTTACATTGCCTGCTAAACCAAAAAGGGAGTTAGCGGCCACATAGTATTTGCGGTGGAAGTGGTTTACCGTAGCAGTATCTAGGTTTTTGTAGTTGGCCACATTGCCTGAACTTATAGCGCGGTCATAACCCTGCCTGAAAACAGTTTTCATCAGCCTTGTTTCCAACTCTTTGCGTGGGTCGCCTTTTTGTTTTTCGAAACCGGCTGTTAAATCGTCTGCCTTGCTTTTAAGCTGCGCGGGTGTTACAAAAGTAAAGTAAACCGAATCGCGCAGCAGCCTGAGATACTGGGGGATATAAGCCGTTGGCCCCGAAAACTGAAAGATGGTTTGTTCAGAAGTGGTATAAGAACTAAAGGCTGTATTATCCTTGGTTATTGGGCCTGTACTGCGTTGCAGGTAGCTGATAATTCTATCAGCTATAATGCTTTGCAATACCGTTGCCACACCGCTTATGGTATCGTTTTCGTAAACGCTGCCGGTGCGTATATGCAGGCTAAGCTGGGTATTTACCGCACCCGGCTGCAGCATAATTACGGCATTCATAGCATTGGGTAACTTTATGAAATGAAGCCCTGCGCGGGTGTTGGTTTCAGTTTGGCCGAAGGAGAGGAGGCCTGCCAGCAATAATAAGGACAGGCATAAACGCTGTAGTAAGCTCATTGCGCAAATTTTGGAAATACAATTCTTTCTTTCAAATTTGTTGTGCTATAAAAGCCATGCATGATATGAAGAAACTAATTGCTATCCTAATTATTGGCGCTGCTGTTACCGTTCAGTTTACCAGCTGCACTAAATGCTATACGTGCGATTTCGGAAATGGAGATGTGCGCGAGTTTTGCCCAAAGGACTTCCCTGATAAGGGCGACGGCCTTAAAATGACTATTGATGCTTATGAAAAACAGGGCTATAAATGCAATTCTAAATAGGTGTTAACCGCATAAAAAAAAGGACCTCCGGATAACCGGAGGTCCTTTTTTTTATGCATTAC
>CAZUHU010000122.1:0-1243 GCA_964620645.1 uncultured Chitinophaga sp.
ACACTGTTACACCCTTAGGGCTATTAATCGGATGAATATGTGCATTAGCACACCCCCTTTATTACCGGTAACTTACTTACCTCAAAAATTCATCGGATGAATGGTAGGCCATAATAAAACAGCTTGTCAATACGAGGGCAATTCAATAATAGATTACCACCTCCGTCACCCCTACCACGTCACTGCGAGGAGGCCGCAGGCCGACGAAGCAGTCTCCATTTACTCAATTACAAAGAGGAAGATTCCCGCCCGACTATGCCTTCAATTAACCCTAATCTGTTAAAGGAACTTTACTCCATTAGGCCACGGCCGTATTTTTTGATTTCGCCCTTCTCCTGTAGCTGCATGCGCACTTTATCAAGCACACCGTTAACGAAGTCCTTGCTTTTTGGCGTGCTGTAAAGTTTAGAGATATCGATATACTCGTTAATAGAAACCTTAACCGGTATAGTTGGGAAATACTTCAATTCGCACACCGCCATTTTCATCAGTATTAAATCCAATATGGCTACGCGGTCCATTTCCCAGTTCTTAAGGTTGGGCTGTATAAAGTTGGTCAGCTCTTCGCTGTTGTGGATGGTTTTAACCAAAAGGTCAATAGCAAACTTCTTCTCCTCCTCCCACATATCAAGGCCGTTAAAAAAGCCGCCTTGTTTTTCGTCAAAGGCATCGATATGCTTTGAAGTAATCAATAACAACAACGAATTATCATCATCGTAATTAATAAACAGTTCTTCCAGGTGGGCATACAACTGCTTATCTCCCTGAAAAACCTTCTTTACTATAAAGTTCAGTATCTCTTTATCCTGCTCCAGTGTTGGCTGCTGCAGGGCGGCGTATTCCTTGTATTTATCTTTGGCAGATAAATCAGTAAAAAGCGCCTTTACCACATCCTCGCTTATGTAATGGCGAACGTTGTTCTTTTTAGCCAGAGAATTAAACTGCTCATCCTGCAACAGGTAGGCAACAATGCGGTTAGCGGCAATGGTAGTGCTGGCTTTAAGGTCTTCCTCGGTTTTAATAAACTTAGCCATGCGCTTGGCCTTATCTACCATACTATAATTGCACACCTCAATAAGGTAAAGCAGGTTGGTAAGGTAAAGGTCCATTGAACGCTGCACCTGCTGCATTAATTGGTTTTCAAGCTTTACCAGTGCAATGTCGTGGTCCATTTCCCAGGCATATAATGCCTGCATAACTTTCACGCGCAAATTTCTTCTCCCCAGCATTTAAAGAACGTTTT
>CAZUHU010000122.1:1343-11664 GCA_964620645.1 uncultured Chitinophaga sp.
GCTTCAAGGTTAGCCTGGTTAATATCAGCCACGTAAACATCGGCGCCATCCTTTACAAGGTGCTTTACCAGGTAAAAGCCCACGTGGCCTACGCCCTGTACGGCTATCTTTTTACCTGCCAGGCTATCGCTACCAAACTGTTGTTTAGCACTGGCCTTAATGCCCAGGTAAACACCATAAGCTGTAAAAGGAGAAGGGTCACCTGTTCCACCTGCTGAAAGCGGCTTGCCGGTAACGTGCTTGGTTTCCTGCATTACAATGCTCATTACATCGGTACTGGTGCCTACGTCTTCTGCCGTTATGTAGTTACCATTAAGGCTATCTACAAACTTGCCGAAGCGGCGCCAAAAAGCCTCATCGCGCTTTACTTTAGGGTTACCGATAATAACAGCCTTACCACCACCCAGGTTAATACCGCTGATGCTGGATTTGAAGGTCATACCACGTGATAAACGTAACACGTCCCACAGGGCGTCGCTCTCATTTTCATAGTTCCATATACGGCAGCCGCCTAATGAGGGGCCCAATACCGTATTGTGTATTCCTATTATCCCTTTTAAGCCGGTTTCTTTATCGTTAAAGAACATGACCTGCTCGTGCCCCATGGGCTCCATCATTTCAAAAAGCTTCGTCTCTTTCTTATCTACACTTTTAATCACGCTGTGCTCACTCATACCTTAATAGTTAACATGCCTGCTTACAGAGGCGCGCCAAAATTAGCCGAATTTCAGCAACGCCCAACGGTGCAGCCGCTTTTAAAACAGATGTTATGATTTAGAAGTCATTTCTAAGTGTTAACATAAGCTTTCCTTCATTTTACGACAAAATGTCAGCCCTAAGCCCTATATTTGCCGCCCCGCATGGAGAACAAATTGTACAATAACGAGATAGCCTTTGAGCTGGAAACAAAGAAGATTGACGAAGCCCGGCAAGGTGAAACTTTAACCGTTGAGCGCCCGAAAAGCGTGCAAAGCAATGGTAAAAAGTATTACATAGAAAGCTATGGCTGCCAGATGAACTTTAGCGATAGCGAAGTGGTGGCTTCTATCCTATCAAACGCCGGTTTCGACTCAACCGCCGAATTTACCGATGCTGACCTTATTTTAATTAATACCTGCGCCATTAGGGAAAATGCAGAACAACGCGTTCGGCACCGCCTGCAGCACCTGCAAGGCGTTAAGAAGAAAAAGAAAGGGGCATTAATTGGTGTGCTGGGCTGCATGGCCGAGCGCCTGAAGGAGAAATTTCTGGAAGAGGAAAAGATAGTGGACATTGTTGCCGGGCCGGATTCTTACCGTGCACTGCCTTCTTTAATTGAAGAAGCAGAGACGGGGCAGAAGGCGGTAAATGTTTTATTAAGCCGTGAAGAGACCTATGCCGAGATTAACCCCGTGCGCTTAAACAGCAACGGTATTACTGCATTTATAAGCATTACCCGCGGTTGCGATAATATGTGCAGCTTTTGCGTGGTGCCTTTTACCCGTGGCCGCGAGCGCAGCCGCGATTGGCAAACTATAGTAAACGAAGCGAAAGCGTTGTATGCGCAAGGCTACCGCGAGGTTACCTTGCTGGGCCAAAACGTAGATAGCTACCGCTACAGCAGCGATCCTAAACTGGTAGGCAAGAAATTGGTGGACGCCAAGTATGATGAGAACGTAGTAAACTTTGCCCGGTTAATGGAAATGGTGGCGCAAATTGCACCTGACCTGCGCGTACGTTTCAGCACATCGCACCCTAAGGACATGACCGACGATGTGTTGCATGCCATGGCTAAGTATCCAAACATCTGCAAATACATTCACTTACCTGTGCAAAGCGGTAATACGCGCGTGCTGGATATAATGAACCGCACCTACGACCGCGAATGGTATATGAACCGCATTGATGCCATTAAGCGCATTGTGCCTGATGCAGCCATTTCAACGGATATAATTGCCGGCTTTTGCAGCGAAACCGAGGAAGAACATAAGGATACTTTAAGCATGATGGATTACGTGCGTTACAGCATGAGTTACATGTTTATTTACAGCGAACGCCCCGGCACTGTGGCGGCAAAGAAGTTTACAGATGATATACCGGAGGACGTTAAAAAACGCCGCTTGCAGGAGATTGTTGACCTGCAGATGAAGCACAGCCTTGAGCATAACAAGCAGGACATCGGCAAAACATTTGAGGTGCTGGTAGAAGGCACCAGCCACCGTAGCGATGAGCATTTGTTTGGCCGTAACTCGCAAAATAAAGTTGTTGTTTTCCCTAAAGGCGATTTAATGCCAGGGATGTATGTTAATGTAAAAGTAACGGATTGCACTGCCGCCACTTTAAAAGGTGAGGTGGTTTAAAACGTTAATACACTATGGAAATACAAAGTATTAAAAACCGTTTTGGTATTATCGGCAACTCGCAAGGGCTTAACAATGCCATTAGTATTGCAGAAAGGGTAGCAGGTACTAACCTAACCGTGCTTATTACCGGCGAAAGCGGTGTAGGTAAAGAAGTTTTCTCGCACATTATACACCAGTTAGGGACGCGCAGGCACAACCCCTTTATTGCGGTTAACTGCGGCGCTATACCCGAGGGCACTATCGATTCAGAGTTATTCGGCCACGAAAAGGGTTCCTTTACCGGTGCCGGTGAGCAACGCAAAGGCTACTTTGAAACCGTTAATGGCGGTACACTGTTTTTGGATGAAGTAGGCGAATTGCCACATGGCACGCAGGCGCGTTTGCTGCGCGTGTTGGAAACAGGCGAATACATACGCGTAGGCTCAAGCAAGGTAATGAAAACCGATGTACGCCTTATTGCAGCAACCAATGTAAACCTGCAGGAAGCCGTGCGCGCCGGTAAGTTCCGCGAGGATTTGTATTACCGTTTAAGCACCGTGCCTATTTATATACCACCCTTAAGAGAGCGCGGTGATGATATCTATTTATTGTTCCGTAAGTTTTGTATTGACTTTGCCGAGCGTAACAAAATACAACCTGTTAAGCTTACCGAAGACGCCAAAGAGCTTGTATTAAAATACACCTGGCCCGGTAACGTGCGCCAACTGAAGAATGTTGCCGAACAGGTAAGCATATTAGCCCGCGAGAAAGATGTTACTGCTGCTGAACTGGCGCAAATAGTGCCTGATATTACGGATAACCGTTTACCGGCTTTGGCTGAACAGCGCTACGAAAGCGGCGGAGGAAGCAGTTTTACCGAAAGGGAGATTCTTTACAAGCTGATTTTTGATTTAAAGAAGGACCTTAACGACCTTAAGCAATTTGTATTCGACGTAACCAAGCAGCAGGTTAACGGCGCTCCGGCCCATTACGAAACACCTATACAACAGGTGGAAAAACCCGTAATACTACCTCAACAAATGGGCAACCAGCCCATAGTATTAGGAGAAAAGAAAAATTTTGACGAGCACGAAACCGTGGATGAAACCTTGAACATTGCTGATAAAGAAAAAGAGCTGATTATTAAAGCACTTAAGAAGTATCGCAACAAGCGTAAGGATGCGGCCTCAGACTTAGGCATAAGCGAACGCACCCTATACCGCAAGATTAAGGAATACGGTATTGATGCGTAGAGATAAAACAAAAGGCACCTTTCGGTGCCTTTATTGTTTAGTTTAAACTTGCAATACTCTTTTCCAGTATTTCAATTTTCTGTAACGCGTCCTCGCGCTTCTTTCTTTCATTCTCTAACACCTGCGCAGGGGCTGATGATACAAAGCGCTCGTTAGCCAGTTTCTTTTCAACTGAAGCTAAAAAGCCTTTAGCATATTCTAACTCTTTGCTCAGCTTTTCTTTCTCGTCAGCAGCATTGGCCTGTTCGCCGGTAACAATAAAGAACTTGTAGCCCTTTGCTACCATTGTTTTACCACCGGCAACATCAGCATTTACAGCTTCCAGTTTACCTAAGCGCGCCAGCTTACTTATTTTAGAAGCAAAGGCATCAAAGGAAACAGCGTCAGTGCCGCTGAAAAATGCATCAACCGTTTCCGTATTCTTCTTATTGGCCTTCGCACGTATTTCGCGTATGCCGGTAATCAATTCAAAACTAAAGGTCGCCTCTGCAATCAGTTTTTCATTAACGGTACCTGCCGTAGGGTATTCAGCAATGCAGATGCTCTCGCCATCCTTGCTGTCCTTTAGGTTATGCCATATTTCTTCCGTAATAAATGGCATTACCGGGTGCAGTAAGCGCAACAGCTTATCAAATATCTCCAGCGTTTTGCCATAGGTATAACTATCAATGGGCTTTTGGTAATCAGGCTTAACTAATTCCAAATACCAACTGCAGAAATCATCCCAAATAAGTTTATAAAGCGTCATTAAAGCTTCGCTCAAACGGTATTCTTTATAAGAGGCTTCTAACTCGCCGATGGTTTTATTCAGCTTGCTTTCCATCCATTCGATGGCAACCTTATTATCGGCATTCTCTCCTTCCTGTATCTCCCACCCTTTTACCAGGCGCAAAGCATTCCACAACTTATTACTGAAGTTACGGCCTTGCTCACACAGCTTTTCATCAAACAGAATATCATTACCGGCAGGGCTGCATAACAACATACCCAATCGCACACCATCTGCTCCGTACTTCTCTATCAACTCAAGCGGGTCAGGACTATTACCCAAACTCTTGCTCATTTTACGGCGCAGCTTATCGCGCACAATGCCGGTGTAATACACATTTTTAAACGGCTTGGCTCCCTTCCATTCGTAGCCTGCCATTATCATACGCATTACCCAAAAGAACATGATTTCCGGTGCGGTAACCAAGTCATTAGTTGGATAATAGTATTGTATATCCTTATTGTTAGGGTCCTTAAAACCATCAAACACCGATATAGGCCACAACCAACTGCTGAACCAGGTATCTACCACATCTTCATCCTGCTTAAGCACACCGGTAACATTGCCGCCCAGCTCTCTTGCTTCAGCTTCCGTTTTGGCAACAGCTACAAGCGCGCCTTTCTCATCGTACCAGGCAGGTATGCGCTGGCCCCACCACAACTGGCGGCTAATACACCAATCGCGAATGTTGTCTATCCAGTGCTTGTAGGTGTTTTTAAGATTTGCAGGAAAGAAACGTATTTCATCACTCATTACATCTTCCAACACCTGAGGGTTCTTTTCCATGAAAGCCTTCATGTTTACGAACCATTGCATACTAAGGCGGGGTTCCACAACCGCGTTGGTACGCTCGCTACGGCCTACCTTGTTTACTATCTCTTCCGTTTTAATCAGCAGGCCATCTTCGGTAAGTTTCTCAATCGCTTTCTTGCGCGCAGCAAAACGGTCTAAGCCCACAAATATCTGCGCTGCTTCCGATACCGTGCCATCTTCGTTAAAGCAATCGATAATCGGCAGATTGAACTTCTTACCTATTTCATAGTCATTAGCATCGTGCGCAGGTGTAATTTTTAAAGCACCGGTACCAAACTCAATATCCACGTAGTTATCGGCAATAACAGGCACCTCACGGTTAACCATGGGCACAATAACCGTTTTACCTATAAGGTGCTTGTAGCGCTCATCGTTAGGGTTAACACACACGGCAACGTCGCCCATAATAGTTTCCGGACGAACCGTGGCCACTGCTAAAAATTCGTTGGTGCCCTTAAGCATATATTTTACAAAGTATAGCTGGCTCTTTACCTCCTCGTGGTTAACTTCCTCGTTGCTAAGCGTTGTTTTCGCCTGTGGGTCCCAGTTAATCATGCGAAGGCCGCGGTAGATAAGCCCCTTTTTGTAAAGGTCAATAAACACATCTAACACCGCCTCACTTAGTTCAGGCTCCATAGTAAAGCGCGTGCGCTGCCAATCGCAACTGGCACCCAGTTTCTTTAACTGCTCCAGTATTATGCCACCGTATTTCTCTTTCCACTCCCAGGCATATTTTAAAAACTCATCGCGGCTTAGTTCGCTTTTCTTTATACCGCGCTCGCGCAGCATACCTACCACTTTCGCCTCAGTAGCAATGCTGGCGTGGTCGGTGCCCGGTACCCAGCAGGCGTTTTTGCCTTCCATACGCGCTTTGCGGATGAGAATATCCTGAATGGTGTTATTCAGCATATGGCCCATGTGAAGCACCCCCGTAACGTTGGGCGGAGGTATTACAATGGTAAAGGGCTCGCGGTGGTCCGGCTCGCTATGGAAATAGTTGTTCTTTAGCCAGTAAGCATACCAGCGGTCTTCAGTTTGTTTGGGGTCGTATGTCTTCGCTAATTCCATATATCGTAATTGCGGATTTATAAATGTTTAAGTTGGGGTTTAGCCCATCTGCGGACGGGCGCGAAAATAAAAAAGCCCCTTGATTATGCGTCAAAGGGCCTATATAGTTTAAGCAAACAGCTATAAGCCCTTGACTCGGGTAGAGACAATGACTGATACCACGCTGTTCTGTTTGTTGAATTTCATGTAACGATTATAAGAAAAAAACCTAAAAACGACAAGAACTGCCAATCAACCCAAAGCGCAACGTTTCTTCTACTGCCATGTCATATCCCAATGTGTTCTTGCCGTTTTTTTGTTGTAAAACATCCGGCATACGCGCTTTGTTACGAATAGTTTTTAGTTAACCAATTCCGCCGGGCTTTTCTACCGTATAGGAGTAATGCAAGTATATCCTTGTAAAATTCTTGCTTCATTAAGGCTTGCGTATGTTATTTCCCCGGCCAGGGAAAATCCCTCACCTCCAGCGTTTGGCCAAAGTCATCGCATATCTGAACGGTAACATGTTGTTTGCGCTTCTTAAAATGCTCATCTAAGCGCGCAATTACCACATCCTTATCCTTATGGTGAAACTCAGGATAAATAATCTCGGGGTGGCGTATTATCCAGCCAAATGTGTCGGAAAACTGCACGCGATAGGTAATCATACCGCTAAAGTAAGGCAATTGCACGCAACCTATTTGCGCACACGCACTTTTAACTATTGCTGCGTGGTAACACTGTAATTATCAGGCGAATTTGTTTGTTTCTCCTTTTTACAGGCGTAAACAGTTAATAGAAACAGTACAATGAAAATGGCGGCTATAATGTTCGCTTTCATTCATTATGAATTTTGCAGTGCGATTATAAAAAGCTTTTTCAAATCTATAAACGCACAGCTTGCCAAATTATTTACATTCGTTTATGCAGCAGTATAAAGCGCAGTTCAACCAAAACGGCAAATTGGTGGCTAGTTTAATAGGGCCGCCCCTACTTATTATTCCTTTTATTGCTGCGTTGGCAAAATACTTTCCTAATCTTTCCGAAAACACTATACTGGCCCTCATCTTTCTGTTTATGGGCGCGCTTATAGCATCGGTGTTATACCTGGTAAAACTAAACTTAAGCAATGCAGTTGTTACCATCAACCAAAACGAATTACAACTTAAGTTTGAAAACCGTAGCCGTTTTACCCCGGCTGATTTCAACCTGCCCTTTTCGCAAATCAACAATTGCTATTTAGGGGCCAACAGGGCCGGTTTTTATTTAAGCATAAGCGCAGCTAAAACACCCGATAGCTTTAACCTGGGCGCAGTAAGCGCTAAGAAGGAGGATGTTGACGACTTTAACAGGCTGGTGGTAGATTTAATGACCGCCGTGCAGGCACACAATGCGCAGTATGGCGATAGGATAAAAGCAAGCAATCCATCAGGTCCGTTACTGATACGCGTGTTGGTGTTTATGGTAGTTATTACCGCCGCAGCCATTGCAGTAGCCTCTGTATTTCTTTAACCTACCAATGTTTGAAAGGCTTAGGTTATTATTGCTACCATGAAGTTGCTGCTGGCTGTTGCCAACCTACAGGATATTGGACCCACCTTAACGCACTATGGGGTTACTCCGCTTGTAAGCGCAACGCCTTATTTATTTACCACATCCATATTGCAGCACGAGGTAACCATATGCCAAACAGGCGTTGGGGTATATCAAACCACTTATAAAACTACCAAGGCTTTAGCCGCGCAAAAGTACCACCTGGCACTAAAGATGAGCCTGGGCAACGCTTATAAAGACGAATACAATATTGGTGCTACCCTTAACATTGTAAACGAAAAGCCCGGTGATTTTGGCACAATGATAAACGGCGAGTGGAAAGACCATTACGATTTTGAGTTAACGAAGCGTGAAGATGCCCCCCACGTACGCGGTGGTTTTGTAAACCTTACCAATGCGTATATGAATGTGTTTATGCCGTTTAAAAAGGCCGTGGGGCTTACCGTAAACAACTATGGCGATAAAACGCAGGTAGAAAGCCGTTTGGCGAAGTATAAAGCCGACTGCGAAACAGGCGATGGATTGGGTTTTGTTTATCCCTGCCTTTTTGAGAAACAGAATTTCTACCACCTTTGCGTAATTGAGCGCAACCTGGTAAATGGTGAAGAGAACGTTGCGGCTGCTCAACAAAAACTGAATGACGTATTAATTGATTTGTTAGAAAAAATATAAATCACATACCCCCTAAACCAGCTCTGCTATGCAGGCTGTTTTTTGTCCCCCTGACAGGGGGACAGAATTTAAACTCCGTAAGGAGTTTAAAGAAGGGGGTTAAATAAAAAAACCAAACCCGATGGCTGAAACTTTAACCACTGCTGATAACACCCCACTGGTAGAACTTTACCGCACCACCCGCGCTAAAACCGATCCCAAATACATAAAGCTGCTAAACAACAAGCTGCTGTTTAAGCTGTTTTTAATGGGCGAACTGCCAATGGGTTTTCTGGCAGGTTTAAAGGTTAAGCATGTTGATGCTGAAAGCTGCCAGATAAATGTGCCTTACAAATGGCTGAACAAAAACCCTTTCCGCAGCACCTATTTTGCGGTGTTAGCCATGGCTGCCGAAATGAGCACCGGTATGCTGGCTATGATGTTTACCAAGGAGAGCAACCCATCAGTAAGTATGCTGGTTACACATTTGGAAGCAGACTTTGTAAAGAAAGCCACCGGCATTACCACCTTTACCTGCAAGCAGGGCAAGGAGATAAACGCCATAATCGAAAAAGCTATACTAACCGGCGAGGGCCAAAACATTGTAACCGAAAGTATAGGTACCAATGCCAAAGGCGAGGTGGAAGCCCGCTTTTTAGTGCAGTGGAGTTTTAAGATGCGGAAGCAGAAATAAACCTGCCCTCTATTTTTCTTACTATTGCTACATGAAACACTGGCTGCTTCTACTCTCCTTTTTTCCTTTGGTTCTGTTAGCGCAGAACTACCCTTTTAGCGAGGGCTTTACAGGAATACCTACTTACAGTATACCCAGCGGCTGGAGCGGCGATATGCGCGTTATGCCCGACCACGGCCTTAACGATGACAAAGGACTGGTGGCCGATATAAGCGGAACCGATAGAGTGGACAGCGCCTTTACACCATGGATAGGCCCGTTGGATACCTTTACTGAAATCATCTTTTGGTACCGCATGGTAGAAGATTTCATTTTCCCTTCTACCGAAAAGCAACTGAGCAGTAAAGATCAACTGGCCCTGGCTATTTCTACTGATAGCCTGGTATGGAGCAACATTTATGTAATTGACAGCAGCAACCATATACCCACTATCAACTTCCGCAAAATTGTGTTTACGCTTACCGGCTACGAGGGCCAAACGGTAATGTTTAAATGGCGTGCACAATGGGGGGCGGGTAACAGTTATTATACCGATATCGATTCTATTAAAGTGCGTAAGGATGTTATACCGCCAAGTGCAGTAAACGAAACAGCGCTAAGCTCTTTTACAGTTTACCCTAACCCTTGCAGAATAGCTGAAGGTATAACCATTAAAGCAGAACCCGGTACTAACGCCAACTTAAAGCTGCTGGATTTAAACGGCAAGGAGATATTAACCGAACAATTTACAGGCAACACCCATCTGCCATTAAATGGCTTTGCGCCGGGGCTTTATCTGTTGCAGCTAAATGATAGCCACCGCAGCCAAACCCAAAAACTGTTACTAACCGAATGAAGCAACTGGTAGTTACCGGTGCAGCCGGCTTTATTGCGAGTAACCTGGTAAGGCGTTTAAATGCCGAAGGCTTCAGCAATGTTATAATTGTTGACCGCTTCGATAATGCCGTTAAAAACCTGAACCTGCAAGGGCTCCATTACAGCGAAAAGATCGACCGCGATGAGTTTATTGAATGGCTGAAGGAGAACGCCGATGAGGTGGAATACATCTTTCACCTTGGTGCGCGCACTGATACTACCGAATTCAACTTCCGCGTGTTTGATTCGCTTAATCTCAGCTATTCTAAAGCGCTTTGGGAAGTATGCGTGCACAAGCAAATACCGCTGCTTTATGCCTCATCTGCCGCCACCTATGGCATGGGCGAACACGGCTTCAGCGGCA
>CAZUHU010000123.1:0-11654 GCA_964620645.1 uncultured Chitinophaga sp.
CCAATGAAGCTATCATTTGGAACGAGGAAGACAAGGGTATGACTTACAAAGTTATTGATATACCGGCTGATCTTGTTGAGGATGTAAAAACCTATCGCGAGAAAATGTTGGAACAGGTTGCCGAGTACGATGACCATTTAATGGAGAAGTACTTTGCTGACCCTAACTCAATTTCTGCTGACGAAATCCGCGCTGCGGTTCGCCAGGCAGTTATTGCTCAAAAAGTAGTTCCAATGTTCTGCGGTTCATCTTTCAAAAACAAAGGTGTTCAGGCGGTATTGGATGCAGTTTGCGCTATTCTACCATCACCAACAGACAAGAAAGAAGTAAAAGGTACTAACCCGGATACTTTAGAAGAAATTACCCGTAAGCCTGATACTGATGAGCCATTTGCAGCTTTGGCGTTCAAAATTGCAACCGACCCATTTGTAGGCCGTCTGGCATATTTCCGGGCTTACTCCGGTGGTTTGGATGCAGGTTCATACGTATTGAATACCCGTACAGGTAAGAAAGAGCGTATCAGCCGTTTATTCCAGATGCACGCTAATGACCGTAAACCTATTGACCGTGTTGAGGCAGGTGATATTGCCGCAGCCGTAGGTTTTAAAGATATACGCACCGGTGATACCCTTTGCGATGAAAAACACCCAATCGTTCTTGAGAGCATGAAGTTCCCTGAGCCGGTTATATCATTGGCTATTGAACCTAAAGCACAAAAGGATATGGATAAGCTGGGTATGAGCTTAGCCAAACTTGCTGAAGAGGACCCTACCTTTAAAGTAACATTTGATGAGCAAACCGGCCAAACCATCATCAGTGGTATGGGTGAATTGCACCTTGAAATTCTGGTTGACCGCCTGCGTCGTGAATTTAATGTAGAGTGTAACCAGGGTGCGCCTCAGGTTAACTACAAAGAGTGTGTTACCAAATCAGTTGAACACCGCGAGCAGTATAAGAAACAATCGGGTGGTCGTGGTAAATACGCGGATATTAAGTTTGAAATGGGCCCTGCCGACGAAGGCACTAAAGGCTTACAATTTATAAACGACATCTTCGGTGGTTCAATTCCGAAGGAATTCATTCCTGCAATCGAAAAAGGCTTTAAAGAAGCCATGAAAACAGGTGTGTTAGCCGGTTATGAAATCGAATCATTGAAAGTACGTGTATTTGACGGATCTTACCACGATGTGGATTCTGATGCGTTGTCATTCGAGTTATGCGCTAAGTTGGGCTTCCGTAATGCTGCCCGCCAGGCTAAGCCGGTTCTGTTAGAGCCTATCATGAAAGTGGAGGTTGTAACACCAGAAGAAAACACCGGTGATGTAGTAGGTGACCTTAACCGCCGCCGTGGTATTCTTGAAGGTATGGACGGTAAGCAGAATGCAACTGTTATTAAAGCAAAAGTGCCTTTAAGTGAAATGTTCGGTTACGTAACGCAATTGCGTACCTTAACTTCAGGCCGTGCAACTTCTTCAATGGAGTTCCACAGCTTCCAGCCTGCGCCTGAAAACATTGCAGCTACTGTAATTGCAAAATCACAGGGCAAAAACAAAGGCGTATTAGCTGAAGATTAATTATTAAGTAAAAGCCATATAAAAACGTTCTTATCATGAGCCAGGCAAAAATCAGAATTAAATTAAAAAGCTACGATCACAATCTCGTGGACAAGAGTGCCGAGAAAATCGTAAAAACAGTGAAGAATACAGGCGCTTTTGTTAGCGGCCCGGTTCCTCTACCAACTCAAAAGAAAATCTATACTGTAAACCGTTCTCCGCATGTTAACAACAACAGTAAGGAACAGTTTCAGTTGTGCACTTACAAGCGTTTAATTGACATTCTGAGCAGCAACTCAAAAACAATTGACGCGTTAATGAAGCTGGAATTGCCAAGTGGTGTGGAAGTTGAAATTAAGGCGTAACAGCAAGGTAATCTTTGATTAAACTATTTTAATAATTTATGAACCTGTGCCGTAAGGCGGGGTTCCGCTAAAAAAGGTAATATGAAAGGAATAATTGGAAAAAAAGTTGGGATGACCAGCATTTATGATAACGGCAAAAGTGTTGCAGTTACCGTAGTTGAAGCAGGCCCATGTGTTATCACACAAATAAAAACGCAGGAAACTGACGGCTACTACGCTACACAGGTTGCGTTTGATGACAAGAAAGAAAAGCAAACTCCGAAAGCTATGCAGGGCCACTTTAAAAAGGCCGGCACCAGCCCAAAGAGAAAAATACATGAATTCCGCGATTACGATTTCGGTAAAGCGGTAGGTGAGGCAATCACCGTAACGGTATTTGAAGAAGGCGACCTGGTAAACGTTATAGGCACTTCTAAAGGCAAGGGTTTCCAGGGTGTTGTTAAGCGCCATGGATTCTCCGGTGTAGGTATGGGCTCGCACGGTCAACACGATCGTCAGCGTGCTCCGGGTTCAATGGGTGCATCATCTGATCCTTCGCGTTCACTACCCGGCATGCGCATGGCAGGCCGTATGGGTGGCAAGCGTGTTGAAGCCCTTAACCTGAAAGTGGTGAAGGTTATGCCTGAAAATAATATCGTATTGATTAAAGGGGCTGTGCCCGGAGCTATCGGCTCTTATGTAATCATTGAAGGGTAACACTTCGGAATGCTGCCAAGGCAGCTGATGAGGTTCCCGATAAAGGAAAGGAAAGCCGCGAGTATCAACTCGCGGTTTTTTATTTATTGCTGTTGCCATCGGCAAGTAGTACTGCAAAAGCTGCAAAAAGCTGGAGCTTCAACCAATAATTTGCTCTCCGCAAAAATAAATAGCGTGTTAACTGTAACCTTTGTGTTGTTAAAGCGTAGGGATATAGGATTATTTACAATACGTGGTTTGTGAACCGAACCTTGCTTTACTACGTATCTCATTAATCTTAAACAACGTTATGAAAAGAACCAGACTACTGCTGGCCATATTATTTGCGTTTACTGCCCTGTGCTCAACAGCCCAGGTTCAACAGGGTTTTAACTACCAGGCCGTATTAAGAAATACGCAGGGTGCGATAATGGCTAATCAGGCGGCCAATATGCGGTTTACTTTACATTCTGATAGCGCCAATGGCCCGATTGCCTATCAGGAAACCAATAACGTTAATACCAGCCCTTTGGGCATTTTTACTGTGGTGGTGGGTGGCGGTATAGCCGTTACCGGCAACTTTAATACAATTGACTGGAGCACCCCTAAATTTTTACAGGTAGAAATGGATGTTAATGCCGGCGTTAACTATGCAGATATGGGAACGGCACAGTTGATGAGTGTGCCGTTTGCGATGTACGCTGCAAAGGCACCCGCGGTAAATGTAACTGTTATGGATGTAAACAGCAGCGGCAATGTATGGGTTGCGCAGGGTGGCGATACCGTTGTAAGTGCAACACCTGTTTGGACCACCGGTGGCAATAGCGGCCTTGGCGGAACTGCAGTGTTTGGCACGAATGATAACACGGACGTGGTATTTAAACGCAACGGCGTTGAAGCCATGAAGTTAACAGCAGACGGTTTGAACACCGGCAACAATAAAATGGGTTTTGGCGGAGTTAACAGCCCCAAAACTTCGTTGGATGTAAACGGCGCTATTGCACTGCGCGATACTTCTTTTGCGGTATCGTCGGACTTTACAATTAACGTGGGCAATCGCAGTTACTTTAATATTACAACTACCGTTAACGGTGGCTCTGCTAAGGTATCTTTAACCGATGGACTGGTTCCCGGGCAAATGCTCATAATAAGCGTAACTGCTGCCGGCAACAATAATATTCGTTTTGAAAATAACGGTGTATTAAACAACACCCGCCTTAGTGCTTCTTCAATAGATCTGATGGATGGCGATACGTTGACCTTTTTGTGGAATGGTACTGACTGGTTGCAGATTGGCTATACTGATGCATTTTAAGAAAAGCAAAAGAGCCGCTTATCGGGGCTCTTTTGCTTTAGTCCCTTTTCTATTCTAGACATTTCTGTTTTCCTGAGGATAGCCACCGCCTTGGTTGGTACCTAAACTGTATCAATTGTTATCCTGCTCGTCGCTTACTACATTCTATTACGCGTTATCTGATTCTGATAACGGGCCTACTCAGTTCATTTCCGGGTTTGTTTATTCCCGGCTATTCTTTACCCCAACTCTTTTTTTGTAACGCAAGCCTGTTTGCTGCTGCTTTACCATCTTTTTGGGATTACATCTATCACCTTCCTTTGCTTATTGCTTTACGAATTGTATAGCGCGGGTAGTTTCAGGTAACTGAACTTTTATGGTGTAAACGCCCGGTGCCAGGTTTGATACTGTTAAAGAGGCAGCTTCCCGTTCTGCTTTTACCAGTTTCCCGTCGGCACTATAAATATTTATAGCACCGGTATTGGCTGGCAGGTTACGAAGGTAAAGCACGTCAGTAGCCGGGTTGGGATAAACCTCAATTTTTAAATCGCTGAAATCCTTAATACCATTTGTGCAATCAATGCTTGCGTAGGTATCTAAAAAGCCTTTTGCTGCCAGTATAGCCAGTTGAGCACAATCCTGGTGATCTAACACTGAGTTTACATTCAGCGTATCGCACATGGTACAACCCAGGTTACGCATTTTGGTTACCGCTACAAATGCGTTGCTGTCGCTAACATAACTATCAGAGGAGCAGAATAACATTTTAACGGGCGAAGTAGGAAGCCAATTATCTACGTCATTATCTTTTAAACGCAGCCTGAAGGTATGGTTGGGGTCGTTTTGAAAAGCGGCAACGGTATCAGGCTTAAAAATCATTTTAGGTACCGATGGCATTTTAGAATCTACATAACCTGTGCCGTATGTACCGTTATACCAAACAGCCAACAGAGAGTCGTAAGGGTACAGCAGGGGCTTCTGTAAAGTATCGTATAAACTGTAAGCGGTGTTCCAACTGGAGATGATATAGCCCAAATAGGAAGGTGAAGGATAAACGCTGTCGCTCAACATAACATTCACCATTATTTCGCTCATGCTGTAAGCTCCGCTCATGGGTACCGATGCGGTAACGTGCATTTCAGTATCCACTTTCTCCTGTATCATTTTATGCGCTGCCATTGTAGCATGGCCACCTTGTGAGTAGCCGGTTAAAAATACCTGGCCGTTAAGATTTACTCCCAGCGTGTCGCACACTTCACGTGCTGAGCGAATCATATCAATTACTGCTGTTGCTTCGGTTTGCGCATGTTGGTAATAGTGTTTGCCCGGACTGGCGCCTAAGCCTACGTAATCCGGTTCCATTGCTACGTAGCCATTGGAGGCCAGTACCGCGGCTATTACAGGCTCGCTGCCTAAAAAGGATGATGGCGCGTCGTCCTTTCTGATGATGGTACCGTGCTGGTAACTGGCAAGTGGTAAACTGCATGGCAGGTTAGTAGGTATAACCAATAAACCTGAAGCTATGATTGCTGAACTATCGTAGGTAACCGTGTTGTAAACCACCTTAAAAACGTCCACATCGTAATAGGTGCTTACAAAGCCTTGAGGAATACCGTTGGCGTTAAGAATGGAGTCTAACTGGCTTTCGGTAAAATGAGCTATCAGCGTACGGCTGATTACTCTTTGGCTATTGGCAAGAAAGGCTGACGAAATTAAAAAGGCGAGTAGTAACAGTTTTTTCATATAATTTACGCTGAGTGAGTTTGAAGCCCTGCATAAGTACTCAAAAAAATCTGTTCTTTTACAGCCATGTCTCACCATAATCACGAACACTCCCACTACCATATCCACTCAAACGAAAGGAGTACCCGTATCGTGGTTATCATTTCCTTTTTTACCATGTTTTTGGAGCTGTATTACGGCTATGCCGCTAACTCTAAAACCCTGATAATGGAGGGCTGGCATATGCTATCGCATGTGCTGGTGCTGCTCTTAGCCTGGGGGGCCTATTTTTATATAAAACAGAAGCATGGCGCCATAACGCACGAGCAACAACACCGCATTATTTCGTTGGCGGGTTTTGCCAGTGCTATTGTAATGCTGGTGGTTACGGTAAGTATGATTTACGAAACCATTCACCGCTTTTTTGATTTGCACGTTGAGGTAACCAACGAAGCATTTGGTGTAGCCCTTGTGGGGTTGGTGGTAAACGGGGCAAGTGCTTATTTTTTACACCGCGAGGAAGAAAAGTGGGATGTTAATTTACGCGCAGCCTATCTGCACGTGTTGGCTGATGTAGTAATCAGCCTGTTTGCTATAGTGGCTTTAATTGCCGCTAAGTATTTCGATTTCAAGATACTGGACTCTATACTTGCTATTATCGGCGCACTTGTAATTCTTCGTTGGGCTGTTGGCCTTATACACAAAAGCTGGAACGAAGTGTTGGGCAACGGTTAACTTTGAAATAATAGGTTACATTCACCGTTAGTGAAGATTAAATTACGCCAGTGCAATTGAATATTACCGATCCCGGATTTACACCTAAAACATCCTATAACTTTTTTGAAAGACAGGCCCTTAGGCTAATACGCGATGAGCGCGATTTGCCTTTTATCAAACTGATGGCCCGGATAATGTTCATCATTATCCCGATATCGGTGCTGATGTTTTTTTGGTTTAAGTGGTGGATAGCAGTACCCTTTATGATTTTGAATATAGCAACAGGCGTTGGCCCTTTTATCCTGATGCTGCACAATACATCGCACCGCAAATTGTTTAAGCAGGAGTACGACTGGATGAACAAAATTATACCCTGGCTTTTGGGGCCTTTTTACGGCGAAACGCCTGAGACTTATTTTGGCCACCATGTTATGATGCACCACGCAGAAAATAACCTGGTAGATGATTTAAGCTGCACCATGAACTACCAGCGCGATAGTTTTATTGATTTCCTGAAATACTTTTTCCTGTTTTTCTTTTTTGGCATGAGTGATCTTACCTACTACTTTAAGCGAAAGAACAGAGGGAAGTTTATCAAGAAAATATTGCTGGGCGAGATAGGCTTTATTGTAATGTGCATAGTGCTTTGGCAATTTAACTGGCAGGCAACGCTTACCGTTTTTATACTGCCGTTTGTAGCCGCCCGCTTTGGTATGATGGCCGGCAACTGGGCACAGCATGCCTTTATTGACAGTAACGACCCTGCTAACAGCTACAAGAATAGTATTACCTGTATTAACTGCGGGTATAATCATAGCTGTTTTAATGATGGTTACCACATTGGCCACCATTTAAGGCCTACTATGCATTGGACGGATATGCCGGGTGAGTTGGAGAAGAATATTGAAAAATACAAGCAAAACGGCGCTATCATTTTCCAGGGTATCGACTTTTTCGTGATTTGGTTTTTGCTGGTTACAGGTAGCTACAAATTCCTGGCCTCTAAATATGTTGACATACGCAATGAGTTTAAAAACCAGGAAGAAGTAATTGCGTTTTTAAAAATGAGGGTTGCTAAAATTCAATTGACCCGTGTTAGCCTGAACGCTAATGTGTTTTTCAATAACATCAGGTAGTTGCTGATACAACTACTACAAACTCACCTTTGGGTTCTTTCTTCTTAAAGTGCTCTGCTAACTCCGCAGCTGTGCCCCGTACAGTTTCTTCAAATAGTTTTGAAATTTCGCGTGAAGCTGAAACACGCCTTTCGCTACCTATAAATTGCTTAAGCTCTTCCATAAGCTTTACCACACGGTATGGCGATTCATAAAGAATGATGGTGCGTTCTTCAGCAGCAATTTCTTTAAGCTTTGTTTGCCTGCCCTTTTTGTGCGGTAAAAATCCAATGAACACAAACTCATCATTGGCAAAGCCTGAGTTTATAAGCGCCGGAACAAAAGCTGTAGCGCCGGGTAGGGTTTCTATACGGATGCTTTCTTCAATGCAGCGCTGCACTAATAACAAACCGGGATCGGAAATGCCCGGCGTGCCGCCATCGCTTATCATCGCAATTTTACGGCCACTCTTTAATTGCTCTACTATGCCATCCTGGCTGGCGCGCTCATTAAACTTGTGGTAGGAGAGAAGCTGTTTAGAGATTTGAAAATGGTCTAAAAGCTTTTTGCTTTGGCGGGTGTCTTCGCACAATATCAGGTCGGCCTCCTTCAACGTTCTTATTGCCCTAAGGGTTATATCCTCCAGGTTACCTATTGGGGTGGGTACAATAAAAAGCGTTGACATTGCTGTTTTTTATCTGTTTATAAAGCAAAAAGACGTTAGAGAAAAGACAATGAGTTTGTCTGTCGTCTAACGTCTTCTGTTTATTGAGCGTTTAAGTTATTCTGCTATAACCTCAAACTTGTAACCTTCCATAATTGGATTGGCTAAAAGTTTTTTGCAGGCTTCTTCAACCTTGCTTGTCGCTTCTTCCTTACTGTTAGCGCTTAGCTTAATAGTAATGTGTTTGCCGATGCGCACATCATCTACTTCGCGGAAGTTTAACTTAACAAGACTGTGTTCAACCGCTTTGCCTTGAGGGTCCAATAATTCTTTAAGGGGCATTACATCTATTTCTGCTCTGAAGTTCATTTTTTGAAAAATTTAAGGGCTATTGAAATTAGTATATACAATATAATAATTGCTGAAACAGCAGCGAATTTAAGCGTAGCCAGCAAAACCACCGAAAGAATTATAAACAGGTATCTAACCTCATTTCCCTGCCAGCCAAAGCTTTTAAACTTAAAGCTGAACATGGGTATTTCAGCAATCATCAGCACACTAAGTATAAGGGCAACACCATATAGCAACGGAGGGTAGAACAGCAGCCCGCTTAAACCGAAGCTGTTATGTAAAAAGGCCAGCAATAAGCCTACCACAAACAGGGTGCTTGCCGGCGTAGCCAGGCCTATAAAGCCATCGCTTTGGCGGGTATCAATATTAAACTTAGCAAGCCTAAGGGCCGAAAAAAGGGTAATAATAAATGCCGGCGATGCCAGGGCGTAAATTTCCTGAACCGGGTAACCGGTAGTATCCGCCTCGTAGCTTTGAAACAGCATTTGGAAGATGATGGCCCCCGGTAAAAAACCGAAGCTTACCATATCCGCCAGTGAATCCAACTGTTTACCTATATCCGTTGAGTTTTTGGTAAAACGCGCAGCAAAGCCATCAAAAAAATCAGCTACCAGTGATACCAATACACAGTATGGAACGAGGTCCAGTTGGAAGTTAAAAACAAACACAACCCCTATACAGCCGGCAAAAAGGTTGATGAGGGTAAGAAAATTCGGGAGGTTAAATAAACGCATCTAAAAAATTTAAACCACCATCAGCGATTGCTTGTTCATAATCTCTTCAATTTCCTCCGCTTCAATTGGAATGTCCTTCATAAGGTCAACAGGGTTACCTTTTGTAACCAGTATGTTGTTCTCAATACGGATGCCCATGTTTTCCTCGCGGATGTAAATGCCGGGTTCGCAGGTTAATACGGCACCGGGTTTTAATTTGGCGTAGCGGTCGCCCACATCGTGCACATCCAATCCCAGGAAGTGGGCCGTACCGTGCGGGAAATATTTTTTGAAAGCAGGGCTTTCTTTGCTCTGGTTTTTAATATCGGTTTTATTCAACAAGCGCAGGCCAAGCAGTTCGCTTTCCATCACCTTGCCTACTTCATTGTTCAGGTCGGTAAGCGTAATGCCGCTGCGCATCATGGCTTTGGCTTCGTTGTGCACGCGTAGCACTGCGTTGTAAACATTTTTTTGGCGCTTGGTAAATTTACCGCTAACAGGCACTGTGCGGGTAAGGTCCGCATTATAATTAGCATATTCCGACGCAGCGTCCATCAACAACAAATCGCCTGCTTTGCATTGTGCATCATTAGTTACATAATGCAGCACACAGGCATTTACACCGGTGGCAATAATAGGCTCATAAGCATGCCCTGTGCCGCGGTTACGGATGTATTCCGCTGTTAGTTCGGCCTCTACTTCAAACTCCCATACGCCCGGCTTTATAAACCCAAGGGCGCGTAAAAATCCTTTATGCGTAATGTCAATTGCTTTTTTTAATAACTCAACTTCAGCAGCTGATTTTGAAACCCGCAGATTATGCATGATAGGGGCGCTGCGCTCAAACTTGTGCAAAGGATACTTGCCCATTAAATCGCGGGCAAATTTAGCTTCGTGTGTTTCGCCCATGTTTATGCTGCGGTCATGCTCGTTAGTGTTCAGGTAAACGTTTTCCGCATGGTTCATAAACAGGCAAAGCATGCCTTCAAAGTTGTCGCTCCAGGTTACGGTTTCAATACCGGAAATACTGCGCGCTTCATCAAGGGTATGCTTTTTGCCTTCCCACCACATAATATGTTCATTGGTGCGGCGCACAAACAGTACTTCGCGGTGTTTGGCTTCAGGCGCATCCGGAAACAGCACCAAAAAAGTTTCTTCCTGGTCAATTCCGCTCAAGTAGAACAAATCTGGGTTTTGGCGCCACTTATAGGCAGCATCGGCACTGCGGGTAAGAATGTGGTTGCTCGTAAAAACCGCTAAAGAGTTCGGTTTCATATGTTTAACAAAGTTCCGGCGGTTTAGGCTAAACAGGTCAGAATTGATTGATTCGTAGCGCATAAGGGTGAAATTACGGAGCTAAGTAAAGCAAATTTTTTGGCCCCACCCACCTTAAAATAAGGAATACTGACGGGGCTCACGCTGTGCCTCTTCCCGGTTTTTTATACATTTGCTGCCCTCAAAATTCAGATATAAAACTGCAGCTATGAAAGTGGTAGGTGATAAGAACCCCCAGGCAAACCTTGAATCGCTAGGCATTAAAAATACAAACACCCAATACTGGAATTTAACCCCTGAAGAACTGGTTGAGCACACCATAAGCTTAAAGCAAGGCGTGTTAAACGATACAGGCGCCCTTGCGGTGGATACCGGTGAATTTACCGGCCGTGCCCCTAAGGATAAGTTTATAGTGAAGGATGACAACACGAAGGATTCAGTTGACTGGAACAATTTTAACCAGCCTGTTGAACCGGCAGTGTTTGACAACCTGTATAACCAGCTGGTAGCCTACCTGGGCGGTAAAGATGTTTACGTGCGCGACTGCTACGCCTGTGCTGACGACAACTACCGCTTAAACGTGCGTGTAATTACTGAATACCCATGGGCTAACATGTTTGCTTACAACATGTTTTTGCGCCCTAAGCGTGAAGAACTGGCCACAATACAACCGGATTGGTTGGTAATACAAGCCCCCGGCTTTATGTGCAAAGGCACTGTGGATGGCGTTCGTCAACACAACTTTGCCATTTTGAATTTTACTAAGAAGATAGCCATCATCGGTGGCTCGGCATATACCGGCGAAATCAAGAAGGGAATATTTACCGTATTGAACTACGTTTTGCCTCACGAAAAGAATGTGTTGAGCATGCACTGCTCGGCTAACGTGGGCAAGAATGGTGATGTAGCCCTTTTCTTCGGCTTAAGCGGTACCGGTAAAACAACCTTATCTGCCGATCCTAACCGCCCGTTGATTGGTGATGATGAACACGGCTGGACCAACAATTCCGTTTTCAACTTTGAAGGCGGCTGCTATGCTAAAACCATCGACCTTTCTGCCGAGAAAGAACCGGATATCTACAGAGCTATAAAGCATGGCGCTATCCTTGAAAATATCGGCTTTTACGAAGGCACCCGCACGGTTGATTATGCCTCCAAAGCAAAAACCGAAAATACCCGCGTAAGCTATCCTATACACTTTATTGAAAAT
>CAZUHU010000124.1:0-11623 GCA_964620645.1 uncultured Chitinophaga sp.
CGCGATATTGCACAGGATGTGGTGGCCATGCTGGTTTACGACCTGCCTACCACCGTTATGAACGTGCAGGCCGAGCACCCTGCTAAATGGGGCAAAAGCATTGATGAGCTTTTTGAGGTAGGCCTAAAGAACATACGCGATAACTACGAAGTGGATTTCAGAATGAACGACAGCCCGGGGTTTCCTATATGGTTTGCTACGTCGGAGCATTTCTTTACGCTTAATGCAGCGCTTGAGATGGAGAGGAACAGCAATATACTTGGCGTTAAGGGTGCGCTGGTTGGGCTGCCTAACAGGCATACAGCGGTGTTTCACCCAATAAATAACCTTGATGTGGTAAAGGCGGTAAACATTATGATACCGGTTATCAACCGCATGTATAATGAAGGGCCCGGCTCAGTAAGCCCAAACCTGTATTGGTACACTAACGGAGATTTTATACAGATACCTTATAAGCTAACCGAAAACAACCTGCAGGTAAGCCCCCCAAACCGCTTCGCGGAGCTGTTGACGGAGTTGGGGAATGGTTAGTTCACCACATGTGTAACTTAGGATGATATAAAGGAGTATTTGTCAGTCTGAGCCTGTCGAAGACTGAATAAGGTTAGCGCCACGTTCCGTCACCCTTCGATAAACTCAGGATGACAGGTTTCGTCAAACAAGTCACTTTTTTCTGGCTAGTAATTTGATTCGTTCCCAATTCTCTGTAAACAAAGCTTCTTTCTTCTTCCGGCTCCAACCTTTTACTTGTTTCTCCCAATTAATGGCTTGGTTAACATCGAAAAAGTGTTGGTAATAACGAAGCACTACTGGCCGCCGGCTATAAGTATAGCTCTTGGAATTGGCCCCTGCATTGTGTTGCTCAATTCGCGATTCAACGTTATTGGTTACACCGGTGTAATATGAGCCGTCTGAACATTCGACTATGTATACGAAGTAGTTATGGTTCAACTTCATGCTCCGCTAAATTAGTGAAGTGCTTAGAGACATAATAAGTGCCTGTCAGTCTCAGCCTATTGAGGACTGAGAAAGTTTAGCGTCATGCTTTGTCACCCTTCGATAAACTCAGGATGACAAGAAAGAGTATCTGTCAGTCTGAGCCTGTCGAAGACTGACTAAGTTTAGCTCCAGGTCCCGTCACCCTTCGATAAACTCAGGATGATAGGTTTGCTTTTGCAGGGGTAATGTTGATTCTAGTGCAGTTGCTTTTCGCTAAGCCAACGCTCGGCTTCAAGGGCGGCCATACAACCGGTGCCGGCTGCAGTTACTGCCTGGCGGTAAACTTTATCCTGTAAATCGCCGCTGGCAAATACGCCTTCCACCTTGGTTTTGGTAGTGCCCGGTACGGTTACTACATAACCCTGTTCGTCGGTATCAATAAAGTCCTTAAACACTTGCGAGTTTGGCTGGTGGCCAATGGCTACAAAAAAGCCGTAAATAGGTATAACTGAAGTTTCGCCGGTTTTGGTGTTCTTAATACGCACACCTTCTACCCCATCGGCGCCTAACACCTCCTCGGGTGCCGTGTTCCAATACACTTTAATGTTAGGGGTGTTCAACACACGCTCCTGCATAATTTTAGAAGCGCGCATTTCATCGCGGCGCACAAGCATGTGCACGGTGGTGCATATTTTAGAAAGGTAAACCGCTTCTTCGCAGGCAGTATCACCGGCACCAACTATGGCTACTTCTTTGTTCTTATAGAAGAATCCATCGCACACCGCACAGGCGCTAACACCGGCCACTTTAAGGCGGTCCTCGCCCGGTATGCCCAGCCATTTAGCTTCAGCCCCGGTAGCCAGTATTACAGCATCGGCTTCAATCAGCTTTTCATCATCAATCCACACCTTTTTAGGCTGAACGGAGAAATCAACTTTAGTGGCTTTACCAAAACGGATGTCCGTTCCAAAGCGCTCAGCCTGCTGTTTAAAATCTTCCATCATTTCGGGCCCCATAATACCCTTAGGGTAGCCGGGGTAGTTTTCCACTTCGGTGGTATTTACCAACTGGCCGCCTTGCAGCGGACCGGTATACATCATAGGCTTAAGGTTAGCGCGTGCTGCATATATAGCGGCAGTATAGCCGGCAGGGCCTGAACCAATAATCAATACTTTAACTCTTTCGGGTGTAGTGCTCATAATTTATAACTATAGGGATGCGAAAATATAAATGCGCCGTAATTAGACGGTTGAGATTAATCAACATTACAGGCCGCCATTTGTTTTCTTTTTTGCTATGGTTTGGGAACAATTATAGTTCCGTAGCTGCTGGCGTAACCGGCCCATATACCCAGGCCGTTGTTGATGTTGGTTTTAATTTTTACGGGCGATGAAAAAGGGCTGTCGCCGCCGTCATTCTCCAGGGTATAAAAGAAATCGTAGGTCTTGTTATCAATATTACCCCACTTAACGGTAACGGTATCGCCTTTCCAAAAGTAGCTATCGGTGTTAATGTTGAAATCGGCTCCTTTAGGCTGGCCGCGTTCTACCGGCAAACCTATGCTAAGGCCTACAAACAGCTTATCGTCATATACCGAACCACCTATAGGGGTATAAAACGGTTCAGAGTTCCGCTTGGTCCAGTAACGCACAAAATTGCCGAAAGTATCGGGCACACTGAAATAGGCATACACGGCTACCATTGAATCAGCATAATCAGGATTGGGATGCGGCTTTGTAGCCAGCGAATCAATACCGATTACGGTAGTAATGGTAGTGGTAGATGTAACGTGTATGGAGTCCTGCCCATCGTTAAGCGGCGGCGACATAATATCCAGCGTATAGCTGGTGCGCTCCTTACCTACAAAGCTGCAGGTGCCGGTTAAAAAGTAAGTAGCAATATCAGGCACGGTATAAACGCACACATTAGGTATCTGGTCGCTATCGATGGCTGAAAAACCAAAGGCATTCAGAATCACTTCCTGCTGATCGGGCGGCAGGTTTAAGTTTTGCAGGCAAAGCTCAGTCAGCTCCGTTTGGGTGCCATCGCTGGCAGTAACATGCACATTGGCGCCATGTATAAAATAGCTGCCTATATCGTTAATGTTTACATTATCAAAAAACTTACTGCTTTTGGTTAGCACCACTACAGGCGGCACGTTGTTTTCAATAGTGCCCTCTACCACTACCTGGCGGGCACTGTCGGGTATGTTTATGTCAATTACCTTGGTGCACGAGCTTATAGTGGCTGTAGCTATAAGCAGCAGGCCAATAAGTATATTTTTGAATTTGCTTAGCGCGCTCATATTAAAACTTAAAATTCCAGGTTACAGAAGGCAATATCGGGAACAGCGAGGCCTGCTTGGCTTTAAACTGAAACCCTCCATTGTTACTCTCGCCGGGGTCGCCCTTAGGGTCTATATATATAAAGTAAGGGTTCATACGGTTGTAAGCGTTGTAAATAGATACGGATATATCCGAATAGAAATCAACCTTGCGTTTCTTTTTAGGGATGATAACGTAGATAAAGCCGAGGTCTAAACGGTGATAAGCCGGCAAGCGGTACCAGTTTCTATCGCCATACACAAAGTGCGGTTGGCCTTCGTTAAGGAAGAACGCCACCGGCAATGTTGTGCGCTGGCCGGTAGCAAAAACAAAAGTGGCGGATACTTTCCAGTGCTTGTTAATCTCATACATATTCACGATGCTTAAATCGTGGCGGCGGTCATACTTAGCCAAGAAGGCCTTGCCGTTGTTAATATCGGGGAACTGCCTCCAGGTCCACGCAAGCGTATAGCCTATCCATCCTGTCCACTTGCCTTTAGCCTTCTTTACAAAGAATTCGGCACCATAGGTCCAGCCCTTGCCATAAGTAAACAGGTCCTCCACATCAACAGTAATATTGCCTACAGCGCTTTCGCCGTATTCAATCTGGTTCCATAGCTGCTTATAGTAAACCTCTACACTGGTTTCAATCATGTCATTCTTAAAGTTGCGGAAGTAACCTACTGAAGCCTGCAAACCAATTTGCGGTTTTACAGCCTTAGTGCTTGGCACCCATAAATCAACCGGTAAAGTGGTAGTGCTGCTGCTTACCAGGTGTATGTATTGCTGGTTTAAGGTTAGGCCTGCTTTTATCGAAGATGTTTTATCTACCTTAAAGCGCATAGCCAAACGTGGCTCAAGGCCCCAATAGGTAGCTATGTTATCGCCAAGTTTATAATCAAGCGTATCTATAGCCTTGCCATCCTGGAAAACGATTTTGTTGAATGGCCCCATAAAGTTGAAAAGCGAAGCACGCAGGCCGATGTTTATCTTCAGCCAGTTGGTGGCTTCAAAATCATCCAGAAAGTAAACGGCAGTTTCGTGGGCGTACTTTTTAGCCTGGTTAGTGGTTTTAAAGTCAACATCGCCTGCTTTACCACTGGCCTGGTAAGGGGTAAATATGTGGAAGTTATACTGCCAGCCGAACTTCATACGGTGGCCTAACAAAGGCGAGTAATCAAAATCCATTTTGCCGGTAAACTCGCGCACTGATGAATTCAAACCGAACTTAATATCCATAAAGTCGGCATTGGCCTTAAAGCCAAAATCGTTATAGATGAACATGGTGTTCAGGAACAGTTTATCGTTAAACAGGTGGTTCCAGCGCATGGTTGCTGTTGCATTTCCCCACGGAAAATCCAGTTTAAAGTTACCCCCGGGGTCCTGAAACTTAAATACGTCTCTACCGAAATAGCCACTCAGGTATAAGCGGTCTTTATCATTAATGCGGTAGTTTATTTTGGCGTTTATATCGTAGAAATAATAAGAGTTACCGGCAAACTGCCCATCGCCCAGCTTTGGTAAAATAGGTTTCAGCAAAAGGTCAATGTATGTTCTGCGGGCGCTTATAATGAATGAGCATTTATCCTTCTTAATGGGCCCCTGCACAGTAAGGCGGCTGGAGATTAAACCTATGCCCCCTTCCACATTCCACTTCTTCATGTTGCCTTCCTTCATCTGCACATCTACTACGGATGATATTCTGCCACCGTAATCAGCCGGCATGCCACCCTTTATTACGGTAGTGTTCTTTACGGCATCTGAATTAAAAACAGAGAAGAAGCCAAACAAGTGGCCGGTGTTATACACTACAGCATCGTCCAGCAATACCAGGTTTTGGTCGGGCCCGCCACCGCGCACATAAAAGCCACTGTTACCCTCACCGGCGCCTTGTATACCCGGTAACAACTGTATAGTTTTTAAAATATCAACCTCGCCGAAAAGGGCAGGTAATGCCTTGGCCTGCTCTACCTGCAGTTCCTGCTTGCCCATATCGGTGCTTTCAACATTCTGGTCTTTACGGTCCGCCGTAACTACCACTTCCTGCGTTTCAACCGAGGCTGTTGCCAGGTCCACATTAAGCCTTATATCCTTGTTCAGCTCAATCTTCTCTTCCTTAGTGCCAAGGCCAACGTAACTAATGCGTAAAGTATAGGTACCTTGTGGCAGTGTTATGGAGTAAAAGCCGTAATCGTTAGTAGTGGTTCCCTTGCCAAGCTCAACAACGTAAATAGCCGCAGCCAGCAGGTTTTCGCCATTGGCTGCTTCTTTAACATAGCCGCTAATGGTGTATTTGGCCACCTGGTTTTGGCTAAAAACAGGGGTAAAACCTAAAAGCAATACAAGCGCTGCTAAAAATCTTCTCATTGGTTGGCTGAAACTTACAATTTACGGGCGGCAAAAATAGCAACTTAGCAAGCAGCATATCCATTTTACCGATTTAAATTATTGCAATTTCATCTATATCTAACAACGGTAGGTAAAACATTGAAGCGCAACGGTAAAACATGAGCCGGGATTGGTAGATTATTATTTTGTTAAACCCGCAAAACATATGTGTCAGGAATTTGTTAAATCAAGATATTCAGTAACTTCGGCAACAATTCCAAACAAAAAAACCTCATCACCCCAAAAAATGAACAAACTCTACACCTTCATTGCATTGGTTTTTGCTGCAACCATCTCAAATGCGCAAACTCCTTTTGAACGTGTTTACACCATTTTAAATACCAAATGTCAGAACAGCAACTGTCACAGCTCAACAGCAACTGATGGTTCGCAGGCTCTGCTGTTTACCGGCACAGAAAATGATGTTTACAACGCCATTTACGAGGTAACACCCGGCAACACCACTTCAGTTGGCAAGCACGAAAAGCTTGTAAAGGCAGGCCACCCGTATATGAGTTTTCTACTGCGTAAAATGGCAGGCTCAGGCTTTGATACTGACTTAAGCCTTGATGCAGGCGAAGGTGATTTGATGAAGGACATCAACAACACTGCGCTTACCACCAAAGAAATTGAATTTGTGCGCCAGTGGATAATGTTCTCTGCCAAGCAAACTTACGGCACTAACGAAGCTAAACCCGATTGGCAAACTGTAAGCGATTACTACGATAATCCAACCTTACCATTTTTACCTAAGCCGGCTAAACCTGCTGCGGGCACAGGTTTACAGTTCCGCATGGGTCCTGTGTTTGTGCCGGTAACCGGTGCAAGCGAACAGGAATGGTGTTTGCAGCAGGAAGTAAATTTCCCTTACCTGCCACAGGTTGATCGTATTGATGGTTTTATGAACCAACAATCGCACCACTTCCTGTTATTTAAATTTCAGGATTCAGCTTCGGCAGTTGACAGAGGCTTAGGTATGTATAAAATAAGCATTACCGGTGGCACCACCTCATTTGATGGCAGCAAGCAGCTAACCAGCGCCTGGCAGGATGATGCCGAGTTTCATTTACCAACAGGCACTGCTCTTTTCTGGGATCAGAAGACCTACCTGGATATGAACTACCACATTAAGAACTATGCAGCTACGGATGTTCTGCCTTGCGATTTCTACTACAACATTTACTTTGAGCCACGCAACCCCGGCACTATTGAAATGAAGGCAAACCTGGTAAACAACGTTGGCTTGTTCCTTACCCAGGGTACGCAAACACGCGATTACGATGATGAAACAAACAACGATGCCAAGCAGTGGAAATACATTTGGGCTTTAACATCGCACGCACATAAATACGGCAGCGATTACGACATCTACCTCCGTGATACTACAGGTACCATTACTGATAAAATTTACGAAGGTTTTTACGATTACGCCAACAATTACGATAAAGGCTACTACGATTGGGAACACCCTTCAACGGAATACTTCCCTAACTTTTTACCGGTTAAATTCGGTAAGCACGGCAACAAAAACGCCGGCCTTGTAGCCCGCACTACCTGGGATGTGCAGCAGCCGTTTGTCACCTTCGGTTTTACTACCAACGATGAGATGCAGTTGTTCTACTACTTCTACACCAGCCAATTGCCTGATGGCGCCAATGCCATTAACGACGATAAGAGCAAGCAGATATTCTTCCAGGTTATGCCAAACCCTATGAATGGCAATGGCCGCCTGGTTTACCAATTAGATGCTGCTGCTAAAGTTGAAGCCAGTGTGGTTGACATTACCGGCAAAACCGTTGCCCAACTAACTGAAGAAAACCAAACAGAAGGCATGCACGAAATTACTATGGGTAGCGAGCAGCTTTCAAAAGGCATTTACTTTGCCCGTTTAGTAATTAACGGCAACGTTTACAGTAAAAAATTCATTGTTACGGAGTAATAAGCGTAACAGAACATAAAATACAAACGCCCTGCTTATGCGGGGCGTTTTTTATTTATATCGTTTTGGGGTTATGCTTTAACTAAGGTCAGAAGCGTAATAAGTTTTTCCCTCAACTCCTTTCTACCTACTATAAAATCAAGAAAGCCGTTCTCCAACTGAAACTCAGAAGTTTGAAAGCCTTCAGGCAGCTTTTTCTTTATGGTTTCCTCAATAACCCGCGGACCGGCAAAGCCAATAAGGGCTCCGGGCTCGGCAATATTAAAATCGCCCAACATGGCAAAGGAAGCTGTTACACCACCTGTAGTAGGGTCAGTAAGTAAACTTATGTAAGGTATACGCGCATCGCTCAGCTGGTTCAACTTAGCCGATGTTTTGGCCATTTGCATCAGGGAGAAAGCGCTCTCCTGCATACGCGCACCACCCGATTTTGAGATAATGAGCAGGGGCACGCTGTTCTCAATACAGTAATCTATACTGCGGGCTATCTTCTCTCCCATTACGGAGCCCATAGAGCCGCCTATATAACGGAAGTCCATTGCGGCAACCAGCAATTGGTCATCGCCCAACTTGCCTACTGCAACCCGCATAGCTTCGTTCATGCCTGTTTTTTCTTCAGCATCTTTTATGCGCTTGTCATAAGATTTAGAATCAGTAAAATGTAAAATATCAACAGGCACAAGATTGCTGAATAACTCCTTGTATTCTCCCTCATTAAACAATATGTGGAAATAATCTTCGGCGTCAATCTTCTCGTGGTAACCACATTCAGGGCAAACGCTCAGGTTCTCTTTTAGCTTATCTGCAAGCACGGTTGCTTTACAGTTGTTACACCTATGCCATATCCCTTCAGGGGTTTCCTTCTTCTCTTCTGTTGAGGTTTGAACACCTTTTCTAAACCTCTTCCACCATGGAACCTTTTCGTCGGTCATACTACAATGTTAGTGCTTAAAGCTGAAAAGTGAAAGCAGGCACAATAAGAGACTGGTTTGCAGTTAATTGGCAGAAACTGTAAGGCTGTCTAATTCTTATTATTTTTCAGCCCTCTACTTGCAATATGACCAGCGAAGTTGCAGCTTTAAAGGAAAGAATAAACACAGCCATTAAACAGGATGCGGATTTGGTTGACGCCATGAACCGCCTTGCCCTGCTGCAGTTAGAGGGTAACGTTACCGATGCCTACGAGCTTTCGCAAAAGGCGGGGGCAATAGCCCGGAGCCTAAACTACCGGCATGGCGAGGCCGAAGCCTACCTGCATGCAGGCATGTGTGCCTCGGCACAGCGCAACTATACGGAGGCCCAGGATTACTACCTGGCCTGCCTTAAAATACGTGAAGACCTGGATGAACAGGAAGGGATTGCAGCCGTATGCGCACGCCTGGGCAACCTTAATTTGTATGAAGGGCGCTATAATGAGGCGCTTGAGTATTATGACCGGGCCATAGTTATACGCATTGCCCTGGGCGATGAATTAGGTGTGGCAGACCTTTATACTAACTCCGGAATTATACATGGCTTTCAGGGCGATTATACCCTTGCGTTGAAATCGCACATGATGGCCCTGAAAACTTTTGAAGCGCTTAATGAATCTTCGCGCATTGCCAGTTCGTGCACCAACATAGGCACTATATATCTTGAGCAAAAGAATTATGACGAGGCCCTGAAGATGTTTAAGCAGGCGCTGGACATAAGAAAGAAAGGCGCCGATGCCAAAGCCATAAGCTACCAGCTTAATAACATCGGTAACGTGTACCACGAGCAGGGCCGGTATGAAGAAGCCCTGGAGATGCACAAACAGGCCTTACAGTTAAGAGAGCAAAGTAACGACTACGGCAACATTGCTACCACTTACAGTAACATAGGCAACGTTTACAAGGCATTGAACAAGCTGGATTTAGCCATGCAGTTCTATTCGCAGGCCTTGTCTTACTTTAAAGAGCTGAACAACAAGCGTGGTTTAGTGCAATCGTATATCAACCTGGGGGAATTATATTTTGACCTGCATGATGGAGAGCGTTCACTGCAGTACTTGAATGATGCTATTAAGCTGGCGGAGGAAATAGGCCTGAAAAATCAGTTAAGGCAGGCGTTACTCTACGTTACTGAGCTTTTTGCACGCGAAAAGAAATACGAGCAGGCATACACCTACCATAAACGCTATTCGCAGATTGATAAGGAGATATCGAATACCGAAACCAGCAGGCAAATTGCTCAAATGACCATGCGTTATGAACTGGAGCAAAAAGAGCGCGCAACCGAAATGGAACGCATAAAGAATGCGGAACTTACCCGTGCATACAACCAATTAGAAGAAGAAAAGAAGCGCTCAGAGGAGTTACTAAACAATATTTTGCCGGAAGAAGTAAGCGAAGAGTTAAAACACTTTGGCAAAACCAAAGCAAGAAGTTTTGAAACAGCCACCGTGCTATTTGCCGATATACAGAACTTTACCCGAATAAGCGAACAACTTACAGCGGAGGAATTGGTTAGCGGTATTGATGAGTATTTCGAAGCCTTCGACAAAATAGTGGAGTCGCTGAAAATTGAAAAGATAAAAACCATAGGCGATGCTTATCTCTGCGTTGGTGGTGTTCCTATCCCTTCAACCGACCATGCGGAGAAGATTGTGTTAGCGGCCAAAGAGTTTATAAGGGCCAGCGAAGAGTTGAACATACATCGTGCAAAAAGGAACAAGCAGTCCTTTGCATTTAGAATAGGCATACATACCGGCCCCGTAGTTGCGGGGGTAGTAGGCATAAAAAAGTTTGCTTACGACATTTGGGGAGATACCGTAAATACCGCGAGCCGCATGCAGCAAAACAGTGTGCCGCACAAAATCAATATCTCCGAAACCACTTACCGGCTGGTTAAGAACAAATTCAGTTGCACTTTCAGAGGGGAGTTTGAAGTAAAAAACAAAGGGTTACAGCGCATGTATTTTGTGGATTAAGGGACGAAGGATTTTTTCTTCATTGCTGTCAAATGATTTAGTTTTCACCCAAAATAGCAGTTATGACGGCTAAAACTCTCTTTGCCTCTCTCCTTTTCGCCTTAATCATACATCGTTCGGAAGCACAATCCGTGCAAGGCTCCCGCAACATAGGCTTAAACGATGTTTGTGTAATTGAATTAGCCGGTAATGGCGATTCCTGGGTGGGCTCTCGAGGGCAGGGCGTAGGCTTTTACAACGCTGCCATCGGCAGTTGGGCGTATTTCAGTACATCAAACACTCCCCAATTTAAAAGCGACTCTATTACCTCCATTTCTTTCGGCGCTATTGGCCCCGACCGTTACGCTGTTGTTGGCACTACCAATGGCCTTGTTTTAAACCGCGCCGGTGTTTGGGATACTCTGGGGCCACTGCCAAGTCCGCGCGTTACCGGTGTAAGCCTCTTAAACTCTGATACGCTTTGGGTTACTACCGATAATGGCGTGGCGGCATTTGATACTGCAGGTTTTACGCTTATCCAGTTCTATAATACGGGCAACTCCAGCCTGCCTTATAATCAAATAAGCACGGTAAATCGTGGCGGTATGGGCTGCGGAGGCGGCTACACAGCCGGCACCCCTAACAATGGCGTGTTTTTTACAGGCAACGGTATAGCTTATAGTAAAATAGATACCAGTGCCGCGAATCATAAACTGGTAGATAACAGGGTAAACACCATTTTTCAGGACAATAACTGCACTATAAAGGTAGTGGGCACTAAAGGTGGACTCTCAGTTTGCCCAACAGGCTTTGACTGTGCCAGCTTTACCACCTCTAACGGTTTACCACAAAACGATATTACCTCTATACAACAGGATTGCAAAGGCCGCTTTTGGCTGGGTACCCGCGATTCAGGCGTAGTGATATTTACTCCCCCCACTACATTCTCGCGCATTACAACGGCCGATGGCTTGCCTGATAACCGCATAACAGCCATAAGCATTATACAAACCAATTGCGAGGTTTGGGTGGGCTCAAAAAGCGGCGACATTGCAGTTGTAGACAGCAATGCTGCTGTTCAAAACATTCTGAGCAGCGTTGAAA
>CAZUHU010000125.1:0-11548 GCA_964620645.1 uncultured Chitinophaga sp.
GCGGCAATGGAAGAAGCGTTGTTCTTCACCGTCATTACATTGGTAGTGGTATTCAATAAAGTAACCAATTGCCCATCCGCGCCGCTGTTTGGTACTACCCCGTAAATGGAGAAAGCGGCGGTAGGACCGGTAATACGGTAAAAGCTGGCTTTAACACCGCTTAGGCCGGTAATATCGGGCAGAACGATGTTGTCGTTTGCACCACCGGAGGCTCCGCCATTGGCAAGCACCAGTGATGGACCTTCGCGTAGCGCAAGGTTACCATTTACATCAAAAGTTGATTTGGGGTCATTGGTGTTTATACCAACATTTTTTTGGGCTATTGCATTTCCGAATAATACAATGGCAGAGAGAAGCAGGTAGACTTTCTTCATTTACCGATATTTGCTGTGAGTAATCCTTGGAATCCGCGCTTAATGTAGCAAACTATTTGCCAAGCCATTCAAAAACCACGAAGAAAATATGGATCCCTACCGCCTTACAGGGCGGTTTTCAGAGGGGAAATGCCCCAAACGCTACATTACCAATTGGTGTTGCAACAAATAAAATTTCAATAATATGAATTGGGGTTAACCCCGTAAGTGACCTATAGGAACAACAGAATTGCAGGCAACAAGCTACACACCGGCGCCGGCTTCAGCGTATGCTTCAATCGGCGGACAGGTGCAGATAAGGTTTCTATCACCCTGGCTGTTGTTTACCCGGCCCACACTTGGCCAAAACTTATTGGCACGCACGTATGGCAGCGGGAAGGCAGCTTCCTCGCGGCTATAAGGATGTTTCCAGTCGTTGCCGATAACCATGCCTACTGTATGCGGTGCATTTTTTAAAGGATTATCGTTAGCATCAATCTGTTTTTGCTCTATCATTTCTATCTCTTTACGGATAGCAATCATGGCATCGCAGAAACGGTCCAGCTCAGCTTTGTCTTCGCTTTCGGTTGGTTCAATCATTAAGGTGCCCGCAACAGGGAACGACACCGTTGGCGCATGGAAACCATAATCCATAAGGCGTTTGGCTACATCCTCTACTTCAATATGCACGGTATGTTTAAATGCACGGAAGTCCAGAATCAGTTCATGCGCCACGCGGCCATGTTCTTTGCCTACATATAACACATCATAATAAGGCTCTAAGCGCGCTTTTAAATAGTTGGCGTTAAGTATGGCATACTTGGTAGCGTCAACCACGCCATTGCAGCCCAGCATGCGTATATACCCATAGGAGATAAGCAGTATTGATGCGCTGCCGAATGGTGCTGATGAAACGCCGTAAATGGCTTTGTCGCCGCCGGTTTTTACAACCGGGTTACCAGGCAGATATGGCGCAAGGTGTTTGGCTACGCAAATGGGGCCCATGCCGGGGCCGCCACCACCGTGTGGTATAGCAAATGTTTTGTGCAGGTTAATGTGGTTAACATCGGCCCCTATTAAGGCCGGCGATGTAAGGCCCACCTGTGCATTCAGGTTTGCACCGTCCATATATACCTGTCCGCCGTTGGCATGTATTAAATCGCAAACGTCTTTAATGCGGCTTTCAAACACACCGTGGGTTGAAGGGTAGGTAGCCATAAGGCAGCAAAGCTTATCCTTATGTTCTTCTACTTTTTTCAGCAGGTCATCAAAATCAATGTTACCGTGGCTATCCGTAGCTACAACAACTACACGTAGGCCAACCATTACAGCGCTGGCAGGGTTGGTGCCGTGTGCTGAGGCAGGGATAAGCGCTACATCGCGGTGCCCCTGTCCAATATCGCGCTGGTAGGCGCGTATTACCAACAGGCCGGCATATTCACCCTGGGCGCCACTGTTGGGCTGTAGTGATGTGGCGGCAAAGCCTGTTACTTCACTAAGGTAGTTTTCAAGCGCAGTAATGATTTCAAGGTAGCCGGTAACCTGTTCGCGCGGTGCAAATGGGTGAATATTGGCAAACTCGTTCCAGCTAACCGGTTCAAGTTCGGCGGCTGCATTTAGTTTCATAGTGCAGCTACCTAATGCAATCATTGATGTGGTTAGCGAAAGATCTTTGTTCTCCAGGCTCTTGATATAACGCATCAACTGGCTTTCGCTACGGTGGGTGTTAAACACCGGGTGTGTCATATAAGCTGAACTGCGCTTAAGGTTTGCAGGTATTTGTAAATCCTGTTCTCCATAGCGGTTAATGTCAAAAGTGTAATCGTCCTTGCCTACTGCGCAGGCAAAAACTTTAACTATGTCCAGCACATCTTCAGGCCCTGTACTTTCATCCAACGAAATGCTGATGCTGTTTTCGTTGTAATGGAAATTCATTTCGTGGTTGAGCGCCAGTTGATTGATGAAGTCGCTTAACTGTTGCTTGCCGGTCGTGTCAATAGTTAGTGTATCAAAGTGATGGGCGTTAGTAACCTTAAACCCTAAATGGGTTACTTCCTTACGAAGGATAGAGGTTAACTGGTGAACGCGCAACGCAATATTCTTTACTCCATCAGGGCCGTGGTAAACGCCATACATACCTGCCATAATAGCCAGCAGTGCCTGGGCAGTACAAATGTTAGAGGTTGCTTTTTCGCGGCGTATGTGCTGCTCGCGGGTTTGCAACGCCATGCGCAATGCAGGTTTACCCTGAGAGTCTATTG
Source organism: uncultured Chitinophaga sp. (assembly GCA_964620645.1). Lineage (GTDB taxonomy): Bacteria > Bacteroidota > Bacteroidia > Chitinophagales > LD1 > Bog-950. Next base: position 2,615 of record CAZUHU010000125.1, read on the forward strand.
AAACCCCGATAATTCTACCGGGGATAATACGCTTGTAATCATCTTTAGTGGCAAAGAATGCAGCATGAGGGCCGCCAAAACCCATAGGCACGCCAAAACGCTGCGAGTTGCCCAGTACACAGTCTGCACCCCATTCACCGGGAGGGGTCAGTAGGGTTAAAGCAAGTAAATCGGCTGCCACACATACATAACATTCTACCTCTTTCGCTTTAGCAATAAAGCTGCTGTAATCGGGCACTGAGCCATCCACAGCAGGGTATTGCAGCAGAGCTCCAAAAAAGTCTTTGTCTAATGCTACGGTATTGTGGTCGCCCACTACTACTTCAATTCCCAGGTATTCGGCACGGGTGCGTATTACCTCCAACGATTGTGGAAATACGAGGGATGAAACAAAGAACTTATTGTGCAGGGCATCCTTTTTGTTCTTTAAGCCCCAAAACATGTGCATGGCCTCCGCTGCAGCAGTGCCTTCATCCAGCAAACTGGCGTTGGCAATAGGCAGGCCGGTTAGGTCGCTTACCATGGTTTGGTAGTTTAATAAGGCTTCCAGGCGCCCCTGGGCAATCTCGGCCTGGTAAGGCGTGTATTGGGTATACCATCCCGGGTTTTCAAAAATGTTGCGGCGTATGGCAGCCGGGGTAATGTTGTTGTAGTAGCCCATGCCTATATAGCTGCGGAACACTTTGTTTTTTGCTGCCTTTTTGCGCAGTTCTTTTAAGTAGTTGTATTCGCTTTGCGCTTCAGGCAGGTTTAGCTTTTCGCGGCGGCGTATGTTTGCCGGTACGGTTTGGTCAACCAATTCATCAACACTGCTTACGCCAATGGCAGCAAGCATTTCCTGTAAAGATTTTTCATCAATGCCTATGTGGCGGTTTACAAAGTGGTCAGTACTACGCAGATTCAACATGTATTTGGTTTTGCACCCTAAGGATGAGAGTTTGTAAAATGAGGCCGCAAATATAATTAAGGGTAGGGGTAATTTGAACTGAAAGCTGCCTGCCACAGCACCCTTTTTAGGGTTTTAAACACTTAATAAACATACGGCGCTCTTATAACATTTCAGTCCGGACCATTGTTCTTCCCGCGGAACTGCCCTTGTTAAAGAATTCCTAAAAATCGAGCAACCTAACACAACTGATTAAACTCAGGTGGCAGGACATGGTCATAGCTGCATAACACCCAATGCTATGAACAAAATACTTTCAATCGCCGCCTTAGTGCTGATTAATCTGAGCGCTGTTTACGCGCAGGATAAAAATGAACTGGCCGAATCAACTTCAAAAAGCCAGTTACAGAAGATTGAGGAGTTTAACCGCCGCAGTAATGTGAGCATAAAGATGTTCCCTAACCCGGCAACGGATATGTTATACATTGAGCCGGAACTGAATGCGGACCACAGCCTGATTAAGATTTTGGATATAACAGGCCGCGTAATGACTGAGTTACATACCGAATGTGGTTGTAACCAATTGGCGGTTAATCTTGAAAACTACATGGATGGTTTATATGTGCTAACCATGTATGACGAAAGCGGGCACCTGGTGCACATCAAACGTTTCTATAAAGAATAAATCAGAGAGGGATGGCCGGAAACAAGCCATCCCATTTCATTTTAGCCGGTTCTTAATTTTCTGTTAATTCCCATCGACCTTTCTAATCAGGCACAATATTTTAGGGTTAATGAGTTCAGGATTTATAAATTCGCTCGCGTGTCAATTGCTATTAAAAGATATACATTACTGCTTCTGAGCCTTTTTGCTTTTACCTCGGTTGTTTGGGCTCAACAACAGGAAAGACGTATCATACAGTTTTCTGGCTATGCCTTAACCGCCGATAGTTTAATGGGGGTGCCTTTTGCTCACGTTACGGTGCTTAACCAGGGCCGTATAACACAAGCAGGCCCCGACGGCTTCTTTTCGTTTGCCGCCCGTGTTGGCGATACACTTTTCTTTACTTCAATAGGTTATAAGCCTGCATATTACATTATACCTATTGACTTAACCGGCGATAAGTTTTCCGTTATTCAGCTAATGACCAAGACGGAGTACTACATGAACCCCATTATTATTTACCCATGGGGCGATCGGGAAGGGTTTAAACAAGCCTTTAAGGACCTGCGCCTGCCGGATGACGATATTGAAAGGGCCAAAAAGAACCTGGAGCGCGAACGCCTTGCTGAACTTGGCGAAAAGCTGGAAATGGATGGGGGAGAAGCAACCTCTATTGCACTTCGCAATAACTCGGCAAAAACCTATTTCTATAAGCAAGGTCCCGCACAGAACATCTTTAACCCGCTTGCCTGGGCCGAGTTTATACGCGCCTGGAAAAACGGCGACTTCAAAAAGAAATAAGCCTTCATCCACAAGCCGGCTGTGCATATCCGCCAGTCGCCATTTGCTGTTTCACTTAGGGGGCATGGTATATTCGCAAGTACGCAATGCGTTTAACCCGGCGTTATGAAGAATATACTGTATACAGCCCTGCTGCTTTCCTCACTCGTTTTTTCATCCTGCAATAGTTGCAACAAGGGTCATGATAAAAGCGGCAAGTTCTTCCGCTACAATCAGGCCTCGGGTATTACTTCTTTAGACCCGGCATTTGCTTCAGACCAATCGAATATATGGGCGGTTAATCATTTGTTCAATTCGCTGGTGCAGTTAGATGATTCGCTTACCATACAACCTGCTATTGCTAAAAGCTGGGAGATAAGCCCTGATGGTTTGGTGTATACGTTCCATTTACGCACTGATGTTTTTTTTCATGACGACGCCTGCTTTGCGGAAAGTAAAGGTCGCACTGTAAACGCCAGGGATGTAGTGTTTAGTTTTCAGCGCCTGATAAACCCTGCCACGGCTGCTAAAGGCTCGTGGGTATTTAACGGCAAAATAGATACGGTGGAGCCCTTTGTTGCGATAGATGATTCTACATTCCGTCTTAAGTTGCTGACCCCTTTCCGCCCAATGCTTGGTATTTTAAGTATGCAGTATTGTTCAATAATACCTAAAGAAGCTATTGATAAATACGGGAAGGGTTTTCGTTCGCACCCGGTTGGCACGGGGCCTTTTGTGTTCCCTAACTGGAAAGAAGGTGTAGCCCTGGTGCTGTTGAAAAACAAAAACTACTTTGAGAAAGAAGGAGAAAATCAATTGCCTTACCTGGATGGTATTAAGGTTAGTTTTATTGAGAACACGAAAACCGAGTTCCTTTCCTTTAAGCAAGGCGAACTTGATTTTGTAAGCGGTATTGATGGCGCTTATATAGATGAAATGCTGGATGATAACGGGGAACCTAAAACCGAATGGAAAGAAAAATTCAGTTTCTATAAATCATCCTATTTAAATACGGAATACCTCTGCTTTTTGATGAAGGAGGACAAAGCCAATCCTTTGTTGAATAAAAAGATAAGACAGGCTATAAACTACGGATTTAATCGTGAGGAGCTTGTAAAATATCTGCGCAATGGCATTGGCACTGCTGCCAGCCGTGGGTTTGTTCCGCCCGGCTTTGGCGATTACGACAACAGCTCTCTGCATGGTTACACATACGATCCTGAACTTGCCGGCAAACTGCTAACTGAAGCGGGTTACCCCAATGGCAAAGGCCTGCCGGAAATTAAATTGTATACCAGCGATTTTTACAAGGAGTATGCCCTTAACATCAGCAAACAGTTACAACAAATTGGTGTAGTAGTTAAGGTAGAACTTACACAGTCATCTCTACTTAAAGAAATGAAGGCCAGCGGTAAGGCACCGTTTTTCCGTGCATCATTAATTGCGGATTACAGCGACCCCGAAACCTACCTTGCTGCGTTTTACAGCAAGAACATTGCACCCCCCAACTATTCGCGTTTCAACAATACTAAGTTTGATGAGTTGTACGAAAAAGCGGTTGCTGAGCAGGATTTGGGAAAACGCAATGCTATGTATTTGCAAATGGAACAGATAATAATTGACGAGGCGCCCATTGTGCCTTTATACTACGATGAAGTATTGCGGCTTACGCAAAAAAACATTACCGGCTTAACGCCTAACGCCCTTAATATCCTCAACCTCAAAAGGGTGCAGGTAAAGCAATAAGATGAAAATTTTCCTTAGGCTTTCATTTGGCTTTATCACGCTGCTTTTTGTCTTCTTCTCTTTTGTGTTAGTATCCGTATTGTTTGAGTGGGCAGGCGCAGATGAAGTATTTGCTATTGTGCTTTTACCAATTATGGGCGGTGCTTTTTACACGGCCTTAGGTATGTTTTGCAATATCTATCTGTTGCGGAACGTTGAAAGATGGGAAGCGGGAAAGGCCTTTTTGTTGTCTGTGGTATTCGCCTTGTTGTTTCTACTTCCTCCGCTATACCTGCTTTGGCGCATGTTTCTGTTTGAATCGTAAAACGCGGCTAAAGGCTGAAATTTTATATTTGCCCGCTGAAACAAAATAGAGATGAAGAAAGGAACGAAGTTGCAGGATTTTTTAACGGCCAATGCCGAGTTTGAACTGACTAAACTGCTGTTAAGCCTGGCGGAAGGCTGTAAAGTAATTGGCCGCCTGGTAAATAATGCCGGCTTAAGCGATATAAGCGGTGGTACCGGCACTACTAACGTGCAGGGCGAGAGCGTTCAAAAGCTGGATGACCTTTCTAATAAAATTTTGATGGACTACCTGAAGGTAAGCGGAAGCTGCGCCGGCTACCTTTCGGAAGAGAACGAAGGGGTTGTTACCTTAAATCAGTTAGGAAAATATACAATAGCGGTGGACCCATTGGATGGTTCCTCTAATATTGATGTACTGGCACCCATAGGCACCATATTTTCAGTAAACGAACGCCTGAGCATAATAGGCGATGTAAACAATGCCGACTTTTTACAGGTAGGCACCCAAACCAAAGCAGCCGGTTTTGTGGTTTATGGCAGCTCAATTGTGTTGGTTATTTCGGTTGGTAAAGGTGTTTACGGTTTTACATTGGCCACCGGCGATAATGAGTTCTATCTTTCGCATGCTGACATTAAGATGCCTGAAAGCGGTAAGATATACAGCGTTAATCAGGGTAATTTTGAAAAGCTGGGTGATGAGGTGAAGTCGTTTATTAGCTGGTGCACTGCAATAGATAAAGAAAGCTCGCGCCCTTATTCGCTACGTTATATAGGCTCCATGGTGGGCGATTTGTTCCGCAACCTTATAAAGGGCGGTATATTTCTTTACCCCGCCAATAAGGGCGAAACCAAAGGCAAGCTCCGCCTGCTTTACGAATGTATACCTATGGGCTTTATAGTAGAACAGGCCGGTGGGCTTGCAAGCAATGGTTATCAACGCATTCTTGATATTCAACCTACGGAACTTCACGAACGCACTGCTATATTTATAGGGTCTAAAAACCTGGTGGAAAAGGCGCTGGGATTTTTAAAGGCTCAAAACGGTTGATGAAGAAACTGCTACTTACTATTTCTTCGCTTTTCTGCCTGCAAATACTTTTTGCACAAACGGCGCCCGTTGCGCTTAACGATACCTTCGCAGTGCCCGAAAATCAATTAAGCGTTTTGCCCGTTTATGCCAATGATGCGGACGCCGATGGTGACCCTCTGACGTTTACAATAATTGCACCTGCATTACATGGCACCGCAACTGTATCAGGTTTGTTTCTCAATTATACCCCTGCCGTAAACTTTGTTGGTGCAGATTCATTGCAATATTCAGCTTGTGATACTACCGGTTTGTGCGATACTGCCGTTGTGGTAGTAAATGTGTTTGGCGCCAATAGCTACCCGCTTGCTGTAAACGATACCTTCAGCGTTAATAAAAACCAATCGGTAAACCTGCCCGTACTTTCTAACGATTACGACACTGATGGCGACCCCCTAACAATAAGCGTGATAAGCGGGCCTTTTAACGGAACCGCAAGTGTAGCAGGCAATGCTGTTAACTATGTGCCTGATAACAATTTTGTAGGTGCCGATTCATTGATCTATGTTATATGCGATAATGGCGGCTTGTGTGATACGGCTGTTGTTTACATTACGGTAGTTAACTTTAACAGCGCGCCGGTAGCGCAAAACGATACGTTTACCGTTAATGTAAATGCACTTGCTGTGCTGCCCGTACTTAGTAATGATGCCGATCCCGAGGGTGATGCTTTAACTGTTACCATAAATAACGGTCCGCAACATGGCAGCGTGACCGTAAACAGCAATAACCAGGTAGAATACACGCCTGACAACAACTACCTGGGTAGCGATACTTTTACCTACATTATTTGCGACGTTTTTAACCAATGCGATACTGCGGTAGTGTATGTTACGGTTATAGGCAATTTAGCCGCCCCGGTTGCCGTAAACGATGCCTTTACAATGCAATATGATGGCAACAATAACGGGCTTGTGCTTGGTGTTGCCGGCAACGATTATGCTCCTGATTCATCGGCCTTCCATATTACCGCTGTTTGGGATGCAAGTGGTAGTCAATTGAACTATAATCTGAACTTTGATTCTATTACGCAGGAAATTCGGCTGTCGCTGTCCTTTCTTAATGCCTGTGGTTTAGATTCTTTCTATTATTCTATATGTAACGCTGCCAACCTTTGCGATACTGCGGTTATAACTATTGATATTACCTGCCCTGACGGGCTGCCGGAAATAGGAGGAATTTCCCCTAATGGAGATGGCAAAAATGACGCTTTGGTTTTTGAGGGCATTGAGAATTTTGCACCGGTAGCTATAAAGGTATTTAACCGCTATGGCCGTATTGTTTACCAGGCGGATGACTACCAAAACGATTGGAAGGGCACTTATAAAGAGGAAAACGTTCCGGACGGCACTTATTTCTACACCCTGGAGTATGGGGGTAAAAAACAAAGCCATTACGTTGTTATTCAGCGATAAATGCGGTTAGTAAATGCCCCTTGCGTATTCCCGCGTTCCGCTTATTTTCGTCCCGTTTAAATTAAGAGCATGAATTTACATGAATACCAGGCTAAAGAGCTATTGAAGAAGAACGGCGCCTCTATACAGGAGGGCTTTGTTGCTGAAACCCCCGAGCAGGCTATTGATGCCGCTAAAAAGCTGAAGGAGCTTTATAACAGCGACTGGGTGGTGGTAAAAAGCCAGATACATGCCGGTGGCCGTGGCAAGGGTGTTATACAAGGCACCGAGCAGCGTGGTGTTGCCCTGGCAAAAAATATTGATGCGGTTAAAACTATTTCAACCAATATATTGGGCAATGTGCTGGTAACTAAACAAACCGGTGCAGCGGGCCGTAAGGTAAACAAGATACTTGTTGCACAGGATGTTTACTACCCCGGCGAAAGCGAGCCGAAAGAGTTTTACTTCTCTGTACTACTTGACCGTGGTACCGGTAAAAACGTAATCATTTATTCTACCGAAGGTGGTATGGATATAGAAGAGGTGGCGGAGAAAACACCGGATAAAGTGCAGAAGGAATGGATTGACCCTAAAGTTGGTTTACAGGATTTCCAGTGCCGTAAAATTGCATTTAACCTTGGCCTTAGCGGCAATGCCTTTAAGGACATGACCAAATTTGTAAAGGCGGTTTACAACACCTACATGTCTACCGACGCCAGCATGGTTGAAATTAACCCATGCTTAAAAACATCTGACAATCGCATTATTGCGGTGGATGGTAAAATATCGTTAGACGATAACGCTCTTTACCGTCACCCGGATTTAGCGCCGCTAAAGGATAAAAACGAGCAGGACCCTATTGAAATAGAAGCCGAAGAAGCTGACCTTAACTACGTAAAGCTTGATGGCAACGTAGGATGTATGGTTAATGGTGCCGGCCTTGCAATGGCTACCATGGATATCATCAAACTATCCGGTGGCGAGCCTGCAAACTTCCTTGACGTGGGGGGCACTGCCAATGCCGAGCGTGTTGAAAAGGCTTTCCGTATCATATTGGAAGACCCTAACGTTAAGGCTATCCTTGTAAACATTTTCGGTGGTATCGTTCGTTGCGACCGTGTTGCGCAGGGTATTGTTGATGCTTACAAGTCTATAGGCAATATTCCGGTGCCAATCATTGTTCGCTTACAAGGCACTAATGCCGAAGAAGGCAAGCGCATTATAGATGAGAGCGGCCTAAAAGTTCGCGGCGCTATACAGTTGAGCGAAGCAGCTGCAGAGGTTGCTAATGCACTGAAGTAATTGTTTACTTTGGCGTGTATTAGCAACAACTTACGGTTGTGAAACTTACTTCCATTCCTTACCAACTCAGGTTTAAATATCCTTTCCGTATTGCGCATGGCGTGCGTAGCGGAACGGATGTAGTTTATGTTAAGCTTGAACATAACGGCGTCACAGCATGGGGCGAAGCAACACTGCCTCCTTATCTGCCGGAAACGCAAGAGAGCGTTATAGACTTCCTCAAAAAATTTGCGGCACAAAACGGCAACTTAACTACCTGTGCTGAATGGCGTAATGCCCTAAAGAAAGACGCAAGCCCTAACATGGCGGCGAAGGCTGCGCTTGATATGGCACTGTGGCAATTACAGGCACAAATAGAAAACAAATCAGTAAACGAATTGCTGGGTATTGAGAGTGTCCAATTTCCTCAGGGAACCTATACTATTGGTGTTTGCCCTATTGATGAAATGCAGCAGAAGATTGAAGAAGCCAACGCATTTGGTTTCGCCATGTTTAAAATAAAGCTGGATGGTAAGCAGGATGAAGCTATGATAGCTAACTACAAGCAACTTTGTAGTAAGCCCTTTGCCGTTGATGTAAACCAGGGATGGAAAAGTATAGAAGAAGCCCGGGAAAAAATTGATTGGCTGAAAAAAGAGGGCTGCCTGCTGGTGGAACAACCGCTGCATAAGGATGCGTGGGACGACATGCAGCAGTTGAAGCGGTATTCTGCTTTGCCGTTATATGCTGATGAAGCCTGCCAAAGGCTAACTGGTTTAGACAAGGTAGCGGAGTGTTTTAACGGGGTTAA
>CAZUHU010000126.1:0-3106 GCA_964620645.1 uncultured Chitinophaga sp.
TCCTCGTAGTTGTGGTTAATGCTCACCTTTATAGCAAAAGGTTTTTTAGCGTACTCCTGTCCTTTTTTGGTAATCTTCAGCTTGCCGTATTCTTCAATGTCCTTTTCAATAAGGCCCAGCATACTGGCATTACGTATAACGCTGTTCCAGTGGTGCTCATCCTTATCGGCCCCTTTACCAAACAACGGGTTCTTATCGTATTTAAAGTCGGTAAGTTCCTTAGCCTTTTTACCCATCAGGAATTTAACCATGTACGGCAGGTCATGGTTTTCTTTTACAGCCTTTATACTTTCAATTGCGTACTTGGTGTCGGCAGTAACGTCAATCTTCTCTTTCGGGTGGCGACAGTTGTCGCACATCTTGTTACAATCCTTATCGTTAAACTCTTCGCCAAAGTAATGCAGCAAAAACTTGCGGCGGCATTCGGCGCTTTCAATATAGGCCACGCTTTCGTTAATCAACTGTATGTTACGGTCGCGCTCTGCCACTGTTTTATCGCGCAGCAGCTTCTCTAATTTAGAAATATCCTTATATGAGAAATACACTACACACTCGCCATCCAGTCCATCGCGCCCGGCTCGGCCGGTTTCCTGGTAATAGTTCTCGAGGCTCTTGGGTATATCATAATGTATAATGAAACGGATATCCGGTTTATCGATACCCATACCAAAGGCAATGGTTGCCACAATCACATCCAACTCCTCCATCAAAAAGGCATCCTGGGTTTGGGTGCGCACTTTACCATCAAGGCCGGCGTGGTAAGCGCCTGCTTTAATACCGTTAGCGCGCAGTACCTGGCTAAGTTCATCGGCCGTTTTGCGGTTAATTACGTAAACAATGCCGCTTTTGCCATTACGCTGCTTAATAAACTGCACCATGTTTTTAATGGCCAGTTGCGGCGTTTTCTTAGGACGTATTTCGTAATAAAGGTTTGGCCTGTTAAAAGAGGATATAAAGATGTTGGGCTTTTTAAGCAACAACGTTTTTACAATATCGCTCTGCACCTTAGGGGTAGCGGTAGCCGTTAACGCTATAATGGGGAATTTTTGCCCTATAGCTTCAATAATCTCGCGTATGCGGCGGTACTCGGGCCTAAAGTCGTGGCCCCATTCGCTTATACAGTGGGCCTCGTCAATAGCTATAAAACTCACTTTAACTTCCTGAAACAGTTCAACCGTGTCGTCTTTTGTTAGCGTTTCGGGCGCTACATACAGCATTTTGGTTTTACCGCTACGTATGTCCTTAATAACGGCATTACGCTCAGTACGGGTTAGCGATGAGTTAAGAAAGTGGGCGATATGGTCCTTACTGCTGTAATTGCGCACCAGGTCAACCTGGTTCTTCATTAATGCAATAAGTGGCGATATGATGATAGCTACCCCCTCGCTGATAATAGCCGGTAGCTGGTAGCACAGGCTTTTGCCACCACCGGTAGGCATAATAACAAAGGTGTCCTTACCGCTGAGCAGGCTTTTTATAATTTTTTCCTGATTGCCTTTAAAGGCGTTAAAGCCAAAGTATTCCTGGAGCGAATCGGTAAGCTCCATTGCTTCTACTGCCATGCTGATGTTTTAAAATAATTCAAGGGTAGTATTTAACCGATAGTGCCTGTATTTATCGAAGCTTTAATTTACTAAACCTTTTTTAAAAAAGGATGGCGAATTTAAGAACTTGTTTTAAAGCTTGCTGCTTTATTTATTTTTGCGCCTCTTTGGTTAACAAAACTTAAAGCTCAATGAGCAACGTATATGTTGCGATAATGGCCGGAGGCATCGGAAGTCGCTTTTGGCCGGAAAGCCGAACAGCGAAGCCTAAACAGTTTCTGGACATACTTAATACTGGTAAAACGCTCATCCAACTTACATACGAGCGCTTTCTGCAACTTGTTCCAAAAGAGAACATTTATGTAGTTATTAATGATGATTACGAAGCACTGTTAAAAGAGCAACTGCCCCAGCTTACGGATAATCAGATACTTAAGGAACCTGTGCGCCGTAATACAGCCCCATGCATTGCCTACGCCTGTGATAAGATATACAGCCGCGATAAGGATGCTACGGTAATAATTACACCAAGCGACCACCTTATACTACAGGAAGAGAAGTGTATTGCCATTATACAAAAGTGTATTGAGTTTGTAAGTAACAACTCGTACCTGGTTACTTTAGGCATGAAGCCAACCAAGCCGGCAACAGGCTATGGCTACATACAGTTTGAAGACGAGCACAGCCCTGATGGTTTTTATAAAGTGAAAACCTTTACCGAGAAACCAACACTTGAAATTGCCACTACCTTTTTAAAAAGCGGCGACTTTTTGTGGAACAGCGGCATGTTTGTATGGAAAGCCAAAACCATACTGGATGAAATGCGCAAGTACCTGCCTGAAATAAGCGATGCATTTAAAGACGGGCACCAGTATTACAATACACCGGGCGAAGCCAAATTTATTCTTGATGCTTACTCGCAGTGCACCAATATTTCAATTGATTATGGTGTAATGGAGAAGGCAGATAATGTGTATACCGTACCGGCTGAGTTTGGCTGGAGTGACATAGGCACATGGGATAGCCTTTATGATGTTTACGAGCACGATTACCTGGAGAATGCTGTGGCAGGAGCCAACGTAAAAATTTACGATAGCAGCCACAACATGATTATGGTGCCCGATGATAAACTGGTTGTAGTGCAAGGCCTTGAAGGTTACTGCGTTATAGATACAAAAGATGTGCTGTTGATTTGCGAGAAGGAAAAAGAGCAGGAACTGAAACGAATAACCGTTGATTTAAAGGTAGCTGACCTCGATAAATATTTATAGGCTGCTGCTTAAGCGCCTTGCTTTTGTGTTTGCATTTTCACATCTTCCAATTATCTAATTTTCGAGTCTAATAATGAATTTCCCTTCCGGCATAAGTTCTAAATTACCCAATGTAGGCACAACCATTTTTACGGTTATGAGTGCCCTTGCAAGGGAGCATAATGCCGTTAACCTATCGCAGGGTTTTCCGGATTACAACCCTCATCCGCTTTTAATTGAGGCTATGGAAAAAGCCATGCGTAGCGGGCAAAACCAATACGCTTTAATGGCCGGCAATATGCAACTGCGCGA
>CAZUHU010000126.1:3206-11481 GCA_964620645.1 uncultured Chitinophaga sp.
TGGCAAAAGGTGCAGCGCTTAATTAACCAGCGCACCCGCATGATTGTGATTAACACGCCACACAATCCATCGGGCACTGTGCTTACCAAGGCTGATATGCAGCAGTTGGAAAAGCTGACGAAAGATTCCGACATCATTATCCTTAGCGATGAAGTATATGAGCATATCATATACGACGAAGCCGAACACCAAAGCGTATTGCGTTACCCTAAACTGGCAGAACGCGCTTTTGTTGTTTCCTCTTTCGGTAAAACCTACCACTGCACCGGTTGGAAGGTGGGCTATTGCATTGCACCCGAAAACCTGATGAAGGAATTCCGTAAGGTGCACCAGTTTAATGTGTTTGCAGTTAACAGCGTGGCACAGGCGGCTTTTGCTGATGTGCTTTTGCATAAAGAGCTTTACCTGGAGTTATCTGCCAACTATCAAAAGAAACGCGACTATTTCCGTACGGCTATTCAATCTTCGCGCTTCAGGCTGCTAAAGTGCGAAGGCACTTATTTTCAATTAGCCGCTTACAGCAAAATAAGTGAGGAGCGTGATGTGGAGTTTGTTAAGCGTATGACAAAAGACATGGGCGTGGCTGCAATTCCCGTTTCGGTATTCTACCGCAATAACATTGATAACAGCATTGTGCGTTTCTGTTTTGCTAAAGAAGAAGAAACGCTTAAAAAGGCAGCAGACCTTATTTCCCGTATTTAATTATTCGTACAACTGGTTAGGAGCGCTGCTTAACTCAGGCTCTGCAGGTCCCTCTTTTATAGCCACCAGGTTGTAATACTGCATTATTACCGATACAAATATAAAGGACGAAAGTACGCTGGTACCGCAAAACATAAACATAACCGCAAGTCGGCCACCTATACCAAATTCAAAACTTGGCACACCTGTACGGGCCATGCTGAATATCTGGTTAAACCACATGGCATAAAACGGTATGGTGAATATCATACTGGCAAACCCCACTATAAAATACATTACCAAAAATGCCCCGAAGGTGCGCCACCAATAACCCTTAATTAAGTATAAGGAGCGCTTAATGCTTTCCATTACACCAAGCCTTTCGCGCATGTAGATAAAGGGCGAAAACATAATGGCTATGCTCACATAAATCATTCCTATATAAACGGCAATAAACATTAACACCCCCAGAAATATTATACCGCTGTAAAAGCACGCGCCTATAACCGCAAACAACAACGCAAAGGCCATAACCATGAAAAACATTAACGCAAAGTAGAAACCAACCAGGCGCAGGGCATCTCTCTTAACGGCAGCAAACAATTCATCGGCTGTAACTACTCCTTCCGTTGATTTTTCGTATAAGGTAAAAAGGCTTATCAAGCCGGTAGCCTGGCTTATACCGGCTGCCATCATCAGCAACATGCCAAGGCATATAAGGGCTATTTGAGTTGCGAAGCCTGTTGGCAGGCCGATAGTGCCATGGCCCATCATTTGACCCAGAAATGAAAAATAGCCGGAAAAAAACCAGCTGCCTATAAGGGTAAAAGGCAGCACGGCCGTAACAATAAAGCGCAGCAGAACGTTGATGTTTAATTTTAAAAACCCCAATGAGTCGTTTATTACATCGTTAAAGTTGCGCACTTTCAGCAACTGCATTTTGTCTTCCATAAGTGGTTAATTGGTTGGTACATCCAAACTATAAAAAGATTGCTAAGTATCTTAATTAAAGCAGGGCTTTTGCTGCACCTTTTGTAACTTGCCTCTGCAAATGAACAAGTTGCAGATAACCTTTATTCAATCCAATCTCCATTGGGAAAACATCCCGGCCAATCTGGATATGTTTTCGGAGAAGATTAATGCTATAAAGCAGCCTACTGATTTAATTGTATTGCCCGAAATGTTCAGCACAGGCTTCAGCATGAAGGCCAAGGAGCTGGCAGAAACCATGGATGGCAGCGCCATACAATGGATGCGTGCAACTGCGGCTGAAAAAAACTGTGTGCTTACCGGCAGCCTCATTATAACTGAAGAAGGCCGCTATTACAATCGCCTTGTTTGGATGCGCGCCGATGGAACATTTGAAACGTATGACAAACGCCATCTGTTTTCGCTAAGCGGCGAAGAGAAAATCTATACAGCCGGAAGAGAAAAAATAGTAGTTGAACTAAACGGCTGGCGAATTTGCCCGCTTATCTGTTACGACCTGCGCTTCCCGGTTTGGAGCCGTAACCGGAATGCAGAATATGATGTGCTGTTATACGTAGCCAATTGGCCTGAGCGCAGGGTGCAGGCCTGGAAGTATTTATTAATTGCCCGCGCTATTGAAAACCAAAGTTACTGCATCGGCCTAAACCGTGTTGGTAATGATGGCAACGATATTTACCATAGCGGCGATAGCATGGCCGTTGATGCCCTGGGCAATGTACTTTACCACCAACAACACAATGAGGATGTTACTACTGTTGAGCTGAACTACGACGAGTTGAAAAAGTTGCGTGAGACCTTCCGCTTTTTAAATGATGCCGATGATTTTGTAATTGACCCCAAAGGGAAAATAAAAGGACACTAATGCCCCTGCTTAACGAAAATAAAAGCGAAGAAGAAAAAAGCTTCGCGCTGAAATGGTACACCGTCCGCAATTACGTTAAGGAGCGCTTTGGGCAAAGGCCCGATATAAATGCCATGCTGTTTATAATAGGTATGAACGAGGTGGGGCAGGTTAAGGATACCTGGGAGAAAGAAGACAAGCAAAACCTAATGCATGTGGCCGTTTGTAAGTTAATGTCGCCTGAGGGCTATTTTAAATACAGCCATACCGATGAAGAAGGCTGGCCCCATTATATAAAGAACGAGGAGCTTCCCCCGCTGGCGCTAAAAGAGCAGGAGGAATTATTAAAGAGGAAAATTGTTGAGTATTTCGAAGCGGAAGATTTAATTTGAGTTTAATTAATAACCCAAAACCCATACCCATGTTAGATTTAAGAAGTGCCCTAACCAACGTTGCGCGTCGTCGCAATTACAAATTGGATGAGCTATCTCCGGATGTGTGGAGATTAGATGTAGCCATACCTTTAAAAGATGGCAAATTCCGTTACCAGTTTGTTTACGTACGCGTAGTGCCTAAGCGTTGGTTTCAGCAAAAAGATGCCATACTAATTGATAGCCGCTGCGGCGTGTACTCTCAAGGCCTTAACTTATATAACCTGTTAAAGGAAGGTGGCTACGGTTTTTATAGTGCCGTAACTGTGATCCCCGATAAAGACAAAGAGGGCAAACCTTGTGAAACAGTTATCGTTCAGTCATCACCCGTTGTGGAATGGACAACTCCTGAGCTGCTGGATGAAATAATTTTTGAAGTAGCTTACAATGCCGACCTTATCGAAGAACGTTTCTTTGGCGGAGACAATCACTAAACACTTCTGTCATGCTGCGCCCGTCGAAGCATGTGCTATAAAACAGAAAGCGCCCTATAAGGGCGCTTTTTTATTTGTTACGCGTTTGCATGTTATCTCCAGGTCTTCGCGAAGTAGGGTTTAAAGTCATCGCTTACCGTTTCCTTTTGCTGCCAGTATTTCAGGCTAACCACGTGTCCATCTTTAGTGCGTAATAAGCGGCCAAAGATGGCATTGGTGGCATTAAAGGTTACATCAGTAACGCCTATGGTAAACGTATTAGGGGCTACCGGTGGTGGTGGCGCTTCTTCTCCCGGTTTTGGGGCCGCTGCCTTGGGCGCCGGCGTTTGCGAAACAACAACTGTATATCCGTTAAATTCTAAAAGCTCTTTAAGAAAGGCAACACGCTCAGGCTTCGCATTCTTTTCTACAATGGCACACTTTACTCCTTCAAGGTCATCAAACGTATGGTTCTGGTTAATTGCCATTTTACTTTTGTTTTTTGTTCCTGCCCTTTAGGGTAGGTTGGGGGAGCTACATTTTAGCTGCCATCTCAAATATTACATCAAACGTTTTACCTACAAAGCCTGTAACCACTATACCCAACACACAAAGCATAAGGGCAATAAATGCCGGGTTATTTAAGGATAGCTTGCTTAGTGGTTCACTGCTCTCATCAACAAACATGGCGCGCACAATTCGGAGGTAGTAATACAGCGAAATGATGAGATTAAGCGAAGCAAAAATGATTAACCACCACTGCCCCATAGCCGCGCCCGTGGTAAGCAAAAACAGTTTGCCGAAAAAGCCCGCTGTTGGCGGAATACCGGCTAAAGAGAAAAGAGCCAGCGCCAATATAAGCGCCAGTGAAGGGTTGGATTTGTACAGGCCTTTGTATTCATCAATAGTCTCTCTGCCTGTTAACGAAGCTATAACTGAAACCACACCAAAAGCTGCCAGGTTACTGAACACATATATCAAAACAAAATAAACTACGGAAGCCACGCCCGCAGCAGTAATAGAGGAAATACCAATAAGCAAATAACCAACCTGCGCTATGGAAGAGAACGCAAGGAAACGTTTAAGGTTTGTTTGCCGCATAGCAAAAAGGTTGCCCACCAGCATGGAGATAGCTGCGCCAAAAGCAAGCAGATAAAACCAGGTGATAGCCAAATTACCAAAGGCGGTGTAAAAAGTAGAAATAAACGCAAAGGCCATAGCTCCTTTACTTACAACCGATAAATAAGCCGTTACGGCTACCGGCGAACCTTCGTAAACGTCGGCTGTCCATAAATGGAAGGGAACAACCGACAGTTTAAATGCAAAACCGGTAAACACAATTATAAGCGCCAGCATCTGCATCTTGCCACCTGAAAGGTTCACGGCAATTTCGCTAAAGTTAACGGTGCCGCAGCTGCCGTAAACCAAAGAGATACCGAATAACAAAATGGCAGATGAAAAGGCTGATGACAGTATCATCTTCAGCGCGGCTTCGCCGCTTGCTTTCTTCTCTAAATCAAAATTACACAGGGCTGCTAACGGAATGGTGGAAAGTTCAAGCCCCAGGTAAAACATCAGCAAGTTGCCGCTGCTTAGCATAAAGAACAACCCTAAAAGACTTGAAAGCATCAGCAAATAAAACTCTGACACATGCTTGTGTTTCTTCAGCCACTCATAACTAAACAAGGAGATAATTAAAGTAGCCAGGTTCAACACATTTTTTTCAATGGCTAACAGCCTGTTGCTCTTAAACATCTCCCCAAACAGTTGCGCATCTTTATTCCATACAAAACCAAGCGCAAGGTTTAACAATAACAACAGGTTGGTAAAACGGATAACAGATTCGTTACCGGCTCGCCCGTCTATCTTTAAAAACAGCAAAATGAAAATGATAGCCGTTAGCGCCAGCTCAAACTTCATTGCCATTATGGTTGTCATCCACTCCATGCTAAAAACCCGCCTTTGCTACATTTTGAATAATGGTTTGCGCTCCCGGCTGTATTAAGTGCTGCAACCAAAACGGAGCAATACCTATAGCCAATATGCCTGCAATCAATACTACGGCTGCCAACTTCTCATTCCACGATGCATCGCTTAATTCAGTATGATGATTATCTACTATAGGGCCCATCATAACCTTGCCCAGTGCGCGCAAAATATAAACTGCTGTTACTACTATTGAAGCACAGGCGGCAATAGTAGCCAGGCGATACCACATATCTGCATTTTGCCAGCTACCCATAAACACAGTCATCTCCGCCACAAAACCGCTTAGGCCGGGTAAGCCCAACGAGCATAAGCCGGCAATAAAAAATACGGTTCCTAAAAAGGGCATCACCTTTAATAAGCCGCCCATATGCGCCACCATGCGCGTATGTGTGCGTTCATACAACATGCCTATAGCTGCGAAGAAAAGGGCCGTCATTAAACCGTGACTTACCATTTGTAATACAGCACCAACTATAGCGGTTTGGGTTAACATACCAATACCTAACAGCACAAAGCCACAGTGGCTAACCGAAGAGTAGGCATTGATGTATTTCAAATCGGTTTGCATCATGGTGGCAAATGCACCATAAAGTATAGCAATAGCAGCCAGCAGAATTATTACCCATTGGTATTCATGTGCACCTTCGGGCATTAAATACGTGGCTACACGCAAACAGCCATAGCCGCCCAGCTTCATACTTATACCTGCCAAAAACATAGAGGCTGCGGTTGGTGCCGAAGAGTGGCCATCAGGCACCCAGGTATGGAAGGGGAACAAGGCACCGAACACACCAAAGCCTAAAAACAACAGCGGGAAAAACTTGTGCTGCACCTCGGCAGGTATAGGCAGTTGGCTCAGTTGCATTAAATCAAACGAGTTGATGCCGCTGTAAAAGTAAAGGCCCAGTAAACCAACAAACACTAAAGCGCTGCCGCCCATCAACATCAGGGCAAGTTTGTTGGCGCTGTATTCCTTTTTACCGCTACCCCAAATGGCTATAAGCAGAAACTTAGGTATAACCGCCAGTTCTAAAAAGAAGAACATGGTGAAGAGGTCCAGCGAAATGAAAAATCCATAAGCACCCGCGGAGAGGAATAACAGCAGGAAGAAAAACTCCTTCGTCATCTTCTCTACATTCCAGCTTACGAGTATGCCCGCTAGTACCACAAGCGCCGTAAGCAATATCATGGCTACGGAAATACCATCAACCCCTATATGGTAAGCAATACTAAAAGGTGCATACCACATCTGGTTTTGTTCAAACAGCATTTGCGCCGCATTACCCGCAGCGCGTTCGTGCTGGTAAGCAAACAGCAACCAGCCGCATAGGAACAACTGCAGCGTTGAACCCAACAGGGCAATAACGCGAATGTGCCTTGCCTCCTTGGCAAACAGTACCGCGGTAGCAGTTAGTACGGGTAATAATATTAATAGAGAGAGATACATTTTCCCGAAATCACATTACGTAAATAAATAGAACCGCCAAAGCAATCACCCCCACCAAAAACCAAATAGCATAACTCTGCACATTGCCATCCTGCCAAACTTTTAACTCTTCGCTGCCATCTTCTGCAGCCATGCTTCCGCCGTTCACCAAACCATCCACTACATTTTTATCTACCCAGGCGGCCGGTTTGCCAATAAGGTTAAACAACACCCTTTTGGTTACAAACAGGTAAACCTCATCAACGTAAAACTTATGATAAGCCCATTGGTACAATCCTTTCAGCGCATTGGCCACCTTAGCCGGCTTTTCATTTTCGCTTTTATACATTACCATAGCCAGCAGTATACCGCCCAAGCCAAGCGCTACCGGTGCAATAGCCAATAATAAATGGAAATGTGTTTCCAGTTGGGCCCCATCTGAAGTAACCAGCGCACCAAAAGGAACAAAGCCCGCAACTATAGCCAGCACTGCTAAAATCATTAAAGGCAACTTCATGGTTAGTGGCGCTTCGCCGTGATGATCATCATGTGCGCCATGCGTTTCGTAGTCCTTCTTCCAAAAGATGGAGAAATACAAACGGAACATATAGAAGGCCGTTAAGCCTGCAGTAAACAGGGCAATGCCATAAATAACTTTATTGCTGTGCAAAGCGGCCGTCAATATTTCTTCCTTACTAAAAAAGCCGCTTAATGGCGGCACGCCTGCAATAGCCAAACAAGCAATCAGGAAGGTGATGTGCGTTACCGGCATATGCTTGCGCAGCCCGCCCATGTCGCCCATTTCGTTGCTGTGCACATAATGGATAACGGCACCGGCCCCTAAGAACAGCAAGGCCTTAAACATGGCATGGGTAAACAGATGGAACATAGAGGCCATATAACCCAAACCATGTTCACCTCCGTAACCGGAAACCCCCAGCGCAAACATCATATAGCCGATTTGACTCATGGTGCTGTATGCTAACACGCGTTTAATATCCGTTTGTGTGCAGGCAATAACTGCAGCAAATAAGGAGGACAGCGCACCCACCCAGGCCACAACTTCTAAGGTAACCGGTGCCGATAAGGCAAACACCGGGAACAAGCGGGCCACTAAATAAACACCGGCCACCACCATGGTTGCGGCATGTATTAAAGCCGATACAGGCGTTGGACCTTCCATAGCATCAGGCAGCCAAATATGTAGCGGGAACATGGCGCTTTTACCCGCACCGCCCACAAACACCAACATTAAGCCCCAGCTTAAGGCACTTATGCCGAAGAAGCCACTTGTGATGGCAGACATTAACTGCGGAGAATTGCTATCTGTCAATCGCGCAATTAGTGTATTAAAGTCTAAGGTTTGCGCATGGAAGGATAACACCAGTATACCTATCAAAAAGCCGAGGTCGGCAAAACGGGTAACGATAAATGCCTTTTTAGAAGCAGCCACTGCACTGGGCCTGTCAAAATAGTAGCCGATTAAAAGGAAAGAAGAAACACC